>DATBIR010000038.1:0-9719 GCA_036556825.1 Beijerinckiaceae bacterium
GGCTGCTCGAGCGGCAGTCGCGCGTCGACCTGCTATTCAGCGACGTCATCCTGCCCGGCGGCATGGATGGAGCCGAGATGGCACGCCAGGCGCTCGCCAAACAGCCGGGGCTCAAGGTCCTGTTCACGACCGGATACGCCCGCGATGCGATCGTGCACCAGGGCCGCCTCGACCGCGGCGTGCAGCTGATCACCAAGCCCTTCACATATGCCGATCTCGCCCAGAAAGTTCGCGACGTGCTCGACGGGTAAAGCTCATCCGCCGAAGTGGGGATGATCTTCCGAACGACGTTCGTCGCGGATTAATCCGGCATGCGGCGCAACGAACTCACTGGCGAAGCATTTGCCTTCGTCCTTCTTGGGAATGAGCGTCGCGTCGCGGCTCAGCGTCGCGTCGTGGCTACGCCCAGGTCGTGCTCGTCCGAAACGCGTGCGCTGCTCGAATTCGGTGACGTCCTCGACCGTTCGCAGCGACCTTTTTCAGCCGTGGATCTGCTGGTTGAACATGCCGCGCAGGCTGGTCGCGTCGAGCCGGAACCATGCCGCTTGCATACAGGCGTTCACCGCGCATGCACGGGCACCGGGGGCTCCACCACAAACCCGGCGCGTGTGACACGCCGCGCTGCCGGCCGTCGCGCCAGCCGATAAGCGCCCCATAGCGCGATCAGCAGCTGCGCCGTGACGATGGTCATGGACAGGCCGCGCGTGAAGAGCGACATCGCCAGTCCTCCCACGATCGGGCCGATCGCCGCACCGGCGCCCTGCATGATCAGGAGCCCGCCGGCGGCGGCGACGAAGTCGTCGCGCGCCACGGTGTCGTTCACGTGCGCGATGACGATGCTGTAGGTCGGGATGATGGTGCCGCCGAACAGGGCGGCGCACAGATAGATGACCCACGGCGGCGCATCGCGGGGCACCATTGCGACGAGCGCCAGAAGCGTCGTCGCGGCGGTCACGGCGGCGCCTATGATGACGGCGCGCCTGTCGATCCGATCCGACAGCCAGCCGAGTGGCCACGTTGCCAGAAAGCCGCCAAGCGTTCCGCTCGCCATGAACAAGGCGACGGATGCGTCGTCGAAGCCGCGCCGTTGTGCCCACAGCGGCGCCAGGCTGAAGAAGGTGGACGTGCTCACGCCGCACAGAAACCCGGCGACGACGCCGAATGGCGACTGCCGGTAAAGTCGGCGCAAGCTGATATGCACCTCGTCCTCCGGTTGCCTTGGCGCGGCGGCCCGGGTCAGCGCGATCGGCACCAGCGCGAAGGCGATGATGCTGGCGACGATGCAGAATGGCTGGAATTCCGCCGGATCGGCGGTGGGCAGGAGCAGCTGCCCGCCGATGCCCGCCATCAGCCCGGTCATGCCGTAGATGCTGAGGATCTGGCCGCGGGTCTGCGGGGTCGCGGCGCCGTTGACCCAGCTCTCGACCACCATGAACAATCCGGCAAAGCAGAAGCCGGTCATGGCGCGCGCCAGCACCCAGCCGAGCGGATCGATCACGAGCAGATGCAGCAGCGCCGCAGTCGACGCGATCGCCCCGAGAGCTGCGAAGGTGCGAATGTGACCGACCCGCCGGATCAGTCTGCCGCCGCGCAGCGAACCGATGACGATGCCGATCCAGAAACCGGCTCCGACCGCGCCGATCTCGGCGGCCGAGAACCCCTCGATGCCGCCGCGTAGGCTCAGCAGCGTGCCTTGCAGCGTGTTGCCCATCTGCATGAGCCCGTAGCCGGTGAGCAGGGCGATCAGAGTCGGCACAACGTTGCGCAACGATGTTGACATCGGTTCCCCCGTTGCATGTTGTCTCGTTGGAATTGCTGATGCGGATGAGTGATCGAGCGCCGAAAATGCTTTCCTGCGAGGATCTTCCTTGTTCTTCCTTTGCGTCCGCCCAGACCGATCGAACGCTGCGGGACTTGCAAAGTTCCGGGCGCACGATCCGTAAGGCATTTTCCGTCGAGTGGGTCACGTTCGCCGAAGAACATGCGTCTTGCAGGTAGAAGAGCCGGCTCTGCAGCGCGGGCGTCGGCATGAACCATGTGGTGGCGTCATGCGCTTCCCGAAAACCAGCCATGCCGGCGGTGACAATGTTCGTGAATGTCTGGGTTACAGCCAGCCGCGCCGCTTGAACCAGTAATAAGGAACCACGGCGGAGAGGACCATCAGCGACAGGGCGAAGAGGTAGCCGTATTGCCACTGCAGCTCCGGCATCGAAGCGAAGTTCATGCCGTAAATCGTGCCGACCAGTGTCGGCGGCAGGAACAGCACCGCCGCGATGGAGAACACCTTGATGATGCGGTTCTGGTCGAGGTTGATCAGCCCCAACGTTGCATCATGCAGGTAGACGATCTCCGACGAGAGCTGCGCCTCGTAGGCGACGAGCGAGCGCAGGTCGCGGTCGATCTGCTTGAGCCGCGCCGGAGCGCCGTTGGTGAGCCATTCCCTGGCTCCCTCGCGCAGATAGGGGATGAGCCGCGACATCGACAGCAGGCTCTCGCGCAGGATCGCCACCATGATGTTCTTGCGCCCGAGCCGCTTGATGAGCGCCTGCAACTCGTTCTCGACGCGCTTCGCCTTGCGTCGTCGGCCGGCGCCTTCGTCCTCGATGAAGAGCCGGTTGGCGACCTCGTTCAAGTCGGCGGCGACCATCTCAAGCACGTCCGCGGCGCGTTCGACGATGCTCTCCAGCAGCGACGCCAGGATCCGGTCGCTGCTCGTCAGAAGCTCGGCCTGCCGCTGCCGCTTGGCCTCGAAGTTCCGGAAGGGCAGGGGGTCGGCGTATCGCACGGAGACGAGATGTGTCCTTGTCAGGACGAAGGTGACCTGCGTCCGCGAAGGCTGGCCTTCGGCGACGCCGTTGATCACGACCGCCGTCATGACGAGCGCGCCGTGCTCCTCGTAGAGGCGCGCGGATTCCTCGATCTCGGCCATCTCCTGCCGTGTCGGCACCTGCAGGCCGAGCAGCCGCTCGACCCATTTCTCCTCATCTGGCGTCGGATTGCAGAGATCGATCCAGAGGAGGTCCGCCCGCGGCGGCAGCTCGGCTACCGTCGTAGGAACGCGGACGAGGCGGCCGTCGCCCACGCCGTAGGAATGCATCATCGCGGCCGCCTCGCTGCCAGGGCCGGCAAAAGCCTGCCCCGGACTTGATCCGGGGTGGGAAGCGCTTTGCCGAAGAAGGTCATGCGATTCAAAGAGGACCGAAGCGGGATCGATTCGATCTGCATCGATCCCGCTCTAACGGTGCTGGCGCGTCGCCGGCCGGCTATCGTGCGTGACGCCAACCGGTGCCGTCACGGCGCCAGTATCCGACGCCGCCAGGGCGACGTGCAGGCCGATGACGGGCGCGAACACGAGCCCCAGCAGGAGATAAAAGATCAGCGCGGCGGTGCGGTCGACGGGCGTGTCGCAGGCCCGGGCGCGCGGGCCTCGAGAGAACAGATTCAGGAGGGTCATGGCTCACCTCTTCGACGGCCGCTTTCGGCCGCTCGCGCGGTGAGCCGATCAAGCGATCAGGCGGGCACGCACTCGGCCGTCAGCGGCATGGCTGGTCGACTACTGTCGCTTGGCATGGGGTTCGGGAGTTCCTGTGAAGCCGCACGACGTCGCGGGAGCGGCGGCGCGCGGACGCTGTCCAGATGCGCTCTGTGCGTCCGGACGTCAACCCCTCCGGAAAGGGATCGTTCCGTCAAAGCCCCAGCGTGACCTCTGCCCACTTCAACATCGATTCACTGTTGAGGAAGTCGATGACGGCGGCCTCGACGGCGTCGGGTTGCTCGTGGTCGAGCACGACGGTTGCGGCGATCATGTCGCAGCGCTCGTTGAACGCGGCCGAGATGACGGCCTCATTGGAGCGCCGCGAATCGGTCACGCCGAAGATGCGGCTGCGGCCCGCCATCGATCCGACCGTGATCAGTCGGCCGGGACGCCATGGCACGGCGCGCCGACCGATCAGATCGAGATCGCCCATGCGCTCCAGCTCCGCATCGTCGGCGATGCCGGTCGTGCAGTTGCAGAAGCCGAGCTTGGCGCGAACATAAAGGTGCACTTCGCCTCCGCAGTCCTGCGTTCTGCAGCGGAACGCTTTGCCTTTGCCCCAAGGGTCGACCGGGAACGGCCAATATGCCTCCGTCCATACGGGGCGGACAGCGCGTGGCGACGCAGGCTCGCCGAATCCGCGGGAGAGAAATGCCGCTGCCGCGACCGCTGCAACGGACAGGAGCGCAGCGGTCAGCGCGGCTGCGAGTGACTTGCCTATGAGGCGCATTCCGGGACCTCGGCTTTGCCGCTGAGCATGATCCGGAAAAAGCCTGCCCCGGACTTGATCCGGGGTGGACAGCGCTTTCCGAACAGCATCATGCGACACAGAGAGAAAGAGACCAGGCGCAATCCAATTGAATCGAGCCTGATCCAGATCCTCTGCTATTTCCTGGCCGTGTATGCCCGTGCGGCGGCCAGGTCCTCTCGGGTTGTGTCGTCCGCTGCGACCATCTCCACGAGCTTGGCATAGTGCTGGCGCGCCCTGGCCGGGTCGCCTGCCTTTTCGGCAGCTTGAGCTGCCCCGAGGCTGGCTCCAAGGCGGTTCGGCTCCTTGGCCAGCGTGCCCTCGAACGCGGCAAGCGCCTCGCGCGCCATGCCCCGTTCAAGCAGCATCGTCCCGTAGAGTTCGCGGGCCGGGGCGAGCGGCCCCGGCGTCACGATCGACTTCTCGGTCTTGTCCTCCGCGTCGGCCGCAGCGCGCATCATGTCGACCGCTTCGGCATGCTTGCCCTCGGCATTCAGAAGCCAGGCTGTCGCCACCTGCCTCTGGATATCGACGATTTCGCTCCAGTAAGCGTCCTTCTCCTGCTGCAGCTTGTCACGCAACTCGGTGAGCTTGGCGACGTCGGCGCGGGCCCCGTCCGGATCTCCGGAACGCGCAGCCCCGAGCGCGCGGGCGAAGTGGGTGATGGCGTCGACATAGGCGAACATGGTCGGGTTGACCTGCAACGCGGCGGCGCCGCGCCAGTCGCCTCGTTCGACCATGTAGCGCGCCTGGCTGGCGGCCACCGCATACGGTCCGGTGCGCACCGCCGGATTGTAGCCCTTGACCGCAATCATCTCGTCGACGACGGCGCGCGCCTGCTTGTCCTGCGCGAGCTGGAGATGGGCATAGACGAGATAATCCATGGCGTGCAGTTGATCGTGGAACTCCTTGCCATCCTTGGCGGCGAGAGCCGAGCGGCTGTTCGCGGCGATCGAGTCCTTCCAGTAGCCGACGCGCGTGAAGATGTGCGACGGCATGTGCTGCGCATGCGGCGCCGAAGGGGCGATCTCGGCATATCGCTGGGCGGCGCCCAGCCCCTTCTCGGCGATCGGCGGATAGTCGTAGAGATGGATCAGGTAGTGGGCGACGCCCGGATGCCGTGGTTGCCGCCGGAAGATCGGCTCCAGAATGGCGGCGCCCTTCAGCTGGTTGGCGTAGGTCTTGTCGTTCGGAGAAGCGGCGACATTGAGTGTGATGGCGTAGGCGATCTGCGCCTCGTCGTCGTCCGGGTAGCGCGCGGCAAGCGCTTCGGCGGCGCCGAGATAGCTCTGAACGCGCTGCCCGAACGGGCGCTTCTCGTCGCCCGTGTAGAACGCGAGAAGCCCGTCGATATAGTCGCGCTCGCGCTGCGTTCTTGCGCCGATCGCCTTGGCCTTTTGCAAGGCGGCGAGCCCCTCGGCGACGTTCTCCTTCGGCGCCGGGAAGTGCGGGTTCAGCAGGAGGCTGAGCGCGATGCCCCAATAGGCGATCGCGCATTCGGGATCCGCCCTGAGCGTCTCCGCGAAGATTTCCTTGGACGGCCGGTACCAGAAGGAATGCTGATAGCGCATTGCGCGGTCGAACCGGCGTTGCGCCACCTCGTTGCACGACGTCTCGAAATGGACTTTGCCGAACTGTTCGTCAGCGCCGTCCTGGGCGGCGGCCGGGGCCGCGATCGATGCACAGGCGAAGGCGCTCAGGGCGACAAGCGAGGCGGTTCTCAGGGGACGCACGGGCATCGGCTCCTCCGTAAAGAGCATCATCCATCCCGAAGCGTTGTCTTGTGGTGGGCGGGCCTGCAGCCGCAGCTCGCCGATGATGGCGAAGCCTGTGCTGGCGCACAGGTCGTCGGCGAGGGCCCAAGCCTCCGCTTATTCGGCTTCGCCGTCAAGCCGGGACAGAGGGGCGTGCGCCGCGAATCCCGGTCTGCTCGTTCCGACCTGGTCGAAGAGGCGGCCGCGATCCGTCACGAGGATGATCAGGAGCGTCGCCAGCCCAAGCGAGAGATAGGCCGTCCCGAGCGGCACGGCCGTGCCGTCGTACGACTGGCCGGTCACATGGCCGAAGGAGGCAGCCATGACGGTCGTGATGGAGCCGATCAAGGACGAGGCGGTGCCGGCAACGCTTCCCTGCGGCTCCATCGCCAGGGCGTTGAAGTTCGAGAACACCATGCCGAGCAGGAACATGATGCCCGCGATCAGAAGCATGAACATCCACAGCTTCAACGCGTCGAGGGAAGCCAGGACGAGCAGGGTTCCGGACAGGGCCGTGAAGATCGCGACCGCAGCATGCGAGATGCGGCGCATGCCGAGGCGTCCGACCAGCCGCGAGTTGATGAACGACGACAGGGCCATGGTCGCGGCCACCGCCGCGAAGGCCAGCGGGAAGTAAACGCCGAGCCCGAACACGTCGACGAAGATCTGTTGGGCGGAGACGATGAATCCGAAATTGGCGCCGAACATCATGCCGGTGGCCAGCGCGTAGCCGAGCGTCTGCCGGGTCGTGAGCACCTTTCGAACCGCGAAGGCGATGTCGCGCGGCGATGCCGGCCGGCGCCTGTCCGGAGGCAGGGTCTCCGGCAGCCGCCGCCAGGTCCATGCCGTGACCGCCAGACCGTAGAGGGTCAGCAGGGCGAAAATCTCGCGCCACGAGCCGAACAGCAGAACCAGCTGGCCGATCGATGGCGCGAGCACCGGGACGGTGATGAAGGCCATCATGGCGAGGGACATCACGCTCGCCATGCGCCGCCCGCCGTAGCAGTCGCGCACCACCGCCGTGACGACCACGCGAGGCGCCGCCGATGCGAGCCCCTGCAGGGCCCGCGCGATCAGGAGCGCCTCGAAGCTTGGCGCCACGGCGCAGATCGCTGCGGCGACGATATAGAGGGCCAGGCCCGCTAGAAGGACGGGCTTGCGTCCGAACCGGTCCGATATGGATCCGACCAGCAGCTGACCGACACCGAAGGCCCACAGATATGCCGTGAGAACGGTTTGCCGTCGGTTCTCGTCCGACACGTCGAGGGCATGGCCGATCTCCTGGAGGCCCGGCAGCATGACGTCGATGGCGAGGGCATTCAGCGCCATCAGCGCCGCAACCATCGCGACGAATTCCTTGAAGCCGATCTCAGTCTCGGCTGCCGCGCTTGGCTGGACATTCTGGTGCATGTTCATGATTGTGCCGTCCTGCCTCGCACGGAGAAAGCCCAACACGCACGGGCCGCCGGGGGTTTCAATCGCGCCGCGCAAGCCCGCGCCGTTGCAAGGCCTTTGCCGACCAGCGAGGCTTGCGGGGCCACGGCTGTAACCGACGTGATCCTGCTGCGTTCTTCCTGATCAGGCAGTTCCGGCATGGCCGATCGCAGGATGCCGAACGCCTGCCCGGCCTCGGGATGCGCCCGTGTCGAAATCGGCCAGCACGCCGTCGCCATCGAGGAAGATCCTCGTCAAGGGCGGGGGCTATCGCGGCGAGATGCTCCGGGCGGCGGCCCGGCGTCTCTGCCGCACCGCGCGGCATAGCTATCCCTGAGACGCGGCCGGCAGCGGGATGTTCGGGGGCATCGGCTTATCGAACGCGACGGCCCAACTGCCCGATCTCGTCGACGCTGAGAAAGCGCGGCGCCGATTCGATCAACATCAGGGAACCATGATGCCTGCGCACCAGGAGCAATCCCTGGTGGGGCGCGACAATCATTGGCGCCACGCGCTGCGCGCCGGCTCGAGCGTGGTCATCGGTAGTGGAAAGGGGGACAAGGGCCATCGGCGGCTCTCCCTGCCTGCATTCCCGGTGTTAACGGTCCTCGCGGAAGGTGGTTGCGCGACAGGATGACTCGCACAGTCGCCGGACATGATCGGATCGCACCGACGCTGCGAAGCCCACCACGGCCGACAGCATTTTCGCGCGACTGCCTGCCCCGGACGCGAATCCGGGCTGGATACGGCTTCGCCGGAGAAAACGGGTCTTTAAGAAAGCTCGAGCCGATTCGTGTGGTGAAACGGCTCTAACCCGTCGCGCGCGTCGGCTCGCCGCCCGAAGCCCCGCGGAGATGGCGCGGCGCTCACGCGTGCAAGCGCAGCTATCGGCTGCGATAGGCGGCCGGGCGCGACGCGTTCAGGTTGCTGGCGGCCGGGCGAGACGAAAGGCGCGCCGGGCGCCGTTCGATCACGACGACGGATGTTCCGACGATCACGGAAGCGCCGCGCTGCGGCCGCTCGGGCGGCTGGCGCAGAACGTGATCTTTCGCCTCATCGTGGCTGATCCCGGTGAGCCCGGCCACGATCTCGATCTGGTGGTCCAGTTCGGAGCTGAGGCCGCGGGCAGCGTGCACCGCATCTTCGATCGTCGCTGGTTCGTGCCGCACGCGCGGCGGCACGGGCTGTTTCGTCCGGCTTTGGGGTTTTCGCATCATGAGCAAAGATTAGAGCCGCAAGGCTCTTTTGTGCACTGCACAAGATGCATGGCTGTGCCGCGTTTCCATGCGGAACGGCACGCTGCTTCGCCCCCGCCTCGCTCGTTCCGTTTCGGCACGCCCCGCTCCTGCGGGTGTTCCGGCGCTCGCTGCGGCGCAATTGACTTCGCGCCCGCCCTCGTTATCGAGGGGCCCCGACCCCATCTGAGCTTTGGACACCTCAGCGCCCGGCGCCAGGGAAACCTATCTGCCCGCCGCATCCGTAATGGCATGACCGTACAGACCCGCCCTCCGGCGCCGGCCGACCCCGTCTCGCGCCGCCGCACCTTCGCCATCATCTCGCATCCGGACGCGGGCAAGACGACCCTGACGGAAAAGCTGCTGCTGTTCGGCGGCGCCATCCAGCTTGCCGGCGAGGTCAAGGCCAAGCGCAACCGGGTCCAGACCCGCTCCGACTGGATGGGCATCGAGCGCGAGCGCGGCATCTCGGTCGTGACATCGGTGATGACCTTCGAATACGGCGACTGCGTCTTCAACCTGCTCGACACGCCGGGCCACGAGGACTTTTCGGAGGACACCTACCGCACGCTCACCGCCGTCGACTCGGCCGTCATGGTGATCGACGCCGCCAAGGGCATCGAGGCGCGCACGCGCAAGCTGTTCGAAGTCTGCCGCCTGCGCGACATCCCGATCGTCACCTTCATCAACAAGATGGACCGCGAGAGCCGCGACCCGTTCGACCTCCTCGACGAGATCGAGAAGACGCTTGCCCTCGACACCGCGCCGATGACCTGGCCGATCGGGCGCGGGCGCGACTTCGTCGGCACGTTCGATCTCACAACCGGTGCGATGCGGCTCGTGGACGAGACCGGCAGCACGCGCGCCCAGGAGACACTCGACCTCGCCGTCGACGCGCCCTTGCCCGCCGGGCCGGAGCTGGAGTCCCGCGTGCCGCCGGACGTGCTCGAGCCGTTCCGCGAGATGGCCGAGCTCGCCGAGGCCGCCTATCCCGAGTTCGACGTCGAGTCCTA
>DATBIR010000039.1:0-6722 GCA_036556825.1 Beijerinckiaceae bacterium
GCCTCGGGCTCGTAAGCCGGGCGAGGCGCGCCGGCGCGCCGTTCGTGCACCATCGCAGGGGCCTGGACATTCGGGTCATTGCCGGGATTGCTGGCGGCGACGCCAACCGTTCCGCCGACGACCGCGCCGATCGCGGCGCCGACCGGGCCGCCGATGATGGCGCCGGCGACGCCGCCCGAAACGGCCCCGGCAACGGCGCCGCCGGCCTGCTCGTTGGCCGAGACGAGCGTTGGCGCCACGGTCAGCATGAGCGCGGTCAAAACGACAGGAGCACGTGACATCCGCCACCTCCAATGAAACTTGCATGCAACTCGGTGCCTCGAACCATTCAGGAGGCACGCGATCCCGATGGTGGTCCCGGCGCGCATGCGCGCGCGGGGGCGGCGACGCGCCCCACCATCCGCACCGCTAACGTTCGGCCGGAAGCGCTGGTTCCTCGCCGGTCGACGAGGGCGGGGGCAAGTGACGACGCACGGATGCCAGCGTTGGGCCTGGCGGAGTGCGGGAACCCGCGCTATCTCCGCACGGTTACGCATACAACGCCGCCAAGCCGATGCGGCGTCGCCGAGGACACCGTGGCCGAGCGAGATTCTCCGGAAGACAACGTCCTGCCGCCGGGCAGCATCACACGAGACGACGGGCTCTGGACCGCCGCCGTGCTTTTTGCGGCCGTGCTGGTCTTCCTCGGCCTCGCCGCCTACCTTTACTGGCACGGGACGGGCAAGCTGCCGTGGCAATAGCCAGCGCAGGATCGATTCCGATTGATCGATCCTGCTCGTTGTCTCGGGTCGCATGATCCCTTTCGGCAAAGCGGTGGCCACCCCGGATCAGGTCCGGGGCAGCTTTTGCCAGATCATGCTTTAGTCCGGCTCGGCCTTGAACGGGTCGATCTGGCTTAGCGGCAGGCCGGCTTCGGACCAGCCGTCGGTGCCGTCGGGAAACCAGGCGACGCGGCGGTAGCCGTAGTCGAGCGCACGCCTGGCGGCGTTCCACGACATCCAGCAATCGCGCTGGCAGAAGAACACCAGCTGCATGTCCGCATCGCCCTTGCTCGCCTTCTCGAGGCCGCGGCGGAAATACGCGTCGCCGGCGGCGCTCAATTCGCCGTAGCCGGTATTCGGCAGCCAGATCGCGCCGGGCAGGCTGTCGTGGCGCGGGTCGCGCCACACGGTTCCGGCCGGCAGGTTGGCAGGTTTTGCAACGCGCGGCAGCACGTCGACGAACAGCGACGATCCCTGTTTCCACAGCGCCAGGGCCGCCGGGGTGTCGAGCACGCTGGCGCCGCGCAACGTCGCCGGAACGCGCGAGCGGTAATCGCCCATGCGGTAGCCGGCCGGCTCGGGCGGCGCATCGGGCTGCGCGGCCGCGCGCGACAGCAACAATGCGCAGACCGCAACCGAGCAGGCCGCAAGCGTGCGGGCGCGCCTCATCGCGCCGCGACGCGAGGCGCCGTGATCGGGCGGTCGTCCTCGTCGAGCAGCGGCACGCCGAAATCGAGCAGCGCGCGGTCGAAGTCGCCCTGCCGCCTGCGGATGATCTCGTTGAGGCGGCGCTTCCACTCGAGCTCGTTGTGCCGCATGCCGAGCGTGATCCGGTAGGCCAGGGGCGGCCGGTCGCGCTCGTGCACGAGAGGGATCACGGTGAGGGGCGCGGGCGCGCGCCGGGCGAGCCAGCCGCCGATCGGTCCCCACAGGAGCGCCCCGTCGATGCGCCCCGCGGTCAGGTCGGCGATCATCTCGGCGGCCGGAAAGTCGTAGCGGCGATCGACCAGCAGGGCGTAGTTCCTGGCGGTGGCCAGCAGGCCTTCGTCGAGGAGGTGGTCGGCGACCGGGGTGCCGGCGATCACGCCGAGACGCTTGTCCTTGAGGCGCGGATCGCCCAGGCGCTCGACGCCGTCGAGACCGCCGCCGCGCCTGACGATCAGCACGTAGGCCGAGCGGTAATACGGGTTCGAGCTCTGGACCGGCTCGGCGCCGGCGGCGTAGCCGATGACGACGTCGCACAGCTTGGCGCCGAGCGTGTTGGCGACGAAGCCGGGACCCTGCGAGAGCCAGTAGTAGCGCAACGGCACGCCGAGATCCTTGGCGACGATGTCGGCGATGCGGTTTTCGAAGCCTTCTTCCCGGCGGTTCGAGAACGGCAGGTTGTCCGGATCGGCGCAGACGCGAAGGACATTGTGCGCCACCACGTCGGGCAGGTGCTGGGCCGTCGCGCCGCGCGCACCGACGAAGGCGAGACATGCAGCGGCGGCGACAGCTCCGAACAGCGCGCGGCTGCGTGCGCCCGCGCCGCGGCCTGCGCGCGCCACGGGCCGGCCGGCAGCAAACCTCCGGCGGCGCGCCATCACGAAAGCGACGTCCATGGCCGTGGTCCGCGCGCTACTCGCCGAGGCAGGTGCGCTCCGCATCCTGCGCCGCCTTCGGCTTGCTGTCTCGCTTCTCGATACGCATCCGCGGCAGCGCTCCGTCGGCGCGGGCGCGCAGATACACGTAAATGTCCTCGAGATAGCACATCACATTGGTGTTCTCGCCGAAGGACGGCATCATGCTCGGCCTTCCGGCCATGTTGCCCTGCCGGCCCTGCACGACCACGGCGACGAAGTCGTCATGCTTCATGGTCTTGAGCGACTCGACCAGCCCGGGCGCGTAGGTCGAGCCTTCGCCGTCGGGGCCATGACAGACGTGACATTCGGCATGATAGCGCCGGTAGCCCGAATAGGTGGCCCAGTCGACGGTGCCGTCCGGCTTGATGTTGTAGGTCGGAGCGCCATCGGCGTCGAAATACTGGCCGCCTTCCTCGCGGGCCGGCTTGGTCGGCTCGGCCAGAGCGGCCGTTGCGGCGAGCGTCACGGCGAACGCAACGGCGGTTGCAACATGTGCATATGCGGCAGTCATCGAAATCAAGACAATCCCTCCAAGCATCCGCCGGCAGCATCCGCCACGCGTCGCATCTGGCAACCGGCCCTTACAGACGAGAGCAGGATCGATTCGGATAGAATCGATCCTGCTCTCCTTTCTCCTTGTGCCCTTCTCGACAAAGCCGACTCACTTTGCCGGATCATGCTCTTGAGAGCCGGCGCATCCTTTGCGCCGGCCCGTGTCACAGCGAGCGATGACCCGCGCGGCCGATCATTGCGGCAGCGTGAACACCGTGAGCTGGCCGCCGAGGGCCGTGTAGTTGTTGAGCGCCGCGTAGCCGCCCACCGCGCCGAGCCCGGCGGTCGGTTCGGTCAGGCCGGCAGCGAGGCCGATGCCGGCACAGCCGCCGATGCCCGACAGCACGGCGACGTATTGCTTGCCCTTGTTGGTGTAGGTCATCACGTTGCCGATGATGCCGGACGGAGTCTTGAACTTGTAAAGCTCCTTGCCGGTCTTGGCGTCGACGGCCTTCAGATAGCCTTCGAGCGTGCCGTAGAAGACGACGTCGCCGGCCGTCGCCAGGGCGCCCGACCACACCGAGAACGGCTCCTTGTTCGACCACGCGATCTTGCCCGTGCGCGCATCCCACGCGATGAAGTTGCCCAGGCCGCCGTGACTGTTGGTGGCCGGGTACATCGACAGCGTGGCGCCCACGTAAGGCTGGCCCGGCGTGTAGCGCACGCGGAACGGCTCGTAGTCCATGCAGACGTGGTTGGTCGGCACGTAGAACAGGCCGGTCTTCGGCGAGAAGGCCGCCGGCTGCTGGTCCTTCGAGCCGAGGGCCGCCGGGCAGATGCCCTTGCTGTTGACGTCCTCGCCGTTCTGCTCGGTCGAATATTGGGCGACGACGAGCGGCCGGCCGTAGGTCTTGCTGTTCTTGTCCATGTCGACCTTGGAGGCCCAGTTCACCGTCGGGTCGTATTTCTCGGCGACGAGCAGCTCGCCGGTGACGCGGTCGAGCGTGTAGCCGAAGCCGTTGCGGTCGAAATGGACGAGGATCGGACGCGTGCGCCCGCCGATCTCCTGGTCGGTCAGGATCATCTCGTTGACGCCGTCGTAGTCCCACTCGTCATGCGGGGTCATCTGGTAGACCCATTTGGCAACGCCGGTGTCGACGTCGCGGGCGAAGATCGTCATGCTCCACTTGTTGTCGCCCGGGCGCTGTTTCGGGTTCCAGGTCGAGGGGTTGCCGCTGCCGTAGTAGAAGGCGTTCTGCTGCGGGTCATACGAATACCAGCCCCAGGTGCAGCCGCCGCCCTGCTTCCACTGCTCGCCCTGCCAGGTCTTGAGGCTCGACTCCTTTCCGACCGGCTTGCCGTGCTCCATGGTCTTTTCCGGATCGATCAGCATCTCGTTGTCCGGTCCCATCGAGTAGGCGCGCCACACCTGCTTGCCGGTCTTCGTGTCGTAGGCAGTGACGTGGCAGCGTACGCCGAACTCGCCGCCCGATATGCCGACGATCACCTTGTCCTTGACCGGCAGAACGGTGGCCGTGTTGGTCTCGCCTTTCTTGGGATCGCCATTGACGACCGACCAAACGGGCTTGCCGGTCTTGGCGTCGAGCGCGACCAGGGTCGTGTCGGCCTGGTGCAGGAAAATCTTGCCGTCCGCATAAGCGACGCCGCGATGCACCGTGTCGCAGCACATCACCGGAATGACGGTGGGATCCTGCTTCGGCTCGTATTTCCAGAGGATCTTGCCGTCGTTGTTCAGGTCGAGCGCGTAGACGATGTTCGGGAACGGCGTGTGCACATACATCACGTCGCCGATCACCAGGGGCGAGCCTTCGTGCCCGCGCAGCACGCCGGTCGAGAACGTCCACGCCACCTGCAGCTTGCCTGCATTGCCGGCGTTGATCTGATCGAGCTTGGAGTAACGCGTATTCGCGTAGTCCCCGGTCTGGATTGCCCACTGGTTGGGATCCTGGATCAGCTTCTGCAGCTCATCATTGGCGCTCGCCGGCAACGTCCAGGGACCGAGGAGCGCGACCGTAGTCAGTAATCCGATTCTCCGCATGACGATCTCCTCCGCTAGAGCGGGAGCGAAACCGGCTTCAGGAGGAAGCCATCCGCCCTTCTTTCTCTTTGTGCATGATCGCCTTCGACGAAGCGGCACCCACGTCGCCGATCATGCTCCTTGTCCGACACGATCATTGTGGCGAAGCGCTTTCCCGCCCCGCATCAGGCCCGGGGCGGGCTTCGCCGATCATGCCGGGCGCGAACCGTTTGGCATTGCTGTGAACGCCGCCAACGATCCGCGCGCTCGTTTTCGCCCGGGGCAAGTGGCCGGTATGGGGTAGAAATCACGGGCTCAGCGCGCCGCTCAACCTGTGCGAACCGAGTCCGCAATCAGAACCCCGCCTCCCGCGGGTGAGCTTCAACGTCGAAGCAGGGAAATGCTACGCTTTACCCGATGAAATGCAAATGCAATCTGCAACTTGCGAAGGCGAGTAGTTTCTCCGGGAATAAATCAGAGTTCATGTAAAGCTTGAATATTATACGGGTCAGATTGTGGCCGTATCGTTTTTGATCCAATCTTCTCCGCCGGAGCGATGCAGCGCGTCTGAAGAGAATCATGTTGCTGTAAGGTCTAGACCGCGATCGACCTGCGCGGAAATGCTTTATGCGATTGCCCGGAAAGTCATTTCATCCGAGGACGCAGCTAAACGCGGCCAGCAACGAAACAGTCTTGGCGCGGCCGGACTCGTTCACATTTTCAGGAGCCTGCCCCCGAGCGGCGCCGGGCGGCTCTACTCCCATTCGAGCTCGTGGAACGCGGCCGTTGCGTTGCGCGCGTTGAACTCGTCGAACAATTGCCAGCGCGGGGCTTCGCTGCGCGCCGCCGACGCGGCGGCGTCGCGCATCGTGCGCCCGTCGCCGACCATCTGGCGGATGTCCGCCGCCAGCCGTTCCAGATATCCGGCGATCGGCGCGGCCGCTTCCGGCCACGGCAGCGACGGCGGGCCGTGCCCCGGCACGACGCGCGCCGCCGGCCGGGCCGCCAGCGCGCCGAGCACGCGCATCCAGCCGCGCAGGCTGCCGTCGAGCGCGGGAACATGCCCCGAGAAAAGCAGGTCGCCGAGGAACCACGTTCCGGTTGTCTCGTCGAGGATCGTGAGGTCGGCGTTGGTATGCGCGGTCGGCCACGCCTCGAGCACCAGCCGGCGCTGTCCGAGGTCGAGCTCCAGGCGCCCCGCCACCAGGATCGTGGGAGCGACGATGCGCGTGCCGGCGAATGCCTGCCCGCCGACCAGCGCCTGCATGCTGCCGAGATAGGCGGCGGCGCGGCGGCTCAGCGCGTCGGGCAGATGCGCATGCCCGACGAAGCTCACGCCGTCCTGCACGAATGCGGCGTTGCCGAGGACGTGATCGGGATGCACATGCGTGTTGATCACGTAGCGCACGGGACGGTCGGTGCGGGCGGCGATCGCGGCGAGAAGCTGCCGGCCGGCGAGGTGGCTTCCGCCGGTGTCGATCACGGCGACGGCGTCCTGCCCGACAACGAAGCCGGTATTGGCGATCGCGCCCGCATTCTGCGGCGAGGCGAGCGCATAAGGCGCCGCGTAGACGAACACCCCGTCGGCGATCTGGCTGACCGGCAGCGGGCTGACGTCGGCGGCGCGGCACGGCGCCATCGCCGCGAGTAGCGCCGCGAGAATCAATCCCCTCCCCCATGCGGGGAGGGGCAGGGGTGGGGGTCGAAAAGTCAGAACGAACCGGCTCACGGCGGGGTCAGAGCGGTATCGCTTCGGATCGAATCGATCCCGCTCGTCTTCTCCTTGAATCGCATGATCCCGGATCAAGT
>DATBIR010000040.1:0-80010 GCA_036556825.1 Beijerinckiaceae bacterium
CGCCTGGCCGCGCCCTGGCCAGACCCGCCTCTCGATCCCCAACAACCACCTGCAATACGCCCTGACCTGGTTCGGCCTCGCGCTCACCCTGCTCGGCGTGTTCGGGGCGTGGGCCTGGAAGAGGACGCGAGCTGAGCCGCAAGCCGTTCCCGATCCCGCCGGTTCAACATCGACCGGGTTGCCCCTGTCATCTCCCGCCGGTAGAGGGGACGGCTTCAAGTAGAAGCCCCCTTTGATCCTTTGTCTCGCATGATCCACTTGGGCGAAGTGGTATCCACTTGGCCGCATCATGCTCTAATGTCCGCCCCACCGGAGGCCTGTTCCTTGCTCCACATCTCCACCCGCGGCGAAGCACCGGCGGTCGGCTTCAGCGAGGCGTTGCTGGCCGGGCTGGCGCGCGACGGCGGCCTTTATGTGCCCGAAGCCTGGCCGGCGCTGCAGCGGGAGACGATCCAGGGCTTTGCCGGCCGGCGCTATGCGGACGTCGCCAAGGTCGTTCTCGGCGCATTGGCCGACGACATTCCCGCCGCCGAGCTCAGCCGCATGGTCGAGGAAGCCTATGCCGGCTTCCGCCACCCGGCCATCTGCCCGCTGACGCAGATCGGCGACAACCTGTTCGTGCTCGAGCTGTTCCATGGCCCGACGCTCGCCTTCAAGGACCTGGCCATGCAGCTCCTCGGGCGCATGATGGACCACGTGCTCGAGGCGTGCGGCGGGCGCGCCACCATCATCGGCGCCACGTCGGGCGATACCGGCAGCGCCGCCGTCGAGGCCTTTCGCGGCTCCTCGCAGGTCGACGTGTTCATCCTCTACCCGCACGGGCGCGTGTCCGACGTCCAGCGCCGGCAGATGACCACGGTCGACGCGCCGAACGTTCATGCGATCGCCGTGGAAGGAACGTTCGACGACTGTCAGGCCATCGTCAAAGGGCTGTTCAACCACGCGCGCTTCCGCGACGAGTTGCACCTGTCGGGCGTCAACTCCATCAACTGGGCGCGCATCGCCGCGCAGACCGTCTATTACTTCACGGCGGCCGTGGCACTCGGCGGGCCGCACCGGCCGGTGTCCTTCGCGGTGCCGACCGGCAATTTCGGCGACATTCTCGCCGGATGGATCGCGCGGCGCATGGGCCTGCCGGTCGGGCGCTTCATGCTGGCGACCAATGCCAACGACATTCTCGCCCGCACCCTCGCGACCGGCACCTATGAGATACGCGCCGTGACGCCCACCACCTCGCCGTCGATGGACATCCAGGTATCGTCGAATTTCGAACGGCTCCTGTTCGACCTCTATGACCGCGACGCGGCCGCCGTCCGCCGGCTGATGGCCAATCTGGCGCAGGCGCGCGCCTTCACGGTCGAAGCCGGGCCGCTGCAGCGTCTGCGCGCCGAATTCGCCGGCCATGCGGTCGCTGAAGATGCCGTGGCCCACGAAATCGCCTCGACCTGGCGCGACGCCGCCTATCTGCTCGATCCGCACACGGCGGTCGGGGTGAGCGCCGGCCGCACGCTGCTCGCGCGCGAACCGCAGACGCCGCTGATCGCGCTCGCCACCGCGCATCCGGCGAAATTCCCGGAGGTTGTCGAACGAGCGACCGGTATGCGGCCCCGGCTTCCGGCCCATCTCGCTATGCTGATGGACCGGCCCGAGCGCTTCACTGTCCTCGCCAACGACCAAGCCGCCGTGGAGACTTTCATCCGCGACCGCGCCCGCGTCGTCCGGGCCGCCGCATGAACCGCTATTTCGCGGCGAGCGATCCGGCGGTCCGGATCACGCAGCTCGGCAACGGCCTGACCGTTGCGACCGAAGCGATGGCCCATGTCGCCACGGCGACGCTCGGGGTTTGGGTCGGGGCCGGCTCGCGTCACGAATTCGCGGACGAGCACGGCCTCTCGCATCTGATCGAGCACATGGCGTTCAAGGGCACTGCCAGGCGTTCGGCGCGGCAGATCGCCGAGGACGTGGAGAATGTCGGCGGCGAGATCAACGCCGCGACCAGCAGCGAGTTCACCTTCTACAGCGCGCGCGTGCTCGGCGAGAATGTCGACCTGGCCCTCGACGTGCTCGCCGACATCCTGATGAACTCGAGCTTCGACGGGGCCGAGCTGGCGCGCGAAAAAGGCGTGATCCTGCAGGAGCATGCTGCCGTCGAGGACAGCCCCGACGATCTCATCCACGATGCCTTCATGGAGACCGCCTTTGCCGACCAGGCGATTGGGCGGCCGATCCTCGGGCAGCCGGAGACGATCAAGAGCTTCGGCCCGGAGGCCATCCGCGCCTTCATCGGTCGTGAATATGCGCCGGGCCGCATGGTGCTTGCCGCCGCCGGCGCGGTGGAACACGAGGCGATCGTGGCGGCCGCCGAAAAGACCTTCGGCGCCTTGCCGGCGGCGCAGCCCGGCGCGGCGGCGGCAGCACGCTATACCGGCGGCGACCGGCGCCTGACGCGCAAGCTCGAGCAGGCCAACCTGATCATTGGCCTGCCCGGCTGCTCCTTCAAGGATCCGCACTTCTACGCCACGCACATGTTCGCCCAGGTGCTGGGCGGCGGGCTGACCTCGCGACTGTGGCACGAGGTGCGCGAAAAGCGTGGCCTCGCCTATCAGGTGGACGCATTCCACTGGCCGTTTTCCGACTGCGGCGTGTTCGGGATCGGCGCCGGAACCGCCGGCGCGGACCTGCCGGAGCTCGTCGACGTCGCCATTGATTGCGCCCGCCAGGCCACCTGCGACATCGACGAGTCCGAGATTGCGCGCGCCAAGGCTCAGCTCAAGGTCGCCCTTCTTGCCGCCCTCGAGACGCCGGGCGGCCGTATCGAACGCAATGCGCGCCAGCTTCTCGCCTGGGGCCGTGTCATTCCGGTTGAGGAGATCGTGACGCGCGTCGATGCCGTGACGGTCGCGGACGTCCGGCAGGCCGGCTCGGGGCTGCTCTCGGGCGCCCCGACCGTGGCGGCCATCGGGCCGATCAAACGTCTGCCCCGCGTTGATCAGATCGCCGCCGCTCTGCGGGGCTGAGCCCGCGGACCGCTGGCGGCGTTGCGGCAGACTGATGGCAAGATACCACTTCTCCGATCAAGCCCGGCCCGGACCCGATCCGGATCATGCGACTTCAGGAGAAGTGCCGGGCCGGTTCAACTTTGAAGCGACGAGGCTCTGGTGGCGGCGCCGCCGATGCGCTGTTGCCATGCGTTTTCCGACTTGTTTTTGACGCATTCTTTGGCGGAAGAAAGGGCCTGGATTATCGCCCTGGCGCCACCCTTTGCCCGGAAATGCCGACACGGCCGCATTCCGGCCCATCTTTGCTGTTCAAGAGCCATGCTGCTAACTTCCAGCGCCTTGCCGTCACGCTTGCCGGTCGATACGACTTGGCTGATCAACCCCCTGTGAGTTCCGGACGAGAGAACACGCGTTGCGGATCGTCCATGCTGCCATAACGGTGCTCGTCGCGGCGCTCGCGCTAGTCGTCTATTCATCGTCAGCCCAGGCCGTCGAGGCCGCCCGCGTCACCCTCGACGCGGCCGCCATCGACCTGACCTCAGCCATCGAGCGCTACACCTCCGACGGCGACCTGATCCAGATCTCGACCGCTCCCGGCCGGGACGGCATCGTCCGCCGCATCGCCGTCAAGGCGCGCGAGTCCGGCACCCGCTCGGACTGGATCGTGTTCGCGCTCACCAACGACACCGACGAGCAGGTCGACCGCCTGCTGGTCGCCCCGCACTTCCGGCTGGTCGGTTCGGGGGTCATCTGGCCCGACCTCGGAGCATCGCGCATTGCCGCCATCACGGCCAGCGAGGGCATCCGGCCAGAACGCGAGCAAAGCCCGGACGCCGACGTCTTCCTGATCACCCTCGATCCCGGCACCACGGTGACCTATGTCGCCGAGCTGCGCACCCCCAACGTGCCGCAGGTCTATCTGTGGGAGCCTGAAGCCTACAAGCAGAAGGTCAACGGCCTGACGCTCTACAAGGGCATCATCATCGGCATCGCGGGCCTGCTGGCGCTGTTTCTGACCATCGTCTTCGTGGTCAAGGGCGCCCTCATCTTTCCTGCGGCCGCGGCCCTCGCCTGGGCGGTGCTGGCCTATGCCTGCATCGACTTCGGCTTCTTTCAGCGCGTCTTTCCGATCAGCGAGGTGACCGAGCGCGTCTATCGCGCCGCCGCCGAGGCGGTGCTCGCCGCGACCCTTCTCGTATTTCTGTTCGCCTATCTCAATCTCAACCGCTGGCACGTGCGCTACAGCCACGTGACGCTGTTCTGGCTGGCCTTCCTGGCGGCGCTCGTCGGTCTGGCCGTGATCGACCCGCCGGTCGCGGCGGGCGTCGCGCGCGTTTCCATCGCGGCCGTCGCGGGCATCGGCTTCGCCCTGGTGATCCACCTGGCCACGCACGGCTACGACCGCGCCGTGATGCTGATCCCGACCTGGCTGCTCCTGGTGGTATGGGTCGCCACCGCCGGCTTCACGGTCGGTGGCCAGCTCAGCGCCGATCTCGTCCAGCCAGCCCTGATCGGCGGGCTCGTGCTGATCGTGATGCTGATCGGCTTCACGGTCATGCAGCACGCCTTTTCCGGCGGCGCCTTCGCGCAGGGCCTGGTCAGCGACACCGAGCGACGCGCCCTCGCCCTTACCGGTGCCGGCGACATCGTGTTCGACTGGGACGTGGTCAGCGACAAGGTATTCGTCAGCCCCGAGGTCGAGCAGCAGCTCGGGCTCAAGCGCGGTGCCCTCGAAGGCCCGGCCGCGGCTTGGCTCGACGCCATCCACCCGTTCGACCGGGACCGCTACCGGACCGCACTGGACGCGGTGATCGAGCATCGGCGCGGCCGTATCGTCCAGGATTTCCGGCTGCGCTCGGCGGCGGGCCCGTATTACTGGTTCCGGCTCAAGGCCCGTCCGGTCATCGGCACCGACGGTGAGGTGATCCGCATCGTCGGCACGCTGGCCGACGTGACCGAGGCCAAGACCGCGGAAGAGCGGCTGTTGCACGATGCCGTGCACGACAACCTGACGGGTCTGCCCAACCGCGAGCTGTTCAACGACCGCTTGCAGGCGGCGCTCACCTACGCGGCGCAGGATGAGACGATCCGGCCGACGGTTCTCTGCATCGACATCGACCGCTTCAAGCACGTCAACGAGGCGGTCGGGCTGTCGGCCGGCGACTCGATCCTCCTCACCCTGTCGCGGCGCCTCGGCCGCCTCCTGCGCCCGCAGGATACGCTGGCGCGCGTCGGCGGCGACGAATTTGCCGTGATCCTGCTGTCCGAGCGCGAGTCGGACCGCATCATCGCCTTTGCCGACATGATCCGGCGGGCCGTCAACACGCCCATCACTTATTCCGAGCGCGAGATCTTCCTGACGGCCTCGATCGGCCTCGTGCTGCACGATGCCGAGGCGGGGCTGCGCCGCGAGGAGGTCCTGCGCAACGCCGAGATCGCCATGGTGCACGCCAAGCGCCAGGGCGGAGACCGGATCGAGGTGTTTCGGCCGAACATGCGCTCCGACCGTGGCGACCGCTTCACGCTTGAAAGCGATCTGCGTCGGGCCTTGGACCGCGGCGAGATCCGCGTGGTGTTCCAGCCCATCGTGCGCCTCGAGGATCGCACCATTGCCGGTTTTGAGGCGCTGCTGCGCTGGGATCACCCGCGGCTCGGCAGGCTCGGGCCGCACACCTTCATTCCGCTTGCCGAAGAAAGCGGCCTGATCGTCAATCTCGGCGTATTCGCGCTGGAGCGGACCGCGCGCGAACTGGCCGCCTGGCAGCGCGCCCTCGACGTCGAGCCACCGATCTTCGCCAGCGTCAACGTGTCGAGCCGCCAGCTCCTGCGCCACGATCTGCTGCACGACGTCAAGACGGTGCTGGCACGCAGCGGCGTGCGCCCCGGCTCGCTGAAGCTCGAGCTGACCGAAAGCCTGGTCATGGAGAATCCGGAATACGCGGCGCAAATGCTGACGCGCATCCGCGAACTCGGCGCCGGCTTGTCGCTCGACGATTTCGGCACCGGCTATTCGGCGCTGTCGTATCTGCAGCGCTTTCCGTTTGACACCATCAAGATCGACCAGTCGTTCGTGCAGCAAATGTCGAACGGCAATCGGCCGGTGATCCTGCGCTCGATCGTCAAGCTGGCGCACGAGCTCGGCATGGAGGTGGTCGCCGAAGGGGCCGAGTCCGAATCCGACGCGATCGAGCTCTACCAGATGGGCTGCGAATACGCGCAGGGCTTCGCCTTCGGCGAGCCGATGTCGCCTTTGCAGGCGCGCCAGCTGGTCGGCGCCGCGCCCGAGGCGGCGTGACCTGATCCTGTCCGTGGCTCTTGGGCGTTTCCGAGATCCACCTTCGTGGATGCGCAAGGCGGGAACATCCGGGCGTTGGGGAAGCTGCGCATGCGCAGCATGCGCACGCGGCGGCAGCGCTCACACCGATCTCGCGTTCCACCGCACCGGGCCGAACCGCCAGCCTGTGCAAGGGCGGCATTGGCTGCGAAATCGGCAACAGGCGCACCCGAGTGAACGCCGCCCCGGAGGGATGCCGTTACGCGTGACCGGCGTCCGTGGAGAGCATCGCCGGGTCGATGCCGAGCTTGCGCAAGGCAAGGTCGTATTTCGATTCCAGCGGCGAGCTGAAGATCAGATCGGGATCGGCGGGGCAATTGAGCCAGCCGTTGCCCTGGATCTCGCTCTCGAGCTGTCCGGCCGACCAGCCGGCATAGCCGAGCGCCAGGACGGCGCTGCGCGGGCCCTCGCCCTTGGCAATGGCGCGCAGGATATCGATGGTCGCCGTGAGGCACACCCGCTCGTCGATCGGCAGCGTCGACTGGTCGAGATAGAAATCGGGGGAATGCAGAACGAAGCCGCGGCTTGTCTCGACCGGGCCGCCCATCAGGACCTGCATGCGACCGACGCGCTGCGGCAGCCTGATGCGCTCAGCTTCCGGAATGATGTCGAGCTGAACCAGCAGATCCGAGAAGTTCAGGTCGGCGGCAGCCTTGTTGATGACGATGCCCATGGCGCCTTCGGCCGAATGCGCGCACACATAGATGACGCTGCGCGAAAAGCGCTCATCCAGCATGCCCGGCATGGCGAGCAGCATCTGGCCGTCGAGAAACCCGCGCATGGGCTCGCTGCCCTGGCTTAACCTGGTTCGCATAGTCGCCATGCTACCTTGCATTTGGGCCTTGTCCATTCGCATCCGTTAACCGATCACGGGATCGTGGATGGCCCGCCGAGGCCCGTGACCGTAGAGGGAAGCGCCTGATCGGCCTCCAGTTCCATGTTTGTGCCATTGTGCCTCAAAAAATTGCTGCCTTTGCTCGTGCTTCTGTCCCTCTGCCAGGGGGCCGCGGCACAGGACGCGTCGGCGTGGAGCGAAGGCCACCGCTCGCGGGTGCGGCTCCTTGCCGGAGGAGCCGATGGTCCGAACCTGCTCGCCGGGGTCGAACTGGCGCTGCAGCAGGGCTTTAAGACCTATTGGCGCAACCCCGGTGAATCCGGACTTCCGCCGACCTTCGACTGGTCGAAATCGACCAATGTGGAAACGGTCGACGTGCTGTGGCCGGCACCCACGCGTTCCGAGGATGCCGGTGGCGTCTCCTACGGCTATTCGGGCGAGGTGATCTTCCCGCTGCGCGTGCGGCCGCGGGAGCCGGGCAAGCCGGTCACGCTGGCGCTCAAGATCGATTACGGCGTGTGCAAGGACATTTGCATCCCGGCCCAGGCCGAGCTGTCCCTGACCCTGCCGAAGGAGGCCGCGCCATCGGTGCGCAGCATGATCGGGCAGGCTCTGGCGCGCGTGCCGCGGCTCCAGGCCCCCGGTGCCGGGGATGTGTCGGTGGTCGCCGCCGAGGCGATGACCGACGGCGACCGGCGTGGCCTGACGGTCACCGTGCGCGCCCCATCCGGCACCCCGCCGCGCCTGTTCGTCGAAGCGCCCGACAACTGGTTCCTGCTCCCCTCGGCCGCGCCGAAGCGCATCGGAACCGGGGCGCAGCCCGAATACGTCTTCGACGTGCCGGTTTTGGAGCGCCCGCGTCAGGCGAGCGGCGCCGTCGAGTTGCGCTTTACCGTCGTGGCCGGCGACAAGGCGGTCGAAACCGCAATGAGCCTCGACGCCGCCCAGCTGCCACGCTAGAGCATGGTCCGGCGACAGCTTGTCCCGGACTACAATCGGGGTGGACCTGCTTCGCTGAACAAGGCTGGTCCCGGACCTGATCCTGGATCATGCGGCCCAAAACGATCGAGAGCAGATTCACCCGAGCGGGGAAGCCGTCCCGCACTCGTTCTGCAAAAAGGGAGTTGAAGATGACCATCCAGGTTGGCGACCGCCTGCCCAAGAGCTCGTTCCGGACCATGGGAGCCGACGGCAAGCCGGCGGAGAAGACCACCGACGACGTGTTCAAGGGCCGCAAGGTCGTGCTGTTTGCGGTGCCTGGCGCGTTCACGCCGACCTGCCATCGCAACCACATGCCCGGCTACGTCGCCAAGGCCGACGAGATCAAGGCGAAGGGGATCGACGCCATCGTCGTCACGGCCGTCAACGATGTGTTCGTGATGGATGCCTGGACGAAAGCGAGCGGCTGCGACGGCAAGATCGAATTCATCGCCGACGGCAACGGCGATTTCGCCAAGGCGATCGGCCTCTCGCTCGACGCCTCCGGCAATGGGCTCGGCACGCGCTCGAAGCGCTACTCGATGATTGTCGACGATGGCGTCGTCAGATCCCTCAACATCGAAGAGGCTCCCGGCAAGGCCGAGGCCTCGGGCGCCGACAACCTGCTCAAGTCGCTATAAGAGCTGGAGCAAACGCACCGCGCGTCGCCGCGATCGCCGACGCGCCCCCCGGGGTCAGGATGGAGTCAGGTCGAGCCATCCTGATCTCTTCTTGCATCACCTGATCCCCGATCAGGCCGGGGCACGCCTTTTCGGCACAACGGCACCTGCTCCGGATCAAGTCCGAGTTAGAGCATTTTCCGGCGAAGTGGGTCCGGTTCGCCGAAGAAAATGCGTCTTTTGCAAAAGCTGGAGCCGATTCCACGTGAGTGGAATCGGCTCCAGCCATCTGCCTGATCATGCCCGTGCCTGCGGCTCGCGGCGTGCGCTGCGGCGGCCACCGCTCCACCGTGACAAGCCGCGCCGGCGTCCCGCCTCTCGACCAGCCCCGGCGGCATGGCCGCCCGCTCTGGCCTTGGCCTCGTCAGTCAGCACCTTGGCCACCACCCCGGCCAGGTACGCAAGCTGCAGCGCGGCCAGAAGCCCGAACCATTTCGGGATCAACAGCGCATCCCGCGCGCTGACGAGAAAATACACGATGCTGGCCCCGGCGCAGATGAAAGCGAGGGCAAGCCAATGCAACAGAAGCAATCCGCAAACAAATCCGGCAGCGGTGACGAAAACAATTGTCGGAAGCATTTGCGCCTCCTTAACCTACACTCCTGCCCTGGCTCGCAAGCGCCTGGCCAGACGCTTCCCGACGCTCCCTGCCGTTCCAGGAACCTTTTTTGCCTTTGTCCGTCTGGCTTTCGCGGGCAACCGCTAAAATTGTCGCCAGTCCCGTCAGGAAACAGTTGGCTTGCCGACGCGCTCGTCGGTGTTCCAATCGCGGCCGCGGCCCGGCGGTTGCATCAGTGCGGGATTGCGTAGCCTTTGAATCAACTTGGCGCCCCGCCTCTCCGAAATCATGCCACTCACCGCGAGGCGGCGCGGCATCGCCCTGATGCGGAGCGATACCGGCTACCCGGCCTTCCTCCTGAACGGCGCCAGGGCGGCGACTGCCAGCGCGTCGACGCGGTGGTTGAGCGGGTCGTCGGCGTGACCGCGCACCCAGTGCCACACGACCTTATGCTGTTTGCGCGCCTCGTCGAGGCGCCGCCACAGATCCTCGTTCTTGACCGGCTTCTTGTCGGCGGTGCGCCAGCCGCGACTCTTCCAGCCGTGCAGCCATTGCGTGATGCCCTGGCGCACGTATTGCGAGTCCGTGAACAGGTCGACGGTGCATGGCCGCTTCAGGGCCTCGAGCGCCATGATCGCCGCCATCAGCTCCATCCGGTTGTTGGTGGTCTGCGGCTCGCCGCCCGACAGCTCCTTCTCCCGCCCATCGTACATGAGCAGTGCACCCCAGCCGCCGGGCCCGGGATTCCCCGAGCACGCCCCGTCCGTGTAGATCGTGACGCGATCGCTCATGCCCCTGCCCCGGCCGATCTTGCTGGCGCGAATGGGGCAAGCCCCGAGCACGCACCGTCCATGTAGACCGTCACGCGACCGCTCATCGTTCGAGGCCGTAATCGGTGGCGCTCGCGACGCGCCGGTGGAAGGCGAGCTTGCGGTCGTATTCGAGCGGATCCTTGGGCTTGACGAGGGCACCCGGCGGAACGTTGAGCCAGTCGACGAGGCGCGTCAGCATGAAGCGCAGCGCCGAGCCGCGGCACAGGGTCGGAAGCGCGACGATTTCCGGCTGGCTCAGGCGGCGCACGCTTTCGTAGCCGGAAATCATCGCACGCCCCTTCGTGAGATTGAACGAGCCGTCGCTCTCGAAGCACCAGGCATTCAGGCAGATGCCGAGGTCATAGGCGAACGCGTCCGTGCAGGCGAAATAGAAGTCGATCAGCCCCGATACCGCATCGCCGATGAACAACACGTTGTCGGTGAAGAGATCGGCGTGAATGACGCCGCCCGGCAGTCCGGACGGCCATGCCGCGGCCAATTCCTCGAGATCGCGCCGCGTACGCTCGGCAAGTCCCGGCGAGACCTTGTCGGCATCGGTCTCGGCAGCAGCGAACAGCGGCGCCCAGCCCGATACGGACAGCGCGTTCGGGCGCCGCATGGAAAAATCGCTGCCGGCGAGATGGAGCTGGGCGAGGGCCTCGCCCACCGCCTGGCAATGGCGAGCCGTCGGCCGGCGCACGGACAGGCCTTCGAGAAATGTGATGATCGCGGCCGGGCGACCGGCGAGCCGCCCCAGCGCGTCGCCTTTCCGGTTCCGCACCGGCAACGGGCAGGTCAGGCCGCGGCGGGCGAGATGCTCCATCAGGCCGAGGAAGAACGGCAGATCGGCCTCGCGCACCCGCTTCTCGTAAAGCGTCAGGATGTACGAGCCGTTGCCGGTGTGGAGGAAATAATTGGTGTTCTCCACGCCTTCGGCGATGCCCTTGCACGAGAGCACGCGCCCGATCTCGTATGTTCCGATGAAGGCATTCAATTCCTCATCGGTGACCTCGGTATAGACTGCCACGCCCTACTCCGCGGCCTCGCCACGCAAGTCCCGCGGCAGGGGGAAGAATACGTTCTCGTCCGCCATCGACACGGTCTCCACCGAGACCGCGAACCGGCGCGCGAATGCGTCGATGATCTCTTCGACCAGCACCTCGGGCGCGGACGCGCCTGCGGTCAGGCCAAGGCGGCGGATGCCCGCGAACTCGGACCAATCGATGTCGTCGGCGCGCAGCACGAGGCGCGCGAGCCGGCAGCCGGCGCGCTCGGCGACCTCGCGCAGCCGCTGCGAGTTCGAGGAATTCGGCGAACCCACGACGATGAGCGCGTCGACCATGCCGGCGACGCGCTTCACCGCTTCCTGCCGGTTGGTGGTGGCGTAGCAGATGTCTTCCTTGTGCGGCGGCACGATCGCCGGAAAGCGCTGCATGAGCGCGTCGATGATGGCGCGTGTGTCGTCGACCGAGAGCGTGGTCTGCGTCACATAGGCAAGCGGCGCCGACGGCGGCGGCGTCAGGCGCGCCACGTCCTCGAGCGATTCGACGAGGGTGATCGCTCCCGACGGCAGCTGCCCCATCGTGCCGACGACTTCCGGATGCCCGGCATGGCCGATGAGGACGACGTGCCGCCCGCGCCTGTAGTGGATTTCCGCCTCGCGGTGAACCTTGGTGACCAGCGGACAGGTCGCGTCGATGGCGAAGAGCCGCCGTGCGCGCGCCTCGTCCGGAACGGCCTTCGGCACGCCGTGGGCCGAGAAGATCACCGGCGCGCCAGTGTCCGGAACCTCGTCGAGCTCGTCGACGAACACGGCCCCCTTGCGGCGAAGTTCCTCCACCACGTATTTGTTGTGCACGATCTCGTGGCGCACATAGACCGGCGGCCCATGGATCGCGAGCGCCTTCTCGACCGCATCGATCGCCCGCACCACGCCGGCGCAGAAGCCGCGCGGGGCGCAGAGCAGAATGTCGAGAGAAGGCAGATCGGCCGGCGGCATGACCGGCCGATGTGGCGAGCCGGACCGTGCCCTGTCAAGCATGAGCAAGGCGAGGGCGCGGCGATGGCCAGCACCGAGATGCGTCCTGACGGCACCGTTGCCGGGAAGACGCTTTGACATTCAATAACTTATCGCACCGGAGGGCGTGAATTCGACGCTCCTCCCCGCCCGCCCTGACCGGAGGTCTTTCACTCGTCGCGCTCCGGTGCGATAGACAGCCACCCGCAACCGCCCCTCCCCCTCCCCAGGATTCGCCCTTACGGCCCAGTCATGGCCAGCGCCGCCTCGCATTCCAGCTTCCTGCCTCCGGTCCTCGTATTCTGCGCGGCGGCCGTGGTCGCCGTTCCGATCTTCCGCCGCCTCGGGCAGAGCGCCGTTCTCGGCTATCTCGCCGCCGGGGTGGTGATCGGGCCCTTCGGGCTCTCCCTGGTCACGGGGCCGGAGACCGTCCTCGGCGTCGCCGAGCTCGGGGTCGTGCTGCTCCTGTTTCTGGTCGGCCTCGAGCTCAAGGTGTCGCGGCTCTTCTCGATGCGCCGCGACATCTTCGGGCTCGGCTTCGCACAGCTGTCCGTCACCGCCGCGGTCCTGGCCGCAGCGATCATCGCCACCAGAACGCTGCCAGCCGCCGGTGCGCTGATCGCCGCGATCTCGCTCGCGCTGTCGGCGACGTCGATCGCCTTGCAGATGCTCGAGGAGCGCGCCGATTTGCAGTCGGCCTACGGCCAGCGCTCGTTCGCAGTGCTCCTCTTCCAGGACCTTTCGATCGCGCCGATCCTGGCGTTGATGCCCCTTGCCGCAACCGCGGGCGTCGCCGCCGGCGCGCCCGCATCGGCGGGCGATATCCTGCTCTCCGCCGGCAAGGCGATGGGCGCGCTCGCCGTCGTCTACGTGATCGGCCGCTACGGCCTGAACCCGCTGTTCCGGCTGCTCGCTGCGAGCGGCGCGCGCGAGGTGATGACAGCTTCGGCGCTCCTGGTCGTTCTCGGCGCTGCGCTGCTCATGGATCACGCCGGCCTGTCGATGGCCATGGGCGC
Organism: Beijerinckiaceae bacterium; assembly: GCA_036556825.1. Lineage (GTDB taxonomy): Bacteria > Pseudomonadota > Alphaproteobacteria > Rhizobiales > Beijerinckiaceae > JAJKJG01. Next base: position 13,231 of record DATBIR010000040.1, read on the forward strand.
GTTCCTCGCCGGCGTGCTGCTGGCGGAATCGAATTTCCGGCATCAGCTCGAGGCCGATATCGAGCCGTTCCGCGGCATTCTGCTCGGGCTGTTCTTCATGTCGGTCGGCATGTCGATCGATGTGGCGATCGTGCGCCAGCATTGGCTGTCGCTGCTCCTCGCGACGATGGCGGTGATCGTCGTCAAGGCGGTGATCGTGTTCCTCTTGTTCCGTGGCTTCCGCTCGCCATGGCGGGATGCGGCGCGGGCCGGCGCACTGCTGGCGCCGGCAGGCGAGTTCGCCTTCGTCCTGCTGCCGCTCGGCGTCGGCTTTGCCGCCCTGACGCCGCGCGCCGGACAATTCCTCACGGCGCTTGCCGCGCTCACGATGTTCATCGGTCCGCTTGCGGCCAAGGCCCTCGACCAGGCCCTGAACCGCATCACCGAGCCGCCGCCCGAGCCGGATCTCGAAGCGCTCGAGGGATCACAAGGGCGTGTGATCGTGATCGGCTTCGGCCGCTTCGGCCAGGTCGTCAACCAGGTGTTGCTGGCCCAGAGCTTCGACGTGACCGTGATCGACAACAATGTCGACCGCATCCGCAGCGCCGCCGGCTTCGGATTCCAGGTCTATTACGGGGACGGCACGCGGCTTGACGTGCTGCGGGCGGCCGGCGCGGGCCGCACCGACCTCGTCTGCATCTGCATCGACGATCGCGAGGCGGCGCTCGAGATAGTCGAGATCCTGCACGAGGAATTCCCGCAGGCGCGCAGCTATGTCCGCGCCTACGACAGGATCCACGCCATCGACCTCATGAATCTCGATGTCGAGTACCAGATCCGCGAGACCTTCGAATCGGCCCTTGCCTTCGGTCAGGCAACCATCGAGGAACTCGGCGTCGACGCCGCCACCGCCAAGGCCGTCGTCGATGATGTGCGCCGCCGCGACATCGCGCGGCTCATGATGCAGAAAGTCGAGGGGCTCATGGGCGGTGTCGACATGCTGCACGGCACGCGCCTCGAACCGCAGCCGCTCACCGATCCGCGCAAGCGCGCCCATGGCCTGTCGGAGGAGACGCGCGATCTGATCGGCGAGGACGACGCGGTTCGATGATCGAGACCGCAGAAGCCGGGGCTCGGGCTGAAGCGCCGCCGCCCCGCTTCGTCGTCGGCTCGACCATGCGCCACGTCGTCGTGATGACCGCGACTGGCTCGGTCGGGCTCATCGCCATCTTCACCGTCGACCTGCTGTCGCTGCTCTACATCTCGTGGCTCGGCGACCCGCGCCTCACGGCGGCGGTCGGCTTCGCCACCATCGTCCTGTTCCTCGCGACATCGATCAATGTCGGCCTGATGATCGCCATCGGCGCCCTGGTCTCGCGCACGCTCGGCGCCGGCGAGCGCGCGCGGGCGCGCCGCCTCGGCGGCTCGACCTGCACGCATGGCGCGCTCACCGCACTCGTCGTTGCGGCCGTGCTCCTTGCGTTTCTGCCGTCACTTCTGGGACTCCTTGGCGCTGCTCCCGACACGCTCGCGACCGCACAGCGGTTCCTGTGGATCACGCTCCCGTCGAACGTCTTTCTCGCGGTCGGCATGGCCTTTTCGGGCGTGCTCCGCGCCGTCGGCGACGCTCGCCGCGCCATGTACGTGACACTGTCCGGAGCCATCGTCACGGTGTTTCTCGACCCGCTCCTGATCTTCGGCGCCGGGCTCGGCGTCGACGGCGCCGCCATCGCCACGGTGGTGTCGCGCATGCTGTTCGCCTTCGTCGGCTTTCATGGCGCGGCGCGCATCCACGATCTTGTCGCCTGGCCTCGGCTCGAAGACCTTGCCGCCGATTTCCGCCCCATGTTCGCCATTGCCGGCCCTGCTGTCCTGACCAATGTGGCGACCCCGGCCGGCGGCGCCTTCTTCGCCGGCGTCGTCGCCCGCTTCGGCAACGAGGCGATCGCCGGCACGGCCATCATCGACCGGCTCGTACCGGTTGCCTTCGGCGGCATCTTCGCCCTGTCCGGCGCGATCGGGCCCATCCTCGGCCAGAACTGGGGCGCCCGGCGCTTCGATCGCATGCGCCGGATCCTGCGCGACGGCGTGCTGTTCCTGGCGGTCTACGTCGGCGTGGTGTGGCTCGTGCTGCTGGTGCTGCGCTTGCCGCTCATCCACGTCTTCAACCTGTCCGGCCTCGCCGCCGAGCTGGTCGGCTTCTATTGCCTGATCTCCGGGCCCACCTGGCTGTTCCTGGGGCTGCTGTTCCTGGCGAATGCCTCGTTCAACAATCTGGGCTTTCCGGTACTGTCGACGCTGTTCAACTGGGCGCGGGCGACCTTCGGCACGGTGCCATTCGCGCTGGTCGGCGCGAAGCTGGGCGGACCCGAAGGCGCCCTGCTCGGCGTCACGGCAGGGGCAGTGCTGTTTGGCCTCGGCGCGATCGTTGCGGCATTCTGGACCATCGACCGGCTCGAGCGCCGGGCCTGATGACCGGCCTTGCATCATTCCGCGCCAAGGCGCGTTTACCGTTCGCCTGGACCGGGTTATGCCGGTGGCACGGCCCCTGCGGGAGAGCGGGATGTTCAACCTCTTCGATGTGATGCGCTCGGCCCAGGGCAGTGCCGCGATCAACACGATGGCGCGCCAGTTCGGGCTCAATTATGAGCAGGCGCAGCGTGCCATGGACGCTCTGCTTCCCGCCTTTGCCATGGCGTTCCAGCACAACGCCGCGAATCCCAACGCCTTCGCGGGCCTGCTTGCCATGATGGGATCAGGCCAATACGCCAAGTATTTTGATAACCCCACCCAGGCCTTCACGGCCCAGGCTCTTCAGCAGGGCAATGAGCTCCTCGCCCAGGTTTTCGGCAACAGGGCCTTCAGCCGGCTGATCGCCGAGGAGAGCGCGGCGGTGGCCGGAATTGCACCCGAGATCATGAAGCAAATCATGGCCCCGGCGGCGGCGATGCTGATGGGCGGGCTGTCCCAGACCGCGGCGAGCCAGGGCCTCGCCGCCTATTTCGACCAGCTCGCCGACATGTTTCGCGGCGGCCCCCGTCCGGGGCCGCGCTCTGCCGCCCAGGACCCGTTCAGCGCCTGGGCGCAGATGTGGACCGGCATGATGGGCGGCGGCCAGCCGCCGCAGGCGCGCGAGGCCGAGCCGCAGGGTGACGCAACCCCGCATCCGCTCGGGCCCTGGGGCGCGATCATGACCGGCTTCATGCGCGGCTTGCAGCCCGGGCCCAACTCCGAGCCGGAGCCTGAGACGCCGCCGCCACCGCGCAATCCGTTCGACCTGATAAGCGAAATGTTCGAGGCGGGCCGCGGGGTGCAGGAGCAGCACCTCGCCGCCCTTCAGAGCATTTTCGACGCCTATTGGAAGCCGCCGAAGCAGAGCTAGCTCACGCGGCACATCCGGCTGGGGCTCGGGCCGCCCGCGGCGCCGCAGCCGGCATCACAGGCGCCAGCGAACGCTTTCCGGCACGACGCTCGACCGATCGAAGCAGCAGCACGGTCGAGGGGTCGCGGTAGAACGGCTCGGCGAGTGCGCCATGAACATCGCTCGGCACGAGGCCGATGTCCTTGAGCGCCCGTTCGTCGAGCTCGGCGAGGGCTTTGATCGCGTGCCGGTGCTTCAGCGCGACGATCATGCGGTTCAGTTGACGGAGCGTCACGGCGGCGACGCGGGCAACCAGCGTCGTCTCGAACGCTTCGGCGCGAATCGTATGGCGTGACATGAAACCCTCCATCGCTCAGAGTGGCCGGCCGGGCCGGCGGGCAGCGTATACGCCGCCCGTGTCTGGTCCCGGCTTCGGGACGAGACGGATCATGACAGCATTTCAATCATCATTGAAACGAATAGTTGGAATGTGTAAGATCACGATCAATGATCTATAGAGGGAAGCGCCATGGCCCACCTGCTCGATATCGACCAGCTCAGGACCTTCGTGGCCATCGCCGACACCGGCTCCTTCACGAAGGCGGCGGATATCGTCCACAAGACGCAGTCGGCAGTGTCGATGCAGATGAAGCGGCTCGAGGAACGCGTCGGGCGCGACATCTTCGAACGCGACGGCCGCCTCTCGAAGCTCACGGAGGACGGCGAACGGCTGCTCGACTATGCACGCCGCATCGTGCGCCTCAACAGCGAGTGCATCGCCTCGTTCAACGAGGCCGACCTGACCGGGCGGGTGCGCCTCGGCGTTCCCGATGACTACGCCGACCGCTATCTGCCGGAGATCCTGGCCCGCTTCTCGCGCTCGCATCCGCGCGCCGAGGTCACGGTGGTGTGCGAGCCGACGCCCAACCTGCTCGACCGGGTGCAGAGCAACGACCTCGACCTTGCCATTATCACGCATCTGGACAGCCGCGGCCCGTCCGAGATCATCCGTGTCGAGCAGCTCCTGTGGGTGACGTCGTCGCGGCACTGCATCCACGAGACCGACCCGGTGCCGCTGGCCCTCGGCCGCCCGAACTGCGATTGGCGTCAGTCGGGCACCGCCGCCCTGGAAGGCGCCGGCCGTCCGTTCCGCATCCTCTACGTCAGTTGGAACTCGACCGCGGTGGGCGCCGCCGTGCTCGCCGGGCTCGCCGTATCCGTGCTGCCGGAGAGCGCGGTACGGTCGGGGATGCGCGTTCTCGGGCCGCGCGACGGCTACCCTGCCCTGCCCTCATGCAAGATTGGCCTCGTGCGCAATCGCCACGAGCCGACGCCCCTTGCCGACGCGCTCGGGCAGGAGATCCGGCAGAGCCTGGACAATCTTGGAGCGGGACGTTACGCGCCCGCGGTCGCCGCCGAATAAGGAATTGTCGCGGGGCCAGTCAGAGCCGGATCGAACGAAATCACGCTCTAGCGGTCGGCACGCTCGGGTGGCTCGACGTCGAGATTCTGCAGCGCGTTTTCGACCGCCGCGATGCCGCGCTGGCGCACCTTCTCGTGGTGCCGCTCGCGGTCCTTCGCTTCGAGACGCTGCAGATGCTCCTCGAATTGCGGGGGCACTGCCGCGTCGCCCAGGAAGGCCGGCTTGTCGGTCAGCGCCGTATAGGTCGTGCGCAATTGCTGGCCGAGATGCTCCTGCAGCGGGCGCGCGAGCGCCGGCCCCGCCGCCTCGTCGCGGCCGGCCGGTGCTTTGTCGCTGGTTGACGCGTTGGGCATGCTCACGCCTGCCTCCTCGGTTTGGGCATAACGCCCACGGAGCCCGGGAAGTTGCGCACGGCCGGGCCCGATTCGAGACGAGCGAGAATGTGGCAGGCGCGCGAAAGCGGTCAAGTCGCGCGCGAAATCGATTGTGGAACGCATCACGCGTTCAACGAGCGATGACGGGCCGGCATGCGGCGGGCCGCGCCGCGCCGCCGGGACGGCGCCTTGGCCGGCACGTCGGGGAAACGCACGACCAGCAGACGCTGCCCGGTCCGGTCGACGATCTCGTAGGCCAGGGCGCTCCAGTCGTCGGGACAGCGCAGGCGCGTGCTCATCAGCTCACGGGCGCTGTCGCAGGCGAAGATGCGCGCCGCCTCGAGGTCGGCCAGATCCTCCCCGTCGCGGTCGTGAAACACATGGGCGCCACAGGCGAGATTGAAGAAAAATCGCATGACGCGATTATGAAAGTGCAAGCCTTTGCACCCGGTTAAGCTTGGCCTTGAGGGCACGGCCAGAATGAGACAGGCGGGACCGCCTGCCCCGCGCCGGGGCTGCGGCTGGCGGCCGTCGAGCCAGCCGTCCCACGTCACGGCGCAATTCGGCCTGAGGTGTGTCCTGAGGGTCCTCGAATTGTTCGCTCCCGCTCGTGTATGGTCGTGGCGACCAAGGAGACGTTCCCGGATGAAGCGCCTTGCCGGCATCGCCAGCACCATTGCCCTGATGCTGCTCGTGGCCGCGTGCGACAAGTGCGGCAACTTCGAGATCAACGTCCCGGGGGGCACCTACAAGGCGTGCACCGACGTCAAGCCGCAGGGCTGAGATCCGGGACGAATTCTGGCGCACAGCCGAATGGCCAGCGATCGCTGGCGCCGCTGCTATCGAACCGGCCTCGACCCAGGCGTTCGCGCCGACCGGTCCGCGACGCTGCATCGCGGACAGGCCCGACCTGCTTGCGCCCAAAGGATGTGGAGCCGGTTGGAAACCGGCCGTAGCCGCCGAATGGTCGTGCCTCAGTTTGACATTGAACGCCAGGCGAAGACTGCGCCGACGGCAAGGACAAGGGGGATCAGCCGCTTTGTCACGATCATGACCTTTCCGCCTGGCGAGGCGGACTCGTAAGCCGTCCAGAAGCTGACCAGCCCGGCTCGGTCGTGAGGTGGCATCCACTCGCCGAGGCTCATGCTCTGCTCTAACGAACAGGGGTTGGGGTCAGGACGAGGTCTCCGAGCGCGGGTTGGCCACCCCGGCAGGTAACCCGTCGAGCCGGCCAGCCCTGCGGGCTCCAACTCGTTACCATCAAACCGAGACCCCACCCGCCGAAAGAATAGTGTGAATCCCTGTGAATCCTGGGGATAAGTCGAGCGAATCGCTTGAATTGATCAAACCAAGATAAAGCCAGCGTCACAAAGACGTGCCACCGTCCCCCTCCTATTACGACTAGGGAATACTAGCGTGCTGTGAGTGGAGGGCGTAGATGGCGGTTCATTACTTCCATTGCACCGATGGCGTTGACATGGTGATCGACCATAAGGGCCATCGGATGAGCAGTCCTGATCAGATCCTCAGCCATGCGCACACCGTGGCGTCACGGTTGATGCGGTCCGTCCCCGGCTACGACGACTGGCGGAATTGGACGGTGCACGTTTACGACCAGATGGGCGCGGTGGCGATCATCGACTTTCCGGTGGCGCGCCGCCGTGCCGCCGCCTGAGTCGCGACACGCCGCGTAGACCGCGGTCCTGCGTCTCCGGCTTTCAGAATATGCACTCGCGAAAGGCAGGGTCGACGCTGCCGCCCCAGGCGCGGTGGTACGTGTCGAGCAGATCCTCGGCAGCCGTGCGCCCGCGCGCCACGATGGCGTCGAGCGGCTCGAGATACCGGCTTTCGTCGGCGGCGGAGGCATCGCGCAGCTGGCGCTGCTGCAGCCCGCGCCGCGCCAGCGCGACCGCCTCGCGCGCCACCTCGCGCACCGGGCGTCCGGCGGCGCTCGCGTTCAGCGCCAGCCGCGGCACGTCCGCGCGCAGACGCTCGCGGTCGTCGTCCGACCAGCCTTTGACGAGATCCCACGCGCCGTCCAGCGCGGTCGCGTCGTAGAGCAGCCCGACCCAGAAGGCGGACAGCGCCACGATGCGTTCCGGCGGTCCGACATCGGCACCACGCATCTCGAGATAGCGCTTGAGACGCACCTCGGGAAACAGGGTGGAGAGGTGGTTGGCCCAATCCGAGCGCGTGGCGCGCTCGCCGGGCATCTGCGGCAGCCGGCCGGCGAGGAGATCGCGGAACGAGGCCCCGGCGGTGTCGTGGTAGGTGTCCTCGCGCTTGACGAAATACATGGGCACGTCGAGCGCCCAGTCGACGTAGCGCTCGTAACCCATGCCCTCCTCGAAGGCGAAGGCGAGCATGCCGGTGCGGTCGCGATCGGTGTCGCTCCAGATGTGCGAGCGCATCGACAGGAAGCCGTTCGGCTTGCCGTCCGTGAAGGGTGAGTTGGCGAACAGCGCGGTCGCCACCGGCTGCAGGGCCAGCGACACGCGCAGCTTCTTCACCATGTCGGCTTCGGAGCCGTAATCGAGGTTCACCTGGACGGTTGCCGTGCGGTACATCATGTCGAGCCCGAGGCTGCCGACCTTGGGCATGTAATTGGTCATGATGCGGTAGCGGCTCTTCGGCATCACGGGCGTTTCCGCCCGGCTCCATTTTGGGCTCATGCCGAGGGTGAGGAAGCCGACATCGAGCGGCCCGGCGACCCGTTTCACCTGCTCGAGATGCACGGCGAGCTCGCGGGCCGTGTCGTGGATGCTGGCCATGGGGGCGCCGGACAGCTCGAACTGGCCGCCGGGCTCGAGCGACACGGCACCTGCACCCTCGGCATCGTAGAGGCCGATGGGGTGACCATCCTCCATGATCGGCTCCCAGCCGTTCTGGCCGGCGAGCCCCTCGAGCAAGGCCCGGATGCCGCCCTCGTAGGGCACCGGCGCGCCGCTCGCCTTGTAGAATGGAATTTTCTCGTGCTCGGTGCCGATGCGCCACTCTGCCCGCGGCTTGGCGCCCGAGGCGATCCACTCGATCAGCTCATCGCGCGCGCCGATCGGCGTCGCATCGGAAACGTCGCGCGCCATGCGCCACCTCGGCTCCACGGGATGGGCGGGGCGGCCATCGGCCTCTTGCCGCCCCTTAGAAATCCGGCTGTAGATAGGCCGCCGCTCAGGCCCCTGCAATGACCGGAGTGGCGGCTGGATGCAACAGCCACCCGGTCAATGGACGGCCCGGCTCTCGCCGACCGTGGTGGAACTGAGCCAGTCGACCACGCAGGCGAGCGCCTCCCGGTTGGGCAGCCCCCGGCCGAGCGCCTCCGTGTGCAGGGCGAGCTGGCGGTCGGCGCTGGTGCCCTGGGCCAGAATGGCGCGGGTGCTTTCCAGCTCCGCGCTGCAGCCGAGCGCGGCGGCATCGTCGGCGACCAGGGCGAGCGCGTCCTCGAGTACCTCGGCCACCGGCCTGGCCGTGCGGCTTGCCTCGTCGACGAAGCTGCCGTGGATGCCGTAGCGCTGCGCCCGCCAGCAGTTTTCGCCGGTGATGGCGCGCGAAGCGCCGGTCAGGCCGGCGTTGACGGAGGGGTCGCGCCACAGGCGCCGCACGAGGCAGCGGTACAAGGCCGCGAGGGCCAAGGTGTCCTCCACGCGCGTACAGCTGTCGGCGACGCGCAGCTCGAGGGTCGGGTGCTGACGCGACGGGCGGATCACCCACCACACGTAGCTCGAATCCTCGATCGCCCGCGCCGCCACCAGGGTCGCGATATAGCGGTCGTAGTCGGCCGCGCTCTCGAACAGCTCGGGCAGGCCGGTGCGCGGCAGTTCGCGATAGGCGGCGAGCCGGTAGCCGAGCAGCCCGGTGCGCTGCGCCTGCCAGAACGGGGACGACGTCGACAGCGCCAGGAACAGCGGGATGAAGGGCAGCGCCCGGTTCATGATGTCGACCCGCGCCGCGAGGTCGGGCACCTCGACATGGATGTGCAGGCCGCAGACCATGTTGCGCGCCCCGAGCATCTGCAGGTCGTGCATCAGCTTGCCGTAGCGCGACTGGGTCGTGGCGCGCTGGCGCGTCCACACGGCGAGCGGGTGCGTGCCGGCGGCCATGATGGCAAGGTCGTGCGCGCGGGCGATGGCGCCGACGTCGCGGCGCAGCCCGGTCAGGACCCGCCGCGCCGCCGCGAAGTCGGCCGTGGGCGGCGTCGCCACCTCGACCTGCGGCTCGAGCATTTCCCGTTGCACGTCCTTGTCGGAGAAATGGCTGCCGCAGGCGGCGAAGAATTCCTTGACGCGGGCGCGGGCTGCGTCGCGCTTGACGGCGTCGTTGACGAAATATTCCTCCTCGATGCCGAAGCGGAAATCTGCGGCCATTGTGGCCTCCTTTGGTATGACTGCCCCACAGACCGGCGGCCCGGCGCCCGGGCCCGCGGCGGCCCGCGAGGTCATGGGATGGACGGGTGGGCGCGGCGGCTAGCGCCAGTCGCCGAGGGCTGCCTGGACGGCGGCGAGAACGGCCACGGCGGCCGTATCGGCGCGAAGAATGCGCGGGCCCAGCGATATGCGAACACAACGCGGATGGCCGAGAACAAGCGCCCTCTCCTCATCGGTGAACCCGCCTTCGGGTCCGACGACAACGCCAAGCTTGCCGCCCGTGTTCCCGGCCTGTCCGAGGGCGTGCAGCGGATTCGCGGCCGGCGCTTCCTCGTCACAGAAGACGACCAGCCGGTCTGGCTCCAAGCCCTTGATCGCGGGGGCGAAATCCTCCTCCGGAAGAACCTCCGGCACGGCCAGGATGCCGCATTGCTCGGCGGCCTCGATGACGTTGAGGCGCATGCGTTCGCGGTTGACGCGGCTGGCCTGGGTGCGGCGGGTGAAGACGGGCTTCAAGGCCCCAGCCCCCATTTCGACGGCCTTCTGCACCATGTAATCGAGCCGGGCGTGCTTGAGCGGCGCGAAAAGGTAGAGAAGGTCGTTCAACGGCACCTGCGGCCGCGTCTGTTCGAGGCAGGTGAGCGTGAGGTTCTTCCGTCCCTCGGCCGCGAGGCCGGCGCGCCATTCGCCGTCGCGGCCGTTGAACACCAGCACGTCGTCGCCGGCCTTGAGGCGCAGCACGTTGCCGAGATAGTTCGCCTGGCCGCGGTCGAGGACGATGCGCGCCCCGACGGCGAGCGGCGCCTCGACGAACAGGCGCGGGGCGGAGAAGTCGTAAGCGGCCATGCGGGCTTGCCGGTTTCGTGTTAGGTACGCGTCTGCCGCACGCTTACCCGATTGGCAAGGATCACCCATGCATCGGCTCCGCCCTCTGCCGGAAAATCCAAGTCGGTTCGCGCGGAGCGCCCTCATGGCCGCCGCTTTGCCCATGCTGTCGTCGCAGGTCTGGGCGTCCCCCTGCACGGACATGCAGACCTACCTGCTCGAACGGAAGAGCCTGGTGAGCAGCATCCAGGCCATGACCCAGGACGGCAAGAAGATGGATCCCACAGCGGCCTGCATGGTTTTCGGCAAGCTCGTCGCTAACGGCACGACGACCCTGAAATGGGCTGACGCCAACAAGGACTCGTGCCAGGTTCCCGACCAGTTCGTGCAAGGCCTCACGGCCGACCATGAGCGCGTCGTGAAGATGCGCGGGCAGGCATGCTCATACGCCGCCAAGCAGCAGGAGATGGAGAAGAAGGGGCTTCGGCCCGGACTGATGCCACCAGGACCAGGTGCCCCGGACCTGATGCCACGTCCCGGCACAACCCGAGGCTAATCCGCCGGGCAGTGGTGGCGCCACGGTTCGCACCAAAGCCGCCACAATTCTGTGGTTTCCGATTCTCCCAGGGGGATTCTCGCGTCCCGGCCGGCCCGAGGCGGCGCCGCAAGCTTGGCGCGAGGTTTGTTCATCTGCTAATCAGGCGTCCGCGGCAGACGCTTCGCGCCAACAAGGATTCGATCCATGCAGCGTTCCCGGACCCATGCCCAGTCGTCGCTTACGGCGCGGCTTGCACGCGCCGGATTCGTGGCCGCAGCCCTGCCCCTCGTCCTGCCGGCGCTCGGAGCGCCGGCACAGGCGTCCTGCGCGGACATGCAGACGCATCTGACCGAGCGAAGGGACCTGGTCGGCAGCATCCAGGCCATGACCGCGGGCGGTAAGAAGATGGACGCCAAGGCGGCCTGCACCGTTTTCGGCAAGCTCGTCGCCAACGGCACGACGACCCTGAAATGGGCCGAGACCAACAAGGACTGGTGCCAGGTTCCCGACCAGTTCGTGCAGGGTCTCAAGGCCGATCACGACCGCGTCGTGAAGATGCGGGGGCGGGCGTGCTCGTACGCCGCCAAACAGGTTGAGATGGAGAAGAAGGGCGCGGCCGGCGGCCAAGGCGGCGGCATGTTCGGAGGCGGCGGCCTCGAAGGCACCTACCGCATCCCCCAAGGCGCCTTGTGACCGCACCGGGTCGCGCGGAACCCGCACTGACCGACCGGCCCCTTCCCGACGCTGTCCGCGACCACTGGGTCGACCGCTACGCCCCGGCCGGCCTGCGCCCGTATCTGAGGTTGGCGCGCATCGACCGGCCGATCGGCTGGTGGCTGCTTCTGCTGCCATGCTGGTGGTCGGCCGCGCTGGCGGCAATCGCTTCGGGGCAGCCATATCCCGATCCCGTTCATTGCGCGCTCTTTCTGATCGGCGCCGTCGCCATGCGCGGCGCCGGTGCGGCCTATAACGACATCGTCGACCGCGACCTCGACGCGCGCGTGGCGCGCACGCGCAACCGGCCCCTGCCCTCCGGCCAGATCAGCGTCACGGCCGCCGCCATGTTCGTAGCTCTCTTGTGCCTCGTCGGGCTCGCGGTGCTGCTGCAGTTCAACCGCTTCGCCATAGCGGTCGGTTTCGCGTCGCTCGCCCTTGTGGCGCTCTATCCGTTCATGAAGCGCATCACCTCGATGCCGCAATTCGTGCTTGGGCTCACCTTCGCATGGGGCGGTCTCATGGGCTGGGCCGCCGCGCGCGGGGACCTGCAATGGCCCGCAATCCTGCTCTATGCGGCCACCATCGCCTGGACGATCGGCTACGACACCATCTACGCGCTGCAGGACATCGACGACGACGCCATCGTTGGCATCAAATCGTCGGCCCGCCTGTTTGGCCGTAACGTGCGGCTCGGCGTTGCGACCTGTTATGGGCTGGCGCTCGCGTTCTTGATCGCGGCGCTCGCCGGCGCCGGCGCGGGGCTTTCAGCGTATCTCGGCGCCGCTCTTTTCGCGGCGCACCTCGCCTGGCAGACATGGCGTCTCGACCGCGGCGACGGAACTCTGGCGTTGCGGCTCTTCCGCTCCAACCGCGACGCAGGGCTGATCCTGTTCGCGATGCTCACGCTCGATGCGTTGCTCGCCGCGCGTGCGTGACCGCGGCGCTGATGCGCAATCTCCTTGACAGCCGGGCCGCGACAGCCGCGCGCTGGCTCTTGCGTGGACGCGACTGCAATCCTCAATTAGAGAGGAAGCGGCGATGGCCCTGAAAGGATGCGGATGAACAGGTTCGAAGGTGGCGGCGAAGCGGTGATCCAATATCTCGACTCGAACATTCGCGTCGTGAGACCCGGGTCTTATGTGCGCTGCGCCGTGACCGGAGAGCCGATCCCGCTCGATCAGCTGAAATACTGGAGCGTCGAACGGCAGGAGGCGTATGCCTCGCCTGACGCCGTCGTCGACCGGCTCGCGCTCAAACCGCGCCGCAAGACGACCTGATCGCCCGCGCGGATGTCTCAGAGGCCGCCGGCGCCAGCCGTCGAAAGGCGGGCGGCCAAGAGTTCGCGCAAGGCGCGCCCGTCCTCGAACGCGAGGCGCACGGGAAGCGACTGAATCCTGTCACCGCCGGACGCGGCATCACCGAGGTCCGTGATCCTGACGAGATCTTTCTCTGTCGTGACCAGCGTGAGATGCTCGGCGGCGGCCTCTGCCACGAGCGCGCCGATCTCGGCGGCGGCGAAGGGATGATGGTCCGGGAAGGACCGCGTCCGCACCACATTCGCACCGCACGCGTCCAGCGTGGCGAAGAACTTCTGCGGCCGTCCGATCCCGGCGAAGGCGAGGACGCGCCGGCCGCGCAGGCGCGCGGCGGTCGCCGCGTCGGCTTCGAGCCGCGCCCGCAGCACCGGTGTCCCGCGCCGCCGCGCGTGGGCGGCGATCGCCTCTCCCGGCGCACCATCGCCGACCACGACCACCGCATGAACGTGCGCCCATTGCGCGGCGAGCGGCGCGCGCAAAGGCCCTGCCGGCAGACAGGCGCCGTTGCCGACCCCGCTGGCGCCGTCGACCACGGCCAACGCGAGGTCCTTGACGAGGGAAGGATTCTGCAAGCCGTCGTCCATGACGATCACGCTCGCGCCTTGCGCGGCGCACAGGCGCGCACCCGCGGGGCGATCGCGCGACACGATCACCGGGAAGGCCCGCGCCAGAAGCAGCGGCTCGTCGCCGACGTCGCGGGCCTGATGCCGGAGCGGATCGACGCGGACCGGACCGGCAAGGCGTCCGCCATAGCCGCGCGTCAGAAAAAACGGCCGTTGCCCTTCATCGGCGAGCATCGCCGCAACGGCGAGCGCCGCCGGCGTCTTTCCCGAGCCGCCGACGGTGAAGTTGCCGATGCACACCACCGGCAGCGGCGCCCGCTCTCCCGGCGCGCGCATGCGCCGGGCGGCGATCGCCCCGTAGAGCGCGGCGGGCGCTCGCAGCAGGAGGGAACCGGGAGAGGAATGCTGCCGCCACCAGAAGGCGGGCGCGCGCATCAACGCGCCTCCAGCTTCATCTGCAGGATGAACGGCTCGATCGACTGCATGGTGCGGGCGACGCCGCCGCCGAGGTTGTCGACGGTCTCGCCGGCGGCGCGCGACATCTCGCGCGCCAGGCGGGGGTCAGCCAGCAGCTCGGCGAGCGCGCGCACGAGCGTCGGCGAGTTGGGGATCGGCAAGGCGCCACCGGCCCGGTCGAGGGCCCGGTAGACGTCGGTGAAGTTGTGCACGTGCGGGCCATGCAGGATGGCGCTGCCGAGCTTGACCGGCTCGATCGGGTTCTGGCCGCCATGCGGCACGAGCGAGCCGCCCATGAATACCAGCGGCGACAACCGGTAGAACAGCCCGAGCTCGCCGACGGTGTCGGCGAGATAGACGTCGACGTCGCGGCTCGGGCTTTCCTGGCCGGAGCGTCGGGCGACGGACAGCTGCGCGCTGCTGGCGATGTCGGCGGCTTCGGCGCCGCGATGCGGGTGGCGCGGCGCGATGATGGTCAGGAGGTCCGGGAAACGCTCCATCAGGGCGCGATGCACGTCGACGATCATGTCCTCTTCGCCCGGATGCGTGCTCGCCGCCAGCCACAGCGGCCGCCCGGCGACGAGACCCGACAATCTGGCGAGGGCGCGCGGATCGGCCGGCGGCGGCGGCGCGTCGAACTTCAGGTTACCTGCGACCGACACGCGCGAGGCGCCGAGCCGCGCCAGACGCTCGGCGTCGTCGGCACTCTGGGCGATGCAGAGCGCGAAGCGCTGGAACAGGGCGCGCGCGACCTGCGGCAGCCGCGACCAGCGCTGGTACGAGCGCTCGGACAGGCGGGCGTTGACGAGCACGAGCGGGATGCTCCGTTGCTCCAGCTCCATGATGATGTTGGGCCAGACCTCGGACTCGGCGAACAGCACGAGATCCGGCTGCCAGTGGTCGAGAAAACGCTGCACGTAGCGCGGCACGTCGAGCGGCACGAACTGGTGCATCGCTCCGGGCGGCAGCCGCCGCGCCAGCACTTCAGCCGAGGTCCTGGTGCCGGACGTGACGAGAACCTCGATTCCGCGCACCATCAGCTGCTCCACGACCGGCATCAGCGACAGGGTCTCGCCGATGCTCGCCCCATGCAGCCAGGCGAGCTGGCCTGTGGGCCGTCCGTGCGTGGCCCAGCCGCGGCGCTCCTGCAGCCTGGCGCGGTCTTCCTTGCCCTTCCGCTGGCGCCACAGCAGGAGACCGGCAGCCGCCGGCTCGAGCGCCGCGAGCCCGCCGCGGTAGAGCTTGAGCAGGAATGGCGAATGCGCGCTCACGCCGGTGAGCCCTGGCTCGCGCCCTGGCGGGAGCGCGTCGCGGCGCCCGGATCGCGGGCGCCGAGCAGGGCGTAAGCGCGCTCGTGCACCTGATCGAGGCCATCCTCGACGGCGCGCCGCGCCTTGGTGAGGGCCGTCTCGTCGGCGTGCCGGTCGATGAAGATCGGCTCTCCGAGGACCATGGCGCCGCGCCCGAACGGAAGGCCGAGACTGGCGCGGTCCCAGCTTGCGAAATCGATGCGCCGGCTCGTCACCACTGCCACGGGGACGATCGGGCGGCCGGACAGCCGCGCCAGGGTGATGATGCCCTCGCCGCACACGCGAGCGATCTTGGGCACGTCGGCGGTCATCACCACCATCTCGCCGGCATCGAGCGCGCGCAGCATGGCGCGCAGCGCCTCGGCGCCACCCTTGAGGCGCGGATCGCGGCCGCGCGCGCCGGAGCCGCGGATGGCGCGCACGCCGAGGTGGCGCAGCGCGATGGCGTTGAACTCACCGTCCGACGAGCGCGACACGAGGCTCGCTGCCGGATCCTGCGGCCGCCTGGCGAAGTGGATCATGAAATGCTGACCGTGCCACATGGCAGCGATCACCGGCATGTGCGGGCCGATCCGCTCGTAGGCGTCGGATGGCTCCATGATGAAGCGGTTCGTGCGCTGAACGAGACCGAGATAGCGCGCGAACAGGAACCCCAAAAGCTCCTGAACCGGCCGGCTCCGGCTGATCCGCTTCGCAAGGCTCATCTACAGGAGTCGAATCAAGCGTCCGCCGGGTCGAGCAGGCGGTGGAGATGAACGATGAAATAGCGCATGTGGGCATTGTCGACGGTCTGCTGCGCCTTGCTTTTCCAGGCGGCATGCGCGCTGGCGTAATTCGGAAAGACGCCGACGATGTCGAGTTGCGACAGATCCTTGAAATCGGTGCTGTCGAGATGCGCGAGCTCGCCTCCGAAGACGAGATGCAGAAGCTGCTTTGGTCGGGTGTCCGTCATGACCCTCCTCGCCTTATCCGCGCAGGCGCATGGATTCGCCCGGCGCATGGGCTGTGCCTTGCATGGCCGTGATGAGCCGGGGATGCAACCGGCGAGGTGCCGCCACCAGCTCGCCATGCACCGGATCGCTCTGGTTATAGACTGGCGTCGCGCTATCGAGTCCGGTCAGGGCGCCGCCCGCTTCTTCCAGGATCAGGTCGGCGGCGGCAATGTCCCAATCGCGGGCATTGGCCGACACGAGACCGGCATCGACCGAGCCTTCGGCGACCCGGGCGAGCCGCAGGGCCAGCGATGGAATGCGCGGCGGCCGCTTGAACGCCCCGATGCGCTGTTCGAGCTCGTCGAGCATGCCCTTGGGGCCGGCGATGCTCACGTCGGGCAGCCGCTCGGCGGGCGAGGCCTCGATCGGCTCGCCGTCACGCAAGGCCCCCTCGCCGCGCCGCGCCTCGTAGAGTGTGTTGTGGGCGGGCGCATACACCACGCCGAGAACCGGGCGGCCCTGGGCGAGCAGCGCGATCGAAACCGACCAGTCGTGGCTGCCGGACAGGAAGGCGCGGGTGCCGTCGATCGGATCGACGATCCAGACGAGCTGGCGGCCGATCCGGCGCGGATCGTCGGCGGTCTCCTCCGACAGCCAGCTCGCCTGCGGCAGCGCCTCCGACAGCTTCACCTTCAGGAAGGTATCGACCGCCACGTCCGCCTCCGTGACCGGCGAGCCGCCCGCCTTCGACCAGACGCGCGCCGACGTCTTGAGTCCCGAGCGGAAGAACTGCATCGCGATCGCCCCCGCCTCCCGGGCCGCGTGACGCACGACTGGATTGAGGCGGCGGGCTAGGTCAGCGGGCAGCTTAGCGGTCGAATCCATCGCGGCAGCGTATTCTTCCAAACGATTCTAACGGTCGCTCTGAGCATATGGGAATTGGCTGCCGATCGCCGCAAATCCCGCCGATCAGAGCAGTCATGGCGTCCGCATTTCGCCGCATGCGCGGGGGCAGCATGGTTCCGCAGCGCTCTCTCATGAAGGTTGCGAAACCGTAAAAATCGGTCCCCTGCTTAGGGGTTCCGCCGACCGGCGGTCAAGCACCGCCGCTTCCTCAACGAAAGCTTTTGTTGATCATCCCGCGCAAAAGCGCAGAAGAAACCGTAGCTTAACCGTTCCTCTTAAGCCGCTGAAGCGAGCTTGCAGGGCATTGTCGGCACAACGCACAGGCGGTCCGACCCAAGAGACCGCCGGCAGCCTGACAGGGCAGTCAACAGATGGATACGACCCCGCTCGCCGGGGCCGGCGCTCCTTGCGGGGGCGCTCCCGGCGTCACTCCCACCGTCGCCGCGCACTTGGCGCTTGGCGCGCGCATCACCGGCGCAGCGTCGCCGCTGATCGGCCGCCATGACGCCCAGCCCGCCGGCGTGGCCCTGCGCCTCGATGCCGGCGCCGAGGCCAGCGACGCCTTCGATATCGCGCTCGTCGACGGGGCAGGCCAATCGTTGATGGTGCTCGGCCCGTTCTCCGAGGATGATGTCGTGGCCGTGTGGCGCTCGCTCGCCGGATCCTCCGGCCTGCCGCTGATGCTTCAGGACGCCGACGGGGCCCGGCAAAACCCGTTCCCGCAGATCGGCTCCGTGCGGCTCGGCGAGGTGCGCATTCGTCGCCTCTACGGGTTTCTCAAGGGACGCCGGCCGCGCTTCCTCGTGCGCCGCAAACCGGGTCGCCTGCAGCGCCGTCCGCGCATCCATTGCGAGCGCGAGATCATCGCCGGCAGCGGAACGTGACCTTTCCCCGCCATCCCCGCTTTGCCCGCTTTGCCCGCGTTCCCCGCTTTCCGCACCGCCGCGGACCACCAGATCTCAGCAAAATACTGAACCGGACGGCTTAAGCCCGCTTGGCCGTGCTCCAGCAAAACTCAGCAAAATACTGAACCCGGCCGCGCCCCCGTCTCGCTCCGGCATGCACCACGCTCTGATCGAGGACGCGCCGGGCGAGGCCACGATGCCTCGCCGGAGCGGATCAGCCGTCGAACAGGGATTTCTGCACGGCGCCCGCGTCCTTGCGCCTCGCCTTGACGCCCTCGCTGGTCGCCTTGACCGTGCCGTCGCCGAACTCGATCGCCAGCGGCTGAGCGGGACCGACAGCCGCGGCGCTGCGCAGCGGACGCCCGTCGTGATCGCGCACCAGCGCATAGCCGCGCGCCAGCACCGCCCGATAGCCGAGGCTGCCCAGCAGCGCACCGAGGCTGTTCACGCGGTCCTGCTTGCGCTGCACGAGCGTCGTGATCCCCCGCTGCGCCTGGGCTGTCAGTGACGCGAGCCGCTCGCGGCAACGCTCGATGCGCGCCTTCTCCGCGCGTTCGAGCGCACCGCGGCTGGCGCGAAGCCTCTTTGCCAAACCGTCGAGATGGTCGCGCTGGCTCCTGATCAGGCGATCCGTGCTGGGCCGCAGCTGCTCCCCTGTCCGCTCGAAGCGGCTCCTGGCGTTTGCAACCCGAATGGTCGGCGAGAACCGCAGGAGATCGCGGCAGGCCCTGTCGAACGCCCGGTGATGGTCGCGGGCGTTGTGCGCCAGCGCCGGCTTGAGCTTCGCCGAGGCGAGATCGAGGCGCTGGCGCTTGGCCGCAAACAGGGCGTCGGGGGACGGCAGCGCGCGGGCCGCCGAGCGCAGCTCGCTGCGGCGGGTCTCGAGGCCGCGCAGCATGCCGTCCTCGTGCCGGCGGCCGAGGTCGCGCACGCTCGTGACGAGTTCGGAGCGGACCGGCACCACCATCTCGGCGGCGCCGGTCGGCGTCGGCGCGCGCATGTCGGCGGCGAGATCGATCAGCGTCCAGTCCGTCTCGTGGCCGATGGCTGCGATGAGCGGAATGGCGCTCTCGGCCGCGGCACGAACCACGCTTTCCTCGTTGAAGCTCCACAAATCCTCGAACGAGCCACCGCCGCGGGCCACGATGAGCACGTCGGGGCGCGGCAGCGGCCCGACGGCCGGAAGCGCGTTGAAGCCGCGGATCGCAGCGGCGACCTCGTCGGCGGAGGTCTCGCCCTGCACGCGTACCGGCCAGACGAGCACGTCGCGCGGGAAGCGGTCTGCGAGACGGTGCAGGATGTCGCGGATCACGGCGCCGGTCGGCGAGGTGACGATGCCGACCACGCGCGGCAGGAACGGCAGCTTGCGCTTGCGCTCCTGGGCGAACAGGCCTTCGGCCGTGAGCTTGCGGCGGCGCTCCTCGAGCAGCGCCATCAGTGCGCCGACGCCGGCCGGCTCGAGCGTGTCGACGATGATCTGGTATTTGGACTTGCCCGGGAACGTGGTGATGCGCCCCGTGACGACCACTTCGAGCCCCTGCTGCGGCTTGATGCGCAGGCGGTTGAAGCTTGTCTTCCAGATCACCGCGTCGATGCAGGCGGTCTCGTCCTTGAGGCTGAAATACGCATGCCCCGAGGAATGCGGGCCGCGATAGCCGGAGATTTCGCCTCGCAGGCGCACGTAGCCGTAGGCATCTTCGAGGGTGCGCTTGAGCGCCCCGGCGAGCTCGGAGACGCTCCACTCCGGCGCGTTGGAGGGACTGGGTTGCGGAATCATGACCGGAACCTAGTCGCTGCAAGCGGCGAGCGCAAAGCGGTCGCCCCCGCGGATCCCGGATCACGTCCGAACAAGCTTTTTCGGCGAGGCGGTTCCCACTTCGCCGCATCATGCTTTAAAGCCGGGCCATGAACATCCTTCTCATCGGCTCGGGCGGGCGCGAGCACGCGCTCGCCTGGAAGATCTCGGGCAGCCCGCTATGTGACCGGCTCCTGATCGCGCCTGGCAATCCCGGCACGGCGCGATGCGGCACCAACGTCGCCCTCGACCTGAGCGATCATCGCGCGGTTATCGCGTTCTGCCGTGCCGAGGCGATCGATCTGGTCGTGGTCGGCCCGGAGGCGCCGCTGGTTGCCGGGCTCGTCGACGACCTCGGGGCCGCCGGCGTCAAGGCGTTCGGCCCGTGCCGGGCTGCCGCGCAGCTTGAAGGCTCGAAAGCCTTCACGAAGGAACTGTGCCGGGAGTTCAAGATTCCCACCGCCGCCTTCGCCCGCTTCACCGACGCCGAGCCTGCAAAAGCCTATGCGCGCGAGTGCGGCGCGCCGATCGTCGTCAAGGCCGACGGCCTCGCAGCCGGGAAGGGCGTCGTGGTCGCGGCCACCGTTGCGGAGGCGGAGGCGGCGATCGAAGCCATGCTCGGCGGTTCCCTTGGCGCGGCCGGCGCCGAACTCGTGATCGAGGAATGCCTCGTCGGCGAGGAGGCGAGCTTCTTCGCGCTGAGCGACGGCATGACCGCGATCCCGCTCGGCACGGCGCAGGACCACAAGCGTGTCTTCGATGGCGACGAGGGACCGAATACCGGCGGAATGGGCGCCTATTCGCCGGCGCCCGTGCTGACGCCCGAGCTCGAGGCGCGTGTGATGCGCGAGATCGTGCTGCCGACGGTGGCGGGCATGAAGGCGCGCGGCACGCCGTATGTCGGCGTGCTCTATGCGGGCCTGATGATCACGGCAGAGGGGCCGAAGCTGATCGAATACAATGTGCGCTTCGGCGATCCCGAATGCCAGGTCCTGATGCCGCGCATGAAGACCGACCTCGTGGCGGCCATGCTGGCGGCCTGCGACGGCGTTCTGAAAAGTTTCGACGTGCGCTGGTGGGACGACGTCGCGCTCACCGTCGTGCTCGCGGCGCGAGGCTATCCCGGCGCGTTCGAGCGCGGCTCGGAAATCCGCGGGCTCGCCGCGGCCGAGGCGCTCGACGACGTGCTCGTCTTCCATGCCGGCACCAGGACAGAGGGCGGCCGCCTCCTTGCCCAGGGCGGGCGCGTGCTCAACGTCACGGCGACGGGCAGGACGGTAGCCGAGGCGCAGGCGCGCGCCTACGAGGCCGTCGCCAGGATCGAGTGGCCGCAAGGCTTTTGCCGGCGCGACATCGGCTGGCGGGCGGTGCAGCGCGAACGCCAGCCGGGCTGACAATCTCCCCTGACAGGCTATCGTGGTGGTTCATGAACCACGGCTCGGCCCGATGACCGATACAGGCGACCTCTTTCCCGGCTTCGACTCGCATTGGATCGATACGGCGGCTGGCCGCATCTTCGCGCGCAGCAAGGGCGGGGGGCCGCCGCTCATGCTGCTGCACGGTTTTCCGCAGACCCACGCGTGCTGGCACCGCATCGCGCCGGCGCTCGCCGAGACGCATCGCGTCGTGTGCATGGATCTGCGCGGCTACGGCTGGTCGTCGGCGCCGCGCGGCGATGCGGCACACGAGACCTATTCGAAGCGCGCCATGGGCCGCGACGTGGTCAATGTCATGGAGGCGCTGGGACATGTGCGCTTCGCGCTCGCCGGGCATGACCGCGGCGCGCGCGTGGCCTACCGCCTCGCGCTCGATGAGCCGGGCCGGATCGAGCGCCTCGCCTTGCTCGATATTCTGCCGACCGCCAGCTACTGGGACAAGATCCGCGCCGGGACGGCGGAGGCGCCGCATTGGCAATTCCTCGCCCGTCCGGCGCCGGAACCTGAGACGGAGATCGGCAAGGATCCCATCGCCTTTGTCGACGGCCTGCTCGCGCGCTGGTCGCGCGCCGGCACGCTCGATGCCTTCGACCCGCGAGCGCTCGCCGCCTACCGGCAAAGCGCCAACGAGCCCTCGCGCATCCACGCCTTTTGCGAGGACTACCGCGCCGGCGCCACGCTCGACGACGCGCAGGACCGGGACGATCTGAAAGCCGGACGCAGGATCTCCTGCCCGGTCGTGATCCTGTGGAGCGGCTATCTCGCCCGCGGCGGCGCTACCGAAACGCCGCCTCAGGTGTGGCGACGGACGTTTGCGCCGGAGGCCGCCGAAGCAAAGGTGAGCGCCGGCCATTTCCTCGCCGAAGAGGATCCCGACGGCACGCTCGCCGCGCTGCGAAGCTTTCTCGGAACCTGACCGTGCCGACGGTCGCGCTCGCGCTCGGAGCCGGCGGCGCGCGCGGCCTTGCGCATATCGCCGTGCTTGAAGCCTTCGACGAGCTCGGCCTCAAGCCGGTCGCCATCGCCGGCGCATCGATCGGCGCCATGGTCGCGGCCGCCTATGCGGCCGGCCTGTCGGCCAAAGCAATCCGCGCGCATGCGCAGGATGTGCTGCGCGACCGCGCCACGCTCATGTCGGCGCTGATCCAGTCCCGCAGCGGCCGCCTCACAGGAATGCTCTCGGCCTTCGGCAATCCGTTTCTGGTCGACAGCGAGAAATTTCTCGACCGGCTCTGGCCGCGCATGGTTCCCGATCATTTCGAAGACCTGCAGCTTCCCTTGACGGTGATTGCCACCGATTATCACGCCCGCACCGAGGCGGTGTTCACGAAAGGACCGCTCCTGCCGGCCGTCGCCGGCTCGATCGCCATTCCCGGCCTGGTCCGTCCCGTCCCTCACGGCGCGCGCATCCTGGTCGATGGCGGCGCGGTCAACCCGCTGCCATTCGACCACCTGGTCGGCCAGGCCGATCTCGTCGCCGCCGTCGACGTCACCGGGGGGCCGGTCCCGCATGCATCACGCGCCCCGACCAGTTTCGAGATGATGTTCGGAACGCTGCAGATCATGCAGGGCGCGATCGTCGCCGCGAAGCTCGAGATCCATCGGCCTGCGATCCTGGTGCGCCCGCCGGTCGGGCACTTCCGCATGCTCGATTTCTTCAATGCGCGCGCCATCCTTGCGGCCGCCGCGCCGGCCAAGGATGCGCTCAAGCGCGAGTTGGAGGCGCACTTCCGGTAAGGAGTCAGCGGCGCGGCGCGAAGAAATCCTGCAGCAGCCGGCCCGCGTCGCGCGCGCGCATGCCGCCATAGATCTCTGGCGCGTGGTGGCAGGTCGGTTGCGCGAAGAAGCGCGGGCCGTGTTCGACGGCGCCGCCTTTCGGGTCGGAGGCGCCGAAATAGAGCCGCCGGATGCGCGCGAAGGAGATCGCCGCTGCGCACATGGCGCAGGGCTCGAGGGTGACATAGAGGTCGCAGCCGGTCAGGCGCTCGTCGTCGAGTGCCTGGCAGGCGGCCCGGATGGCAAGCATCTCCGCATGGGCGGTCGGATCCTTGAGATCGCGCGGCCGGTTGTGGGCCGCCGCGACCACAACGCCGTCGCGCACGATCACGGCGCCGATCGGCACCTCGCCTCGGGCGGCCGCGGCCTGCGCTTCGCCGAGGGCCAACGCCATCGGATCAAGTTTACCCGATTTCGCGTTCTCCATCAGGCTGCCTCGCCACCCCCCTCGCACTCTGGTATCAGCACCCCCATGGCCGACAACGACAGGAATGACAACGGGCGCCGCGCCGCGCGTGGACGCCCGGACCGCCAGCGCCCCTCGAAGGGGCCTTCGGATCGCCCCTTGCGCGGACGTGACGCCGGCGACCGCGCGCCATGGGCACGCGGTGACGACGGGGACCGTCCCCGCCGGGCGCCGGGCGAGCGCAGCCGCGATGACGACCGGCCGCCACGCGTCCGGCGCGAGGGCGACGATCGACGCCACCGGGGCGAGCGTCCGTTCCGCAGCCGCGACGACGAGCGGCCACCGCGCTTCCGCCGCGACCGTGACGAGGGGCCGGGCGGCCGAGGGCGGGGCGAGCGGCCGTCTCGCGGTCGCGATGACGAGCGGCCGCCACGCTTCCGCCGCGAAGGCGAGGAGCGCCCACGCCGGCAAAGCCGCGGTGATGATCGGCCCTTGCGCAAGCCGCGCCGCGACGACAGCGGCGGCGCCCGGGAGGTCGTTGTGCCCGGGGATCGCCCGGCGGAGCAGCATGAGCGGACGGTGGCGCAGCCGGAGCAAGCGGCTGAAGAGCGCGTCGCCAAGGTGATCGCCCGCGCCGGCCTCGCTTCGCGGCGCGACGCCGAAGCCATGATCGCGGAGGGCCGTGTCACGCTGAATGGCGAGGTGCTGAGCTCGCCGGCAATCAACGTCACGCCGCAGGACAGGATCACGGTCGATGGCGAGCCGCTGCCCGCCAAGGAGCGCACGCGCCTGTGGATCTTCCACAAGCCGCGTGGCCTCGTCACCACGGCGCGCGATCCGCAAGGGCGGCCGACCGTGTTCGAGGGCCTGCCGGAGGAGATGCCGCGCGTGGTTGCGGTTGGACGTCTCGACATCAACACCGAGGGGGTGCTGCTGCTCACCAACGACGGCGGCCTGGCGCGGGTGATCGCGCATCCGGAAACCGGCTGGCTGCGCCGCTACAAGGTGCGCGCCCACGGCGAGATCACACAGGAGCAACTCGATCGCCTGCGTGACGGCATCACCATCGACGACATTGACTACGGCCCAATCGAGGCGAGGCTTGACCGCATCCAGGGCGACAATGTCTGGCTGACCATAGGGCTGCGCGAGGGCAAGAACCGCGAGATCAAGAACATCCTCGAGCATCTCGGCCTCGCGGTGAACCGCCTCATCCGCCTGTCTTTCGGCCCGTTCCAGCTCGGCGATCTCGAACCCGGCCTTGTCGAGGAGGTACGCACCAAGGTGCTGCGCGAGCAGCTCGGGCAGGCGTTGGCCGCAGAAGCCGGCGTCGATTTCGAAAGCCCGGTGCGCGAGCCCATCGCCCCCTTCGGCTCGACGAAGAAGCAGGCGGAGCGCGCCGAACGGGCGGAGCGCACCGAACGGGCGGAGCGGCCCGAACGTGAAGCGCGACCTCGCGGCAGCGCGCGTGCCGAGCGCGGCCAGGATTACGACGGACGTGCCCCGCGTAGCCGCCGCGACGATTACGAGCGCCGCGAACGCCCGGCGCCGCGCTCGCGCGACGAGCCGCGCCGCACCGTGTGGCGTGCGGACGAGGACGACAGGCCTGGACGCAAGGGCAGGTTCCGCCGCGACGTGGATCCGAAGGAAGCGCGGGCCGCGTCCGGCGCGCGCCGGCACGAGCGCGTCGGTGCGATCGCGACGGAAGGCCGCAAGGTGCTGGTTGAACGGCTGGTGAGCGAGCCAAAGCCGGAGCGCACGCGCCCGCCCCGGCGACCGCGCGACGAGGCACGACAGCGCGGCGACGAACAGCCTCGCGGCCGCGCCAGCCGCGAATTCGGCGAGCGGCCGCGGCGCTCGGGCGATCGCCCCGGCAAAGGGCCGCGCGCCGAGTGGCGCTCCGACCGCAACCGTGATGAAGGCCCGCGGGGCCGCCCGACAAGCGCGGGCCCCGGCAGGTCGGGGCCGCGCAAGCCCGGACCGGGCGGGCCGCGGCCGCGAGCCCCGCGCGATCGCCGCCCGTGACATCTCTCGTCGCGATCAGCTCATGAGGATCGTCGGCGGGCGCTTTCGCGGCCGTCCCCTCAAGGGGCCGGCCTCGGATGCGATCCGCCCAACCTCGGATCGCCTGCGCGAAACGATCTTCAACATCCTCGCGCACGGCTATGACGATGCGGTGAGCGGCGCGCGCGTGCTCGACCTGTTCTCCGGCACGGGCGCCATGGGCCTCGAGGCTCTCTCCCGCGGCGCCGCCTTCGCCCTTCTCGTCGACGACAGCGCCCAGGCCCGGGGGCTCATCCGCGAGAATGTGGAGACGCTGGGCGTCGGCGGCGAAACGCGGCTGTTCCGGCGCGACGCCACGCGCATGGGGCCGGCGGCGCCGAATGAGCCGTTCTCGCTCGTGTTCTGCGACCCGCCTTACGGCAAAGGCTTGGCGCAACGGGCGCTCGCCTCATGCGCGGCGGGCGGCTGGCTCGGGACGGGCGCGCTCGTGGTCATCGAGGAAGCCGGCGACGCGGCGGTGACGCTGCCGCAAGGTTTCGCGCTGCTCGAAGGGCGCGATTACGGCGAGGCCCAGGTCGCCTTCGCTCGCTACGATACGGAAGCATGATCCGGCAAAGTGGATGCCGCTTGCCGAAAAGATCCATGCGGCCCACGGACATTGGGGCAGGATCGTTCAATCTGCCTCGGTCTATCCAGTCGGCGGCGGCTCACCGCCGCCCGAACAGGCGCTCGATATCGGCGAGCTTGAGCTCGACGTAAGTCGGGCGTCCGTGGTTGCATTGGCCGGAGAGCGGCGTCGCCTCCATCTCGCGCAGGAGCGCATTCATCTCCTCGGGCTTGAGGCGGCGCCCGGCGCGCACCGAGCCGTGACACGACATGCGCGACAGCACCGCGTCGAGCCGCTGCTCGAGCGGGCTCGTGGCGCTCCACTCGGCGAGCGCATCGGCAATGTCCTGGACTAGCGTGGTGAGCGAACCGCCCAGGAGCGCGGCCGGGATCTCGCGCACGAGCACGGCGCCGGGCCCGAAACTCTCGACCGCGAGGCCGAGGCCCGCCAGCGTCTCCGTCTCGGCGACGACGCGGTCGGCGTCGACCGGATCGAGTTCGACCACCTCGGGAATCAAAAGCAGCTGACGCGCGATGCCGGCGCTGGCGCGCTCGCGCTTCAGACGCTCGTAGACGAGCCGCTCGTGGGCCGCGTGCTGGTCAACGATGACGATGCCGTCTTCGGTCTGGGCGACGATGTAGGTGCCGTGCAGCTGCGCCCGCGCCGCGCCGAGCGGCGCGGCAAGGCTTGCCTCGCCTGGCTCGTCAGCGGCAGCGCGCGCGTCCGCTGACGGCGGCATCATTTCGGTGAGGGCCGTCTGCTCGTCGCGCAGCCCCATCGGAGCGCCTTGCGGCGCATCGAGCGGCGCCTGCCAGCCGGCGAAAGTCCCGATGGCGCGTGCGGACGGCCCTGGCATGGTCGGCGCGGGACGTGCAGCCAGACCTTGCGGCCGCAGGCTTTCGAGGGTGCGCACGCCGCCGGTGGTCGCGGCCCTGAAGCCGGCGCGAGCGAGCGCATCCCTGATGGCGCTGACCACGAGCCCGCGCACCAGGGCCGGATCGCGGAAGCGCACCTCGGTCTTGGCCGGATGGACGTTGACGTCGACGATGCGCGGGTCGCAGGCGATCGCCAGCGCCAGGACCGGATGGCGGTCGCTCGCCATCACGTCGGCATAGGCGCCGCGCACCGCGCCGAGGAGCAGCTTGTCCCGAACCGGGCGGCCGTTGACGACGAAATGGATATGCCCGGAGGTGCCGCGATGGAAGGTCGGCAGCCCCACATGCCCGGCCAGAGCAAAGCCTTCGCGCTCGGCCGCGATCGCGACCGAATTCGGCTGGAAATCGGCTCCGAGCACGCGCGTGGCGCGGCGCAGGAAGCCGAGCGCGTCGTCGGTTTCCGGCGAATAGACCGCCGCGCCGAGGTGATCGCCCGAGAGCATAAAGCGAATGCCGGGATGAGCGACCGCGAGCCGTCGCACGACCTCGGCCACCACCTGGGCTTCGGTGCGATCCGACTTGAGGAATTTCAGGCGCGCCGGGGTCGCGGCGAACAGGTCGGCGACCTCGATGCGCGTGCCGGTCGCCGCCGCAACCGGGCGCACCACGCCTTTGGCGCCGGCTTCGACCACGATCGCCGAGCCGCTCGCCGCGTCCCTGGTGCGCGTGACGATCGACAGGCGCGCCACCGCGCCGATCGACGGCAGTGCCTCGCCGCGAAAGCCGAGGGTGCCGATGCCGAACAGGTCGCCGTGGGAGAGCTTCGACGTGGCGTGCCGCTCGACCGCGAGGTCGAGATCGTCGGCCGACATGCCGCAGCCGTCATCCACCACCCGGATCAGGCGCCGTCCGCCCGCCTCGATCGTGATCTCGATCGTCGCGGCGCCGGCGTCGATGGCGTTCTCCACCAGTTCCTTGACCGCCGCCGCCGGGCGTTCGATCACCTCGCCCGCGGCGATACGGTCGACGAGGACCGGATCGAGGCGGCGCACCGACCCGATCTCTCTTGCCGACCGGTCCCGGGCTTGCCCGAGGTCAGCACTCTCCTGCGCAAGTCGGGCAGGCCCGGCTTGCACCGGGGAAGAGTTGGAGAGTGGGTCGGCGCGACGAACTGAGATGCTGGGGGCGACGCCGCCTGCGCTACCCTCCCCCGACGCAACCCGGGTGTTGGCGAGTTGCGCATCGATATGCGGATCTCGGCCAGGCCCGAGATCCGCGGGGGCGGGCTTCGGCGTCGCGCCGCCGCTCATCCGCGCGCCTCGGCGAGGTATTTCTTGGCGAGCACCTTGCCCTCCTCGACTGCCGGCTGGTCGAACGGATCGACGCCGAGCCCGTAGCCGGTGAGGATCGTCTCGATCATCAGCTGCATGAGCAGTTCGCCGAGGGCGCGCTCGTCGAGCCGGTCGATGTGCATGCGCCGGGTCGGGCGGCCATTGCGCGCCAGCGTGTCGGCGGTGGCGCGTCCTTGCGCGGCGACCAGATCGCCGATGCGCTTGCCGCCGAAGCCCGGCTCCCCGGCGCGCGCCGCCAGCGCCGCATCGATCACCGGCCCCTCCCCGGCACTGTGCGTCGTGATGATCGTGAAGACCTTGTCGCGCGGGCCTGCCAGATAAAGCTGCAGCTGGCTGTGCTGGTCGACCGGGCCGATCGCCGCCACGGGCTGCGTGCCCTTGCCGTCCTTGCCAAGGCTCTCCGCCCACAGTTGCACCCACCAGCGGGTGAAGCGCTCCAGCCGGTCGGCATAAGCCATTGTGACACTGATGTCCTTGCCCTCGAGCGCCGCGGCCAGCGAGAAGGCGGCCCCGACGGCGGCCGGAATATCCCGCGCCGCCTGGCCGGTGCGGATCGGATCATACGCCTGCGCCGCACCCTCGCGGATCGCCGCGATATTGAGGCCGACGACGGCAGCCGGGAGCAGGCCGACATTGGTCAGCACCGAATAGCGTCCGCCGACCCCGGTATGGTGATCGAGAAACGCCGCGCCCTCAGGCTCCAGGAGGTCCCGCAGACCGTTCTTGCCTTGCGGCTTGCGCGGCTCCGAGATGCCGAGCACGAGGTCGCCGGCGCGGCGGCGAAGGCCCGCCCGGTCGAGCGCGCTCAGGACGGCGATCGTCTGCATCAGCGTCTCGCCGGTGCCCCCGGACTTTGAGATGGCAACGAAACGCGTCGTCGTGAGCGGCAGCCGCTGCAGGACGCGCTCGAAGGTGGCGGGATCGAGATTGTCGAGAAAATGCACGCGCGGATTCTCGGCGAAGCGTCCCGCCCCGGGCACGCCGTAATCACGCAGCTGCGCCAGCGTCTGCCCGCCGAGACTCGAGCCTCCGGTGCCGAGGAAGACGATGTCGGTGGCCTCGGCGCGGAGGCGCGCGGCGGCATTGCGGATCTCATCGAGATCGTCGCGCGTGCGCGGCATGTGCAGCAGCGGCAGGCTGCCGCTCTCGTCCTCACTCCGCAGCCGCGCGAGCCCGTTGCTGATCACCGCGAAGGCGGCCTCGATGGCGACGTCGGGAAGGCCGGCTGCTCCGATGTTGCGTGCCAGCGCCAGGTCGATCGACTGCTCGAGGGCCATCATCCTCTCCGGTTTTAGCGAAGCGGCGGACGATAGGCGACGCCGGTGTCACCGGCTAGTCCCATTTCGCGCACGCCGCGATGGAGCGGCCGCGCGTTGGCGTCATGCGCCCAACCGATCTCGGGTGAGTTCGCAACGATCAGCGCGCAGACCGGATAGATCCGATTTGCGAGCGCGAAGCTCTGCGCTTACAGCCCCGTCGGACGCCCCGCCACCACGACCAGCATGCCATCGTCGAACATGCGCTCGGCGGCGCGCCCGATGTCGTCCTGCGTCACGGCGGAAACGAGGGCGTTGCGGCGCCCGATATAGTCGATGCCGAGTCCCTCGAACGCGATCTGCGCCAGCTGGTGCGCGATCTTGGTCGAGGTATCGAAGCCGAGCGCGTAGGATCCGGTGAGATAATCCTTCGCCTTCTTGAGCTCCTCGGCATCAGGACCCACGTCGCGCAGACGGCGCATTTCGGCCTGGATCACCTCGATGCATTCGCCGACGCGCTCGTTCTTGGTCGCCGTGAAGCCCCAGGTCATGGCCGTGGCGCGATAGCTCACCAGCGACGTGCCGACCGAATAAGCGAGACCGCGCTTTTCGCGCACTTCCTGGAACAGTCTCGAGGTGAAGGCGCCGCCGCCGAGGATATGGTTGAGCACGTATGCGGGGATGAAATCGGGATCGCGCCAGCACACGCCGCTCGTGCCGAACCGGATCACCGACTGCGGCACGTCGAGATCCGTGACGATGGTGCGCCCGCGACCGGCGAGCATGACCGACGGAGTGGCACTGAGCGGCGGCGCTTCCGGCAGCGCGCCGAAGACCTTGTCGAGCAGCAGCGCGAGTTGCTCGGCGCCGATCGCGCCGACGACGGCGAGCTTGACGCGTCCCCGCGCCACGATGCGCTTGTGCAGGGCGATCAGGTCGTCACGCGTGATCGCCTCGACGCTTTCGATGGTGCCGGCGGTCGGCCGCCCATAGGGGTGGTCGGGAAAGGCCTCGGCGAAAAAGCGCTTGGAGGCCATCACGCCGGGATCGTTGGCCTGGTAGCGCAGCCCGGCAATGGTTTGGGCGCGAACCCGCTCGATCGCGTCGTCGTCGAAGCGTGGCTCGGCGAGCGCGAGGCGCAACAGCTCGAACGCTTCGTCGGCATGCTTGACCAAGGTCTTGAGCGAGCCGCCCAGGGCGTCGAGACCGGCATTGAAGCTCAGTTCGATGGCATGGGCGGCGAGGCGCTCCTGGAATGCGTCCGACGAATACGGTCCGGCGCCCTCGTCGAGAAGTCGGGCCATCATATGGGCGACGCCCGGCTTGTCGGCGGGATCGTGGGTGGCTCCGCCTTCGAACGTGAAGGCCAGTGCAATCAGCGGCACGACGGACGATTCGACGTGCCAGGCCTCGATGCCGGCCGAGGACACGACCGGGCGGACCTGGGCGGGCGAGGTGGAGACGGTATCGACGGAAAGCGTGCTCATCGGCGGTTCACGATCATGCGCGGGGTTACGAAGCCGGCCCGTTGCGCAGGAAGCCGGTGACCGAGCGCCGCGGGATCAGGAAGCGCTCCGCGGCGGCGGCGAGATCGTCGCGAGTTACGGCCTCGATCTCGGCCGGCCAGCGCCGCACCTCGTCGATGGTCTCGCCGATCGCCAGGGCCGAGCCGTAGATGCGCGCCAACGAGCTCTGGCTGTCGCTTGCATAGATGGTCTCGGCGACCAGCCGCGTCTTGGCGCGCTCGATCGAGTCGGCGTCGAGCGCCTCTGCAGGAATGCTGGTGATGGCCTCGTCCACCGCCTCTTCGAGGGCCTGAAGGGCGACGCCGCTATTGGGAACGGCGTAGACGGAGAAGCGGGTGTCTTCCATGGCCGATCCCATGTACCAGGAGCCGGCATTGACGGCGATGGCGCGCTCGAGGACGAGCTTGCGGTAGAGGTAGGATGTCGGGCCGCCGCCGACCGCTTCCGCCAGAAGCTCGAGCGCCAGGGACTCGCGGCCGTTGGCCGTGATCGAGGAGGGCGTCAGATAGAGCCGCTGCAGGGTCGGCTGCTCGACCTTCGGGTCGCACACCTCGACGTGCCGTGCGGCGCGCGGCTCGGGCTCGCGCGGGCGCGTGCGAACCGGCGCCTCGCCGCGCGGGGCGACGCGGCCATAGGTGGCCTCGGCCAGTTCGCGCACCTCGTCGCTCGTCACGTCGCCGGCGACGACCAGGATGGCATTCTCGGGCGTGTAGAAGCGGCGGTAATAGGCGAGCGCATGGGCGCGGTCGAGCTTCTCGATCTCGTGCATCCAGCCGATGATCGGAATGCCGTAGGGGTGGTGCACGAACAGCGCCGCCGCCATCGCCTCGGAGAGCTGCGCCGCCGGATCGGTCTCGACGCGCATGCGGCGCTCCTCGAGCACCACGTCCCGTTCCGGAGCGACGACCGCATCGTCGAGCACGAGGCCGGTCATGCGGTCGGCCTCGAATTCCATCATGGTCTTGAGGTGCTCGCGGGCGACGCGCTGGAAATACGCCGTGTAGTCGAACGAGGTGAACGCGTTTTCCTGGCCGCCGAGGGCCGACACGACCTGGCTGAACTCCCCCGCGGGATGCTTGTTGGTGCCCTTGAACATCAGGTGCTCGAGGAAATGGGCGATCCCCGATTCACCGAGCGGATCATCGGCCGAGCCGTTCCGGTACCAGATCATGTGCGTGACGACCGGCACGCGCCGATCAGGAATCACGACGACGTCGAGGCGGTTGTCGAGAGTGAACGACGAAACCTCAGGCCCGCTCCCTTCCGTGCGCCCAAATGGCGCCGCATCGGTGCGCGGGCTTGTGGCCACGCTCTTGTCGGACATTCTCGTCACCTCGTCGGGTCTAGAGGAAAATCTATGATCGCCAAATGATGCGCCTCAGCCCGACCGCCAGGCGGAAGGCCAAATCTCCACGCTTCACGCACGAACCAAACTACGCGGTCAAAGGCCAGCGGATCCGTCAGTTCCGCTGCTGCTGTGTCTGGCGCAGGAAGGCGCGCGGGTCGGCTTCGTTGACCTTTTCCGGCACCTCGAACCCTCCGGTAATGTCCCGGCCCGTGGCGGACTTGCGGTAGAGCGATGGCGGATCGGTCAAGGTGCGCCGCCGGCCGTCGTCCGGCTTGGCTTCGGCGCTGCGCTGGGCCCCCTGGGCCCGCAGGACGTCGGGATGCATCCAGTGTGCCTCCCTGCCGTCCGGCCGGGTCACCGGTCCTGTCGCCAGGCCTGCGCCCGCGCGCGTGCCAGCGCGCATCTCCGCCGGCGTCAGCCGACCATTACCTTCGAGCATGCGCTTGCGCTCGGTCTCGCCGACCGGCGTGTTGACCTCGGCTTCGCGGCGCTTGCGCGCCATGACATTCGGGTCGTTCGGCCATTGCGCCGCGCGCGCCTGCGAGCTCCCGGGCGCGACCGGGGCCGGCAGGTCCATACGCGGCGGCAGGACAAGCGGCGCGCGCTCGCGATATTCGATCGGATCGCGCTCCTCGTCGATGACCCCGAGGGTTCCCAGGAGGTTCTTCATGAGCTCGCCCTCCTGGGCCCGCGCGCCGGTGGCCACGACGACGGTGAGCAGGCCGGCCCCGAGCGTCAGCCCAAGCCGAGCAATCCCGATCCCTTTCATGGCAGGTGTCCTCATGATCGATGCCCCTGATCCCCGTTTCGGGCGATCCTGTGGCGGCTTAGCCGCACCTTGTTCAAGCGTCCGCTTGACGTGCCCGGCGTTTGTCGAGCACCAGCGAATCATAAATGAGGCCGATCACCCCCGCAACGATGGCGGCATCGGCGATGTTGAACACATACCACGAGAACTGGCCGATATGGAAATGCACGAAATCGAAGACCGCGCCATAGGCAAGCCGGTCGATGGCATTGCCGACCGCGCCCCCCACGATCAGGCCGAGGGCCGTCGCCAGGAACCGTGACGGGGTGCGCGCCATCCACCACGACAGCCCGACCGCTGCGGCGAGCGAGATGCCGAACAGGACCCAGCGCCCCAGTTCCGTATGCTGCTGGAACAGGCCGTAGGAGATGCCGCGGTTCCACACCACCATCAGGTCGAGGAAGGGCGTGATGGCGACCGGTTCCCTGACCGGAAGGTCGTAGACGAACAGAAGGCCAAGCTTCGAGGCCTGGTCAAGGGCAAGCGTGGTGAGGACGACCAGAAGGCCGAGACGGGCGCTGCGCGTCCTCATTCGCCGTCGACCACGAACAACGTCACCCGGTCGGTCAGGGCGCGCGGAATGTGGGCGTGCTCCTCGCCGGCCGGAATCAGGAATCCCTCGCCGGCATGACATTGCACGGCGCCAGTCCTGAAGCGCAGCTCGAGCCGCCCCTCCAGCACGTATCCGGCGTGCCCTTTGGCGCACCAGTCGGGATGGACCAGGGCTGGCGTGAGCTCGAGCAGCCGTAGCTGGCGGCCGGCGAGCGCAACCTGCTTGTGCCGCGCGCCCACGCCGGTGCTCTGCCACGGCAGATTGTCGAAGGCGGCCGTGTAGGAAGGCTCCATGGCCAGTCCGGCGCTCTGCATCGCGTTCATGCCGTGCGCGCGTCCCACTCGCGCAATGCCTGCGCGTCGCGCCCCGTGACGTCCGGATAGTCCGGATCGGAGCCGATGTCGCGGCTGATCTTCCACGAACGTGCGCATTTGCGCCCTTCGGCGAGAGCGGGCACGACGGCGACGCCCTTGACCTCGTCGAGGCGGAATGCATCGGCGGGTCCTTCCTCGCCCCGCACATCGATGCCCGACGTGATGGCGACCTCGGCGAAATCGATGCCGTCGAGCGCCCGCCGAAGATCCTCGTCGGCGACGAAGACGACCGGCGCTGCCTCGAGGCTCGACCCGATGCGCTTGCCTGCCCGCTCGATCTCGAGAGCGCCGGTCACGACGCGGCGGACCCGGCGGATCCTGGCCCAACGTTCGGCCAGGTCATCGTTGCGCCAGGCCGCCGGCACCTCCGGAAAGGTCTCCAGATGCACCGAACCGGTCTCGGACGGATAACGGTACAGCCACGCCTCCTCGGCCGTGAAAGCCAGGATCGGCGCGATCCAGGTCGTGACGCGGCGGAAGGTTTCGTCGATCACGGTGAGCGCGCTCCTGCGCCGCGAGCTCGAGATGGGGTCGCAGTAGAGCGTGTCCTTGCGGATGTCGAAGTAGAAGGCCGACAGGTCCGTGGTCATGAATGACGTGAGCAGCGCCACCACCCGCTTGTAGTCGAAGGCGGCGTAAGCCTCGCGAATGTCGGCGTCGAGCTCGGCGAGGCGATGCAGGATGAAGCGCTCCAGCTCCGGCATCTCCGCAACGTCGACGCGGTCGCGGTCATGGAAATGATGGAGCGAGCCGAGCATCCAGCGAATTGTATTGCGCAGCTTGCGGTAGGTTTCGACGAAGTTCTTCAGGATCTCGGGTCCGAAGCGCACGTCGTCCGTATAGTCCGAGGCCGCCACCCAGAGGCGCAGGATATCGGCGCCGTATTCGCTCATCACCTGTTGCGGCGAGATGGTATTGCCCTTCGATTTCGACATCTTCTCCTCGCCCTTCTCATCGAGGATGAAGCCGTGCGTGAGCACGACGTCATAGGGCGCGCGGGAGCGGGTGCCGCAACTCTCCAGAAGCGACGAATGGAACCAGCCGCGGTGCTGGTCGGAGCCTTCCAGATACATCACCGCATCGGGCCCGCCGTCGATGCGGCGGTGCGTCTTGAGATCCTCGCGAACCTCCAGGGTGAAGGCGTGCGTCGAGCCTGAATCGAACCAGACGTCGAGGATGTCGTCGACCTTCTCGTAGTCAGCGGGCGCATAGCCGAACGGGCTGAGGAACCGCCCCGCGGCGCCTTCCTGGAACCAGGCGTCCGCACCTTCTCGCGCGAACGCATCGGCGATCGCCCCGTTGACGCGTTCGTCCTTGAGGATGTCGTTGCCGCCTTTGCGCACGAATACCGCGATCGGCACGCCCCAGGCGCGCTGGCGGGAGACCACCCAGTCAGGCCGGTTCTCGATCATGCCGGTGATGCGGTTCTCGCCCGTCGGCGGCACCCATTGCACGGTCCTGATCGCGGCGAGGGCCTTCTGCCGCAAGGTCTCGTTGCCGAGCGCCGGAACGGCCTTGTCCATGGCGATGAACCATTGCGGCGTGTTGCGGAAGATGAGAGGCGCCTTCGAACGCCAGGAATGCGGATACTGGTGCTTGAGGCGCCCGCGCGCGACCAGGGCGCCGGCGTCGATCAGCTTGCGCATCACCGCCTCGTTGGCGCCGGCATCCTTGCCCTTGTCGTCGAAGATGCGCTCGCCCGCGAAGAGCGGGACGTCCGCGTAATAGGACGAGTCCTCGGCAACCGTGTGCGGCACCTCTTTGGTGCCGCAGGCTTCGAAGGCAGCGCGATATTTGACGAAGGTGTTGTAGTCGTCGGCGCCATGGCCGGGCGCGGTGTGCACGAACCCGGTGCCGGTATCGTCGGTCACGTAATCGGCCTGCAGCACCGGCACGTCGAAATCCCAGTAGCCGTTGCCGCCCGAAACCCCACGGAACGGATGCGCGGCGCGCGCGATCATCACCGGCAGCACGTCCTTCTCGCGGGCATAGGCGGTCACGCGCGCGGCGGCGAAAACCTCCGGAGCCAGCTTGTCGGCGATCACGTAACGCTCGCCGACCTTGGCCCAGTTGTCGGGCGGCGCGTCGGTGATGCGATACAGCCCGTAGGCGATGTCCGAACCGAAGGTGATGGCGCGGTTGGCCGGGATCGTCCACGGGGTCGTGGTCCAGATCAGGACCGATGCGCCCTCGAGGTCACGATCGAGGGTATCGACAATCGGAAACTTCACCCAGATCGTCGGCGAGGCCTTCTCATGATATTCGACTTCAGCCTCGGCGAGGGCGGTGCGCTCGACCGCTGACCACATTACCGGCTTCGAGCCCCGATAGAGCTGGTCCGTCAGGGCGAAGCTCATGATCTCGCGCGCGATCTGGGCCTCGGCCGGATAGGCCATGGTCGAATATGGGTTCTGCCAGTCCCCCTCGACGCCCAGGCGCTGAAACTCCGTCCGCTGCACGTCGATCCATTTCTCGGCGAAAGCGCGGCATTCGCGACGGAACTCGATCACCGGGACCTGATCCTTGTCGCGGCCCTTGGCCCGGTATTCCTCCTCGATCTTCCACTCGATGGGCAGGCCGTGGCAGTCCCAGCCGGGCACGTAATTGGAGTCGCGGCCCAGCATCTGCTGCGAGCGCACCACCAGATCTTTCAGGATCTTGTTGAGAGCGTGCCCGATATGAATGTGGCCGTTGGCGTAGGGCGGCCCGTCATGCAGGACGAAGCGCGGACGGCCGGCGCCCGCCGCCCGCAGCCGCCGGTATAGGTCCGTATTCTGCCAGCGCTCGAGCAGCGCGGGCTCGCGCTGCGGCAGGCCGGCGCGCATCGGGAAGTCCGTCTGCGGCAGGAACAGGGTCTGCGAGTAGTCCCGTTCCTGCTTCTCGGCTTGGGTTGTCACGTCGAGGGTTTCTGAAGCGGACATGGCATCAAGGGGGGCTGGCTCCCTTCGCGGAGCACGAATCGGAATCTACGGGAGACGGCACAACCCGGACCTTCGCGAGCCGCGCTCAGGCGAAGGCCGGGCCTGTAATTCGCAGAATGCGGACCGAAACGTCCGGATATCGGCAAGGCGCTGTCCTCATGGGCGGCCTTGTAGCAGCGACCCGCCAGCGAATAAAGCGGCGCGCACCGGTCAGCCGATGAAAGAGATGGGCTCGGCGGGCGCGCAAGCAAGGCTGGCACGCGCCTGGCGAGCGTCCTCGCGCATGCGCGCGACCAGCGCCTCGGCCGAGGGGAACCGCTCCTCCCCGCGGATCCAGGCGACGAATTCGACCTGGAGCCGACGCCCGTAGAGCTCGCCGTCGAAATCGAAGACGTGCACCTCGAGGAGCGGCGCGCCGTTGTCGAAGGTCGGTCGCCGCCCGAAATTCGCCACGCCCTCCCGGATATCGCCCGGGCCGAGGCCGACCCGGACCGCATAAATGCCGTGGCGGAGCTCGCAATCCTCGCCGAGGCTCATATTGGCCGTCGGAAAGCCGAGCTCGCGCCCGCGCTTATCCCCGTGCCGGACCTCGCCTTCGACGAACCAGCGGTAGCCGAGCAGCGCGTTGGCGCGGGGCACGTCTCCGGCCGCGAGAGCCGAGCGGATGGCGGTCGACGAGACGGGCTCGCCGCGATGCGCGACCGCCGGAACGAGCTCGCAATCGATGCCGTGCCGCCGGCAAAGCTCGGCCAGCATGGCCGGCGTTCCCTCGCGACCGCGCCCGAAATGGAAGTCGTAGCCGACCGCGACGCCACCGACGTGCAGCTCGTCGCGCAGGAGGTCCGTCACGAAGCCGGCGGCGCTGGTGCCCGCCAGCTGCGCGTCGAAACGGCGCACGAAGACGCCGTCGAGGCCGAGCTTGTCGAGAATGGTCAGCTTCACAGGCTCGGGGGTCAGCCGGAACATCGGCCGGTCTGGAGCGAAGAATTTTCGCGGATGCGGCTCGAAGGTCAGGACCGCGGCGGACCGGCCCGAACTCCTGGCAGCGGCGATGGACGTCTCGACGAGCTGTCGGTGACCAAGATGGATGCCGTCGAAATTGCCGATGGCGATCACCGCGCCCCTGAGCTGTGGCGGCACAGGGTCGCCGTTGCGAACGACATCAAAGCGGCGCGATCCGATCGTGCGCTGCTGGTTAATGGACATTTGAGATAATTTGCCGGATCCGTGCGAGGGCCGCGAACCTGTCCAAATCCTTTACGGGGGTCAAGCCGCCGCGACGGTTGTTTTGCGCGGCGGCGCGGCGTCCAAGCCGCGCGGGGCCGTGATTAACGGCTTTGAAACTGGCCCCCTGTAGCGTGTCGTCCGGGGATATTCCGGACGGAATTCTTCACCCCGATCTATTGCCGCCCGGCACCCGAGGCGGCGCCTTCCAATTCGGAGCAGGGATCATGGCCCTCGATTTGTCGATGCCGATTCTCGTCGTGGACGACTACCAGACGATGGTCCGCATCATTCGCAACCTTCTCAAGCAGCTCGGCTTTGAGGACGTGGACGATGCTTCCGACGGCACGACGGCTCTCGCCAAGCTGAAGCAGAAGAAATACGGCCTCGTCATCTCCGACTGGAACATGGAGCCGATGACCGGCTACGAGCTGCTGCGCCATGTGCGCGCCGACGAGAACCTGCGCCAGACGCTGTTCATTATGGTTACGGCCGAGTCGAAGACCGAGAACGTCATCGCCGCCAAGAAGGCCGGCGTGAACAACTATATCGTCAAGCCGTTCAACGCGCAGACCCTGAAGACCAAGATCGAGGCCGTTTGCGGCGCGTGAGCGACCTGCGAGGCGCAGTCATTCGACAGTGAGGCTGGACATGGGGACTGCAACCGCCCGCGCGGCTCGCGCGCCCGCCAGGGACAAGGACGCCACATCCAAGGCCAAGAGCCACGGCGACGAGATGGCCAAGGGACGCAGCGGTGACATGGAGGTGCAGGTCATCGTCCGCGAGCTGGCGAATGTGGCGGACTATATCGCG
Organism: Beijerinckiaceae bacterium; assembly: GCA_036556825.1. Taxonomy (GTDB): domain Bacteria; phylum Pseudomonadota; class Alphaproteobacteria; order Rhizobiales; family Beijerinckiaceae; genus JAJKJG01. The sequence goes on from DATBIR010000040.1 coordinate 52,271, forward strand.
CATATGAAGAATGAGGTCGCGGCACTGCGGGCCAACGAGCTCTCGCGCGAGCGCATCCCTTCGGCCAATGACGAGCTTGGCAACGTCGTCCAGGCGACGGCCTCGGCGACACACACCATCATGGCCGCGGCCGAGGAGATCCTCGGCTCCGGCGACCTCTCGGACAAGGATTACCGCGAGCTGGTCGAAACCAGGGTCCTCTCCATTTTCGAAGCCTGTTCGTTCCAGGACATCACGGGCCAGCGCATAGGCAGGGTTCTCGAGATGCTCGGCCAGCTGGAAAAGCGCCTCGACCGCTTTGCCAAAGCGGTCAACGTGCGCGATTCGGCCGATGGCGGCGATCCCGAGGAAGCTCTGCGCCAGGCGCGCCGCGAGGTCCTGCTGCTGCACGGGCCCCAGGACGAAGGCGTCGCCATCAAGCAGGACGACATCGACGCCCTGTTCGATTGAGCTCGGCGAACCCCTTCTCGCTCCAGATCGAATCCGCGGCAGGCTGCCGACGGGCCGTGCTAGCCCCAGGTCAGCTGCTCGCAGACGCCGCGTGGCTGGCACGACTGGCCGCTGAGCCATTTGCGCACATGCGCCGCGTTTAGGCTGCCTTCCTCCAGCCCGAGTTCGACGGCGTGGATACCGCGCGCCGTCAACAGCGTATCGATGCCATAGGCCGATGCGCCGGCGATATCAGTGCGCATGGCGTCGCCGATCGCCAGGACCCGATCGAGCCGCACCGGCTCGCCGCCCCGGACTTTTGCGGCGGTCTGCAGCGCCGCTTCGTAGACCGGGCGGTGCGGCTTGCCGGCATAAAAAACCTCGCCGCCCCGCTCCTCGTAGGCCAGCGCCAATGCTCCGGCACAGGGAACCAGACGATCGCCGCGCTCGACGACGATGTCGGGATTGGCGCAGATCATCCAGAGATTGCGGTCGCGCATGCGCTCCAGGCGCTCGCGATAGTCTTCCACCGTCTCGCGGTCGTCGTCGTCGAAGCCGGAGCAGACGACGTAATCGGCTTCGTCGATGGTGCCGAAACGCACGTCGAGGCCGTCGAAGATGGGTCGGTCGCGCACGGGGCCAAGGTGGTGAACCACCTGATTTTCGCGCGCGATCACGGCCGCGCGGGTGAGATCCCCGGAGGTGACGATGGCGTCCCAGGCGGACCGCGGCACGCCGACCCGGTCGAGCTGCGTCGCCACGCTCCCGCCCGGTCGCGGCGCGTTTGACACCAGCACGACCACGCCGCCCTGCGCCCGATAACGGTTCAGCGCGTCGCTGGCCGACGCATGCGCGACGAGGCCATTGTGCAGGACGCCCCAGATGTCGCACAGGATCACATCATACCGTGGGCTGAGCGCGCCGAGGCCTGCCACCAGCGGGACCTCGGCATCGACGCGTTCAATGGGTTGTGCAGCGGGTCTGGATGCCATTCGCTTGTTGCCGTAACTGTGGCTGCGGCGCGTAGGCGGCGACCTTGTCGAAGTCAACCCGTGCGGCGCAGAAAGGCCCTGAAGGGCTTGCGCTCCTCCGCCTCGGCGGCTGCCGGGGAGGAAGCCTGGCGCGCGGTCGCGGCCGGCGTCGCCGGAACGGGCAGGACCTGCGCGGTGAGCGGCTTTTGCGCGTCCTGGGCGCCCGGCGGGACCTGCGCGCCCGGCACGAGTTCGCCCTGCAGCTCGTTATCAGATGCCGGCCTGGTCAGCACTTCCGGACGGATTGCCCGCGGCGGCGCGAAGACGAAGCCCTGGGCCAGCGGCACATCGAGATCGATGAGGTTCGGGACGTCCTTCTCGTGCTCGACGCGCTCGGCGATCAGGCGAATCCCGGCGCGCGACAGGACAGCCGTGAGATCGCTGATCTCGATGTCGAGACCGCGGGCGGTCTGCGGCTCGAGCAGCATCTCGGCCGGGACCTTGAGGAAGCGCACACCTCGTTCGGCGAGCGCCAGCGGATCGAGGCGCAGGTCTGTGAGGCGGTCCATCGCAAAGGACACGCCCTTGTTGCGCAGAATCGCGAGCGTGCCGGCCTGATCGGCGTCGAGCTTGCGCCAGACGGCTTGCGGCAGTTCGAGGATCAGGCGGTCGGCGACGTCCGGGTAAGCCTCCGCGACCCGGCCGGCGGCTCGCAGGATGCCGTTATCGAGCGAGGCTGGCGAGATGTTGCAGCTGACCCTTGTCTCGCTGCCGCGCCCGGCGAGATGCCGGGCAATGCCGGCCGCGCGCGTGAGCACCTTGCGGTCGAGCTCGGCCGCGAGATCGCAGCGCTCCAGGATCGGCACGAATTCGGCCGGGACAAGAATGGTATCGTCGGCGAGCCGCAGCCGCGCCAGGATCTCGTAAAAACGCGTCTTGCGCTGCGGCAGCGACACGACCGGCTGCAGGTGGAGGTCGAGGCGATCATTCTCGAACGCCTGCATGACCGCAGCAATGCGGCGGGCATCGCCGACCTCGCTCCCCGGCCGCCGCTCCTCCGCCACCGCGGGTGGCGCCGGAAGCGCTCCCTGCACGGGCAGCAGCGACGGAATCGGCCGCTCGCGCCGGCCGGGCTCCGGCTCGGCGGATGGCGGCGTTCGGGCCGGTGCCCTTGGCGTCAACGGCGGGGCCGCCGCCGGGGCCTCATCCCGCGCCCGACGCACCTGGTCCTTGAGCGACGTGACATCCTTGTCCTGGGTCGCGACCGTGACCGCCAAATCCCTGACAAGGCCGCCGAGAAGGGCGATCTCTCCGGTAACTTCTGCAACGGCCGAACTCAGGCCAGGCGCGGCATGACGGTCCGAATCCGAGAGGCGCCCCTCGACCCGAAGCAGGCGGGACGAGAGCACGTCAAGCTCGCTCGACACCTTGTCGACCCGCAGGCGCAGCACGACCACCTGCTGCAGCGCGAACACGCCGGCGGCGATGCCGGCCAGGAGGACGATCCAGATCAGCGCGTTGACGGGCGACTTGGCCGTCAACACGAGGCCGGACACGGCAATCACGGCCACGAGGCCACAGGCGGCGAGTCCGCTCATCAGAATGGACGGTTTGCCGCCCCGGAAGAGGCCGCTCTTCTCAGTCATCCCCGCCGCTGTGCCCCCATTCGCGTCTGTGTTGCGCGAATCACGCCGTGTATCGTTTGCCGACAGCGACTCTTGCGGCAAGGGTTGCGGTGCAACACTCTGTTAAAGGTTACCTAAATGCCACGCTTTCTGAACCCGCCCACGGTCGCGCCGCCGAACTCCCGCTACAGTCACGGCGTTGTCCACGACCTGCATGGCAGCCGACTGGTGATTTCAGGTCAGGTCGGGTTGCGGCAGGACGGCACCCTCGCCGATGGGCTCGAGGCGCAGCTTGAGCAGTGCTGGGACAACGTCATCGCGGTGCTGCGATCGGCCGGCATGGATGTGACAAATCTCGTCAAGGTCACCATCTTCGTGACGGTGGCCGATGCCATCGCCATCAGCCGCCGCGTGCGTGAGCGGAAACTGGTCGGCCATGCGCCGGCGTCGACGTTTCTTCAGGTAGCCGGTCTTGCGCGGCCGGACTTCCTTGCCGAAATCGAGGCGGAAGCGGTCAAGGAGTGATGGTCATGGACGAAACCCGCAATGACGTCATGATGAAGGTCGACGGCATGACCTGCGAGGGCTGCGCCGAGACCGTGCGCCGCACGATCCGCAGGCTCGATCCGCAGGCACTGGTGACGGTCGATCTGGAGCGCGGCCAGGTGACCGCGACGACATGCGCGGATACGCTGGAAGTGACTGCCGCCGTGACCAAGGCAGGGTATAATGCCACCGCGATGACCGGATGACTCGTTCGACCACTGCAAGCCTTCCGTCCTGTCCTGAAAGGTAACTGACCATGTCTCGCGCCGAGGGCCTTCGGGCCGCCGCTCCCCTGTCCAGCCCGAACGATCTCGAAGCCTGGTGGCTGCCGTTCACGGCCAATCGCGCCTTCAAGCAGCGCCCGCGCATCGTCACGCGGGCCAAGGACATGCACTATTACACGGCCGAGGGCCGCGCCGTGCTCGACGGCGCCGCCGGAATGTGGTGCTGCAATGCCGGGCACAACCGCGAGCCGATCACGGCGGCGATCCAGAGTCAGGCGGAAGAGCTCGATTTCGCCCCGCCGTTCCAGTTCGGCCATCCCAAGGCCTTCGCCCTGGCAGCGCGCATCGCGCAGCTTGCACCGGGCGATCTCGACCACGTCTTCTTCTGCAATTCCGGCTCGGAGGCGGTGGACACGGCGCTCAAGGTCGCCCTCGCCTACTGGAATATCTCGGGCCAGGGCCAGCGCACGCGCCTGATCGGGCGCGAGCGTGGCTATCACGGCGTCGGCTTCGGCGGCATCTCGGTGGGCGGTATCGTGCCGAACCGCAAGTTTTTCGGCACGCTGCTCGCCGGCGTCGACCATCTGCCGCACACCTACAACCGCGCCGAGCAGGCCTTCACCAAGGGCGAGCCGGAATGGGGCGCCCATCTCGCTGACGACCTCGAGCGCATCGTCGCCCTGCACGACGCCTCGACCATTGCCGCGGTGATCGTCGAGCCGATGGCGGGCTCCACGGGAGTGCTGCCGCCGCCCAAGGGATACTTGCAGCGGCTGCGTCAGATATGCGACCGGCATGGCCTGCTGCTCATCTTCGACGAGGTGATCACCGGCTTCGGCCGTCTCGGCTTCGCATTTGCGGCCGAGCGCTACGGCGTCGTCCCCGACATGATCACCTTCGCCAAGGCCGTGAATTCGGGCACCGTGCCGATGGCGGGCGTGCTCGTCAGGAAGCCGATCCATGACGCCTTCATGCGCGGTCCGGACCACGTCATCGAGTTCTTTCACGGCTACACTTATTCGGCCCACCCCCTCGCCTGCGCCGCCGGCCTCGCCACCCAGGACATCTATCGCGACGAGAAGCTATTCGAACGCGCCCGCAAGCTCGAGCCTATCTGGGCCGACGCGATCATGTCGCTCAAGGAACTGCCGAACGTGCTCGACATCCGCACGCTGGGGCTCGTGGCGGCCATCGACCTCGCGTCGCGGCCCGACGCCGTCGGCCAGCGCGGCTATGAGGCAATGGACCGTGCCTTCCAGGATGTCGGGCTGATGATGCGCGTTACCGGCGACACCATCGCCCTGACGCCGCCGCTGATCATCACCGAGGAGCAGATTGGCGAAGTCGTCGACAAGGTCGGCCGCGTGATCAAGGCCGTCGCCTGACGCGCTGCGGCCTCCCGTGATCGGGCAAGCATTCGCTTACCATTCTTCCCCTATGGTCGGCGGATGGTCCGGTCTGGCGATCGCGGGAGCCTCCCGCCGCCGATGCGGGAGGTTCTATGTCACAGGCAGCCGCGCCCGCATCTCGCGTCCTGATCGCGGACGATTCGGCCGGGCACCGCAATTTTCTGCGCGCGGCCCTGCTCAAATGCGACCCGACGCTGGAGATCGTCGACGCCGAATGCGGCGACAGCTGCCTGTACGAACTCACGAACCGGACGTATGATCTCGTCTTCATCGATCACGTCATGCCCGGCAAGAGCGGCCTCGAGGCGTTCGGTCTCGCCTTCGAAGGCAAGCGTCCGCCTTACGTGGTGATGGTCTCGGGCAGAGCCGAGCCGGCCGTCATCGAGCAGGCGAAGGCGCTCAGGGTGTGCGACTACCTGCGCAAGCCCTATCACGAACGCGACGTGCGGCCGATCCACGAGACCTTCGTGCGCGTCAAGACGCCGATGCGCGCATTGATCGTTGACGATTCCGCCACCGTGCGCCGGGTCATGTCCAAGGTGCTTGCCAGCAGCATCTTCAGCATCGCGATCGAGGAGGCTGGCGGCGGCCTCGAATGCGTCAAGAAGTTCGTCGAGCAGGCGTGTGATCTCGTCATCATGGATATCAACATGCCCGACCTCGACGGCTGCGCGACGGCACGCATGATCAAGAGCAAGAATCCCGATGCCAAGATCGTGCTGACCTCGTCGGACAAGGGCGCCATCGACCGCGCCCGAGCCGCCAAGGCCTCATGCGACGCGTTGCTGCCCAAGCCGTTCCGCGGGCCGGACATCGACGCGGTGCTGCATCGCCTGTACGGGCTCAAGACCCCTTACGAAGCGGTCGGCGCCGCGACCGGGGCTTAGCTTCCACCAGCGCCCTCCTCTCCCCGGTCTCGGCTGTCGGGTCCAGGGGATTATGCGCCATGCCGTCGCTTGCCGCTGGACGGCGCGCGGGCTATGCCGCAGGCCGACAGCCCCCGATCCGAGCAATGTCAACCAAAACCGACAACAAGCTGAAGGCGCGCCTGCCGCGCGGTCTTGCCGATCGCGCCCCCGCCGACGTCGCCGCCACCAACCGCATGCTCGACGCGATCCGCGAGACGTACGAGCTCTACGGCTTCGAAGCGGTCGAGACGCCCTTCATCGAATACACCGACGCGCTCGGGAAATTCCTGCCCGATCAGGATCGCCCGAACGAGGGCGTGTTCTCCTTCCAGGACGACGACGAGCAGTGGTTGTCCTTGCGTTACGACCTCACCGCTCCCCTCGCCCGCTACGTGGCCGAGAATTTCGACGCCCTGCCCAAACCGTACCGCAGCTATCGCGCCGGCTGGGTGTTTCGCAACGAGAAGCCGGGTCCCGGCCGTTTCCGGCAATTCATGCAGTTCGACGCCGATACCGTCGGGGCGGCGAGCGTCGCGGCCGATGCCGAGATGTGCATGATGGCCGCCGACACCCTGGAGCATGTCGGCATTCGGCGCGGCGACTACGCGATCAAGGTCAACAACCGCAAGGTGCTCGACGGCGTGCTCGAAGCGATCGGGCTCGGCGGCGAGGGCAAGGCCGGCCAGCGGCTGACCGTCCTGCGCGCCATCGACAAGCTCGACCGGTTGGGCGTCGAAGGCGTGCGCCAGCTGCTCGGCCCGGGGCGCAGGGACGAGAGCGGCGATTTCACGAAGGGCGCGCAGCTCGAGAGCAGGTCGATCGACCAGGTGCTGCAGTTCGTTGGGCAGGCCGACCCCGCGGTAGCGGGCTACGGGGCCACTCTGGACCTGTGGTCCGACCTCGTCCGCGGCACCGTTGGCGAACAAGGCATCCAGGAGCTGCGCGACATCGCCAGCCTTCTCGATGCCGCAGGCTATCGTGATCGCGTCGTGATCACGGCCGAGACCGTGCGCGGCCTCGAATACTATACGGGGCCCGTCTACGAGGCGGAGCTGACCTTCACGGTCACCAACGACGAGGGCCAGCCGGTTCGCTTCGGCTCGGTCGGCGGCGGCGGGCGCTATGACGGCCTGATCGGCCGCTTCCGTCCCGAGCCGGTACCGGCGACCGGCTTCTCCATCGGCGTGTCGCGCCTTCTGGCCGCCCTGCAGACGGTCGGAAGTCCGATCGTCGCCGACGCCGCAATGCAAGGCCCGGTCGTCGTCCTCGTCATGGACCGCGATCGCATCGCCGACTACCAGCGCATGGTTGCGACCTTGCGCAACGGCGGCATCCGCGCCGAGCTTTATCTCGGTGCATCGGGCATGAAGGCGCAGATGAAATATGCCGACCGGCGGCGCAGCCCCTGCGTCGTGATCCAAGGCTCCGACGAGCGCGCCAGGGGCGAGGTGCAAATCAAGGACCTGGCCCTAGGGGCGGCTCTCGCGGCGAGCGGCAAGGACCGTGCCGATTATTTGGAGAAAACAGCAGAGGCGCAGATCTCTACTGCGGAAGCAAACCTGTTGTCTTCGGTGCGCCAGGTGCTCGCCCGGAGGGGCAAGTAATTTTTACCCGACATCCGACGCAAACTCACGTCCATAACGGAGTTGGGCGTGAAATGCTCGCCTCCTAAGGAACTTAGACGGTTCGCTTCCGTTGTTGAACCGTCACGGTTCAGAGGGTGCAGCAATGGCAAAGCAGACGAAGAAACAGGGACGAAGCGCTAAGGGAGCTGCGAAGGGATCGCGCGGCGCAGGGACGACCGCGCGCGCGTCGGCCAAGAACGCGCAGGCGGCCGGCAAGGCATCGCGTGGCGCGGCCGCCAAGGGACGGCAGTCGCAGGGCGCGGGCAAGTCGCGCAACGTTGCGATTCCGAAGGCCCTCCAGAATGTCGGCGGCCAGCTCGCAAAGGTGATCGACACCGAGATCGGCCGCCGGGTGCTGGCGGAGGTCCTGACGCAGGCGGCGGTGGCGCTGGCGCGCAACCTGCCGAGCACGGAAGAGGTAAGGCGGAGTGGCGCGAAGGCCGGCTCGGCGGTGAGGGCTGCCGGCTCGTCGGTCGCCAGTTCCGGCGCACGGGCCGCGCGCGGCGGAGGTCGCGCGGCCACGACGGCCAAGGACGTCGCCATGGGCGTCGCACAGGCTGCGGCCGGCGCTGTAAGCGAGGTGATCCTCGAGGCGGCGCAAAACCTGCTGCCTGCCGGGGGCAAGGCCCAGAAGGGCCGCCAGGGCGGTCAGGGCGCGCAGGCGGGCCAGTCCGGCGCGGGCGGCCGACAGGGCCAAGGTGGGCAATCAGGCCAATCCGGCAGCCGCGGCGCCGGCGACCAGAGCAGGCGGCCCGCCGGCGGAGACACGCAGCCATCGCTGAACGCCGGGTCCGGCCAACGCGGCCCGGCCGGCGCTGGCGGAGGCCCTTCCGGCGGCATGTAACCGGCCGTTAACGCTGTTTTCCAGGGCCGGGCCCAGGAGCCCGGCCTCTTCGTTATGCCCCTGCCGGGCCGGCTTCCGGCGTTTTCGGCTCATTCACTGTTTTCCTTGAAAGGCATCGCGCCTGAGCCCCACCGCTGCTAGAGACAGCCTGGGGAAAGCGCATCCAATGACATCCGGCACCAACGAAGCGAGCCCGCTGATCGCGTTGTTCGAACGCGAGGGCTACGCGCGCGTCGAGCCGCCCATCCTGCAGCCGATCGAGCCGTTCATCGACCTCTCGGGCGAGGACATCCGCCGGCGCATGTTCGTGACCCAGGATGCGGACGGGCGCGAGTTGTGCCTGCGGCCCGACTACACCATTCCCGTCTGTCGCCAGCACCTCGCCAGCGGCCGCGCCCAGCCGGCCAGCTACAGCTATCTCGGCCCGCTTTTTCGCCTGCGCAAAGGTGAACCCAGCGAGTTCCAGCAAGCCGGCATCGAATCCATCGGCCGCTCCGACCGCGCCGCAGCCGATGCCGAAATCCTGAGCCTCGCCCTCGAGGGGCTCGACCGGCTCGGACCGGCGGAGAAGGCCGTGAAGCTTGGGGATATGGGCCTCCTCGACGCGGTTGCTGAAGCCCTGCGCGTGAGCCCCGCGACCAAGCGACGGCTGATGCGCGCCGTGGTCTCGGGGCGCGCCCTCGACAGCGTGGCGGAGCCGGACAGCGCATCAGGGCTCGCCGAGCATGCCGGCCTCCTGGCCGCGATCCAGGGCCAGGATGCCAAGGCCGTAAAGGGCTTCGTCGAAGACATCATTGCCATCGCCGGAATTGCCCGCGTCGGCGGGCGCAGCGCCGGCGAAATCGCCGAACGCTTTCTTGCCCGCGCCGCGAACCGGTCGGGCGGCCTTCCCGACGAGGCGCGGGAGGTGCTGAGCCGCTACCTGATGGTGACCGGCGACCCCGATGCCGCCGCCAATGCGGTCCGCGCGCTCGCCCGCGACGCCGATCTCGACATCGCCCGCGCCCTCGACAGCTTCGAGGAGCGCACCGGCTTCATGGCCGCCCGCGGCGTCGACATCTCGGGCTTCGTCTTCGCCGCCGATTTCGCGCGCAACCTCGATTACTACACCGGCTTCATCTTCGAAGTGCGCGATCCGCGGCGCAGCGAGGTCAATCTCATGGTGGGCGGAGGACGTTACGACCGCCTGCTTCAGCACCTCGGCGCCACCGACGAAATTCCCGCGGTCGGCTGCTCGTTCTGGCTCGACCGGATCGCCGGAGCCATGTCATGACCGACGCCCCGCTGGTCCTCGCCGTGCCGTCGAAGGGGCGTCTGCAGGAGAACGCCGCCGCGTTCTTCGCCCGCGCCGGGCTGACCTTCACGCAGGCGCGCGGCGCGCGTGATTATCGCGGCGCCCTCGCCGAGGTGCCGGACGTAGAAGTGCTGTTCCTGTCCGCCGCCGAGATCGTTACGCAATTGGCCAGCGGCGGCGCCCATCTCGGCATCACTGGCGAGGATCTGGTGCGCGAGGAGATCGCCGATGCGGAGACCGCGGTCGAACTGCTCACGCCGCTCGGCTTCGGTCACGCCAATGTGGTCGTCGCCGTGCCCCAGGCCTGGATCGACGTGCGCACGATGGCCGATCTCGACGAGGTCGCCGCCGATCTGCGCACCAGGCACAGCCGCAAGATGCGGGTCGCCACCAAATACGTGAACCTCACACGGCATTTTTTCGCCGATCGCGGCATCGCCGACTACCGCATCGTCGAAAGCCTGGGCGCAACCGAAGGCGCGCCGGCCTCGGGCGCCGCGGAGCTGATCGTCGACATCACCACCACCGGCGCGACGCTGGCCGCCAATGCGCTCAAGGTGCTCGACGACGGCGTGATCCTGCGTTCGGAGGCCAATCTGGTCGCTTCCCTGCGGGCGCCCTGGGGTTCGGCGGCGCGCGCCGCCGCGCGCGCGGTCCTGACGCGCATCGCCGCGGAAGAGGCGGCGCGGACGACGCGCGAAATCCGCGCCGGGATCGACCGGCAGCGCGCCGACGCCATCGGCCTGACTCAACGCTATGGCGCGATGCTGCGCTCCGGCGATAGCGGCGAATTCGTGCTGCACTGTCCGGCGGCCGAGGTGTTCGGCGTCGTCGACTCCCTGCTTGGCGCCGGCGCGCGCGACGTCACGGTGCGCACGCTCGATTACGTGTTTCGCCCCGCCAACCCGCTGGCCGAGCGGCTGTTCACGCGCCTCTCCTGAGGAGCAGCCGGCACAAGCCGTTGCCTCTGTCAGCCCACGCCCTTATGGTCCCGGGCGACCCTATCCGGAGGTGCTGAATGAAGTCGTTCCGCTTGGTGCTGGTACTCGCGGCGCTCGCCTCGGCGACGTCAGCCGATGCCCAGGCGCAACGCCAGGGCACGCAACAGCAAGGCAAGCAGCAGCAAAGCAACGTGCCGCAATCGCGGAGGGACAGGCAGTTTCCCGTGCCCTCGTCCTGGGTTGCGATCAGCCTCAACGGCAAGCAATACAGCGGGCCGGACCGGCCGACCTTGTCGCTCGACCAGCAGTACCGCGCCAAGGGCTTCGGCGGCTGCAACACGTTCTCGGCAACTCTCTATCCTTTGCGCGAGCAGCGCTTGGCGACAGGGCCTTTGGCCCTGACGAAGAAGCAATGCGATAAGACGGTGATGGAATCGGAGCGCGCGTTCTTCATCGCCGTTCGCACGGCCGCGCAGTGGGACTATGAGGGCGTGATCATGGTGATCAAGGGTCAGTCCGGCGAACTGCGTCTCGAACGCGCGATCTGACCGCGTCGCGCTTTCGCGGGCCTCCCCCGGTTGTCGGAGACGGTCGCGGCCGCTGACCGGTGAGGACAGGCCGCAGGCTGTCTACATGTCCGCCACCCGAGCCGGTCCCACGAGCCGGCCGAGTGGGCAGAACCTGCTACTGCGCCGGCGCCGGGGCGCGCACTTCGCCGGCCGTGAAGGTGCCGTCGTCGTTGGGCCGCATATCGATGCGCCGATCGTGGAATGCATGCAGCGTCGAGCGGTGGCCGATCGACACGATGGTCGTTCCTGCCAGCTTCTCGCGCAGCATGCGGTAGATCGCCTCCTCGGTCGGCTCGTCCAAGGCGGCGGTGGCTTCGTCGAGGAAGAGCCAGTCCGGCTGCGCCAGCAGAGCCCGCGCAATGGCGAGGCGTTGCTGCTCGCCGAGCGACAGGGTCTGCGGCCAGAAGCGCTCCTCGTCGAGACGGCCAACGAGGTGCGGGAGGCGTGCCAGCCGCAGCGCTTCGGCGATGGCCTCGTCGCTGTAGCGACCCTCGACGCCGGGATAGGTGACGGCGCCTCTGAGCGTGCCGATCGGAATGTAGGGCCGTTGCGGCAGGAGCATCATGGACGCCTCCTTCGGCGTTCTGATCTCCCCGTTTCCGAACGGCCAGATCCCTGAAATGGCGCGGAACAGCGTCGACTTGCCGGAGCCGGACGGGCCGGTCAGCAGCGTCGCTTCCCGCGGCCGGAAGGAGAGCTTGTCGAGGCGCACCAGCTTGCGGCCGTCCGGCAGGTCGACCTCGGTGCTCTCGAGATCGAGCCGGTCGGTCGCGCCTGGCACGAGGCGGACCCGCGGCTCGGTGGCGGCCACTTTCTGGGCGCGGGCAATCGATGCCTCGAACGTCGTCAGGCGATCGATGACGGCCTTGTAATCGGCGATCGTCGAATACGCCGAGATGAAGAAGGTCAGGGCTCCCTCGACCCGGCTGAACGCGCCGGCCGTCTGCTGCAGCTGGCCGAGGCTGATCTTGCCGGCGAAGTAGAACGGCGCCGCGAGCACGTAAGGCACGACGACATTCGCCTGGAAATAGCTCGCCGTGAACGTGGTCAGCTTCATCTGCCGGTTCACGATCTGCATGAAGTTGCGCACGATCCCGTTAAAGCGGTGGGCGAGCCGCTGCTGCTCGGCTTTCTCGCCGTCGAGCAGGGCGACCTGCTCGGTGTATTCGCGCAGGCGCGCCAGGGCGAAGCGGTAGTCGGCCTCGTAGCGTTCCTGCTGGAAGTAGAGGCTTATGAGCGGCTTGCCGATCAGGTGGGTGAGCCAGGTGCCGACTACCGCGTAGAGGATGGCGAACCAGACGAGGAGCCCGGGCACGGGATAGTCGGTGCCCGGCAAGGTCAGGTCGCGCGACAGCGTCCACAGGATGGCGATGAAGGAGACCAGGGTCGCCGACTGGGTCAGCAGGCCGATCGACAGCGTATAGGTGGTATCGACGTATTTGCGCAGGTCCTCGGCGATGCGCTGGTCCGGGTTGTCCGCTTCCGTGCCGGTCAGCTGCATGCGGTAATGCACCCCGTCGATCAGCCACTCGCCCACATAGATGCTGTTCAGGAAGGTCCGCCAACGGATGCGCAGCACGTATTGCAGCCAGATCTCGATGATCGCGACCGCGACATAGACGGCGGCCAGGGGAGCGAAAATCCACAGGAGCTGGTACCAGAAGGCGGCCGCGTCCTTGGCCTGGAGGGCATTGAACCAGTCGCGCGAGAAGAAGCTCAGGCGCACGTTCAAAGCCACCTGGGCCAGATTGATGGCGACGAGCAACGCCAGAAACGCCGTGCCGATGGCACCCTCGGACGCCCCGACCCGTCCCAGCAGCGGGACGCGGACCTCGCTCGGCTCGCGTGCCTCGAAGTAGCGGTCGGCGATCTCCATGATGGTGCGGATCACCGGGACAAAGGACACCGCGTAGATCAGCGCCGAGAAGGCCATGGCGCCGATCGGCATCGACGCCGGCGGCACGTAGTCCCGGTAGCCTTCCGGCACCGCCCCTAGGGCGTTGGCGATCAGCAGCGCGAGCAGGATGATGTGGGTTAGGGCCAGAGTGCCGATAAGGACTCGCAGGAAGCGCGGGATGCGGCGCGATACGAAGACAATGGCCGCCAGCGCCAGCGTGACCGCCGGCAAGTAGACCGGCAGCTGACCGGCCGTGAGGGTCACGGCCAGCAGGATCAAACCCGCCACGGCCGTGGCAGCGCTGAGGAGGATCATGGGATTCGCAACTCCGAGCCGGTCCGTCGACTCGGCGGCATCAATAGAGGGAAGTGAGCGCCTATCAAGCGCCGGAATGGCGGAATCATGATGAGCGCCGTGCCGCAGCCCGGGGGCCGGCCCAAACACAGACAATTGATGCCTTAGCCGAAAGAGGGGGTCGAAGTTCCCTTGGCCCCCCTTGAATTTGGTCCCGAAAACGTCGTTACCTTACGCCCTCTTTTGACGCGGGTTCGCGAACGATCCCGCGCGACTGGGAGGATCGATAATGACGAAGTCCAAGACCCCGGCCGGGGAGACCACCTCGCGCCGCAAGTTCCTGCAGGTCGCCGGCGCCGGCGCCGCCGCGACGGTCGCCGCGCCGGCCGTGGTGAAGGCGCAAGGCCCGGTCAGCATGCGCTGGCAGAGCACCTGGCCCTCGAAGGACATTTTCCACGAATACGCGCTCGATTTCGCCAAGAAGGTCAACGACATGACCGGCGGCGACCTGAAGATCGAGGTGCTCCCGGCCGGCGCCGTGGTGCCGGCTTTCGGCCTGCTCGATGCGGTCTCGTCCGGCACCCTCGACGGCGGCCACGGCGTGCTCGTCTATCACTATGGCAAGCAGCCGGCGCTGGCCCTGTGGGGATCGGGCCCGGGCTTCGCCATGGACGCCAACATGCTCATGGCCTGGCACAAATACGGTGGCGGCAAGGAGCTGCTCGAGAAGCTCTACAAATCGATCGGCGCCAACGTGGTGTCCTTCCCGTACGGTCCCATGCCGACGCAGCCGCTCGGCTGGTTCAAGAAGCCGGTGACGAGGGTGGAAGACATCAGAGGGCTCAAGTTCCGCACCGTGGGCATTTCGATTGACGTGTTCACCGGCCTCGGCGCAGCCGTCAACGCCCTGCCGGGCGGCGAGATCGTCTCGGCCATGGACCGCGGCCTACTCGACGCGGCCGAGTTCAACAACGCTTCGTCGGATCGGGCGCTCGGCTTCGCCGACGTGTCGAAGGTCTGCATGCTGCAGAGCTACCACCAGAACGCCGAGCAGTTCGAGATCATGTTCAACAAGGCCAAATACGACGGGCTGCCGGAAAAAATGAGGGCGATCATCGCCAACGCCGTCGAGGCGGCCTCTCAGGACATGCAGTGGAAGGCGATTGACCGCTATTCCAAGGACTATGTCGAGCTGCAGAGCAAGGACGGCGTCAGGTTCTACAAGACGCCCGACGCGATCCTGAAGCGCCAGCTCGAGGTCTACGACGACGTGGTCAAGAAGAAGGCCGGCGAGAACCCCCTGTTCAAGGAGATCATGCAGTCGCAGATCGCCTTCGCCGAGCGCGCCACCCGTTGGGAGCAGGACACCGTCGTCGGCCGCCGCATGGCGTTCGACCATTACTTCGGCAAGGACGGCGCAGCGAAGAAGCTCTGACGATCGTCAAACCAAGCGAAGCACCATCCGGGAGTATAACCGGGTGGTGCTTCGTGCTATCAACTTCCCTCCTGCCAGTTGCGGCCCCGCATGAGCGTCCAACGTTTCCTGCACACGATCGACGCCGTCAGCACGTGGGTCGGCAAGGCCGCAGCCTGGCTGATCATCCTGTTGACAGCAGTCGTATGTGTCGAGGTGTTCAAGCGTTACGTGCTGAACGCACCGACCGCGTGGATCTTCGATCTCAACAACATGCTCTACGGCACGCTGTTCATGCTGGCGGGAGCCTACGCGCTGGCGCAGAACTCGCACGTGCGCGGCGACTTCCTTTACGGGTCGATGAAGCCGCGGACGCAGGCTGCCCTCGACCTCGTTCTCTACATCATCTTCTTCCTGCCCGGGATCGCGGCACTGCTCTATGCAGGATATCATTTCGCATCGATCTCCTGGCGCATCGGCGAGCATTCGAGCGTCATGGCTGAAGGGCCACCGATCTACCCCTTCAAGACGGTCATCCCCATCGCGGGAACGCTGATCCTGCTGCAGGGCGCAGCCGAGATCGTGCGCTGCGTCGTCTGCCTGCGCACCGGCGAGTGGCCGAGCCGGCTGCATGACGTCAAGGAAATGGACGTGCTCGAGGAGCAGCTTGCGCGCAGCGAACATGTGGACGAGGAGACGCGCCAGAAAGTGATCGAGCGCGCGCACCAGATCGACGAGGCCGCGCGTCAACGCGGCATGGCGGGGGACCTTCAATCATGACCGATCCGATGCTCGGGCTGACGATGCTGGGGCTCATCGTCATCACGATCATGATGGGCTTCCCGACCGCGTTCACGCTGATGGGGCTGGGCGTGTTCTTCGGATTTTATGCCTTTTACACGCCGGGCCAGTATTGGTTCGACAACCGCGTGTTTGATCTGATGGTCCAGCGCACTTACGGCGCCATGGTCAACGAGGTGCTGATCGCTATCCCGTTGTTCGTGCTGATGGGCTACGTCATGGAGCGCGGCGCGCTCGTGGACAAGATGTTCTACTCGGTGCAACTCGCGTTCAAGCGGGTGCCGGCTTCCCTCGCGGTCGCGACCCTGGTCGTGTGCGCCTTCTGGGGCATGGCGACGGGCCTCGTCGGCGCCGTGGTCGTGCTGATGGGCGTCGTCGCCTTTCAACCGATGCTGCGTGCCAACTACGATACGCGGGTCGCTGCCGGCGTCATCACCGCCGGCGGCACGCTCGGCATCCTGATCCCCCCGTCGGTGATGATCATCGTCTATGCGGCAGTCGCGGGACAGTCGGTGGTCAGGCTCTACGCCGCGGCGATGTTGCCCGGCCTGTTCCTGGCGTTCCTTTACATCCTCTATGTCGTCGGCCGCGCCGTCATCAATCCCAAGATCGCACCACCTCTGCCGGAGGAATACACCAAGATCCCTGTGCCGGCGTGGCTGAGAAAGTTCGAAGCGGTTTACTCGCGCAACATGGTCGTGGGGCTCGCCACTGCCCTGGCGTCGCCATCCAGAGCAAGGGCCATCGAAACGGAGGGCGGACGCCTCACATACTGGACCTTGGTCAAGAACTTCCTGGCCGCGCTCATACCCGGGCTTCTGATGACGGGCGTGCTCAGCCTGCTGTGGTGGTATGTGGTCATCTATCCGAAGCGCGCCCAGGATGAAGCGCCGGAAGGGCTGGAGCAACTGGGTGCGCCGGTAGCCGCCGGGCCGGCTGCAGCTGCCGACGTCGGACCGTCCACCAGTTTCTACGTGACTTATGCGATCATCGCCGCGCTCGCGGCCGTGGTCATCATTCGCTATTACCGGAACCAGACAGCCGACCGTCTCGAACTTGTGAAACTGCTCAGCGCCTCGGTGCTGCCGCTGGCGACTTTGATCGTGCTCGTTCTCGGCGCGATCCTGTTCGGCCTGACCACCGCCACGGAGTCAGCCGCGCTGGGAGCTGCAGGCGCGTTCCTGCTGGCGCTGCAGGCGCGCACGCTCGACTGGAAGCGCACCAAGGAAGCGGTGTTTCTCACAGCCAAGACGACGGCGATGGTGTGCTGGCTGTTCATCGGCTCGGCCCTTTTCTCGGCCGTGTTTGCTCTTCTTGGCGGGCAGGCTCTGGTGGAGCGCTGGGTGCTGGCTCTCGACCTCACGCCTCTGCAATTCATGCTTCTGTCACAGGCGGTCATCTTTATTCTCGGCTGGCCGCTCGAATGGACCGAGATCATCATCATTTTCGTGCCCATTTTCCTGCCGCTGCTACAGCACTTCAACATCGATCCGGTTCTGTGGGGGGTGCTCGTCTTCGTGAACCTGCAGGCGGCCTTCCTGTCGCCCCCGGTCGCGATGGCTGCCTTCTATCTGAAGGGTGTGGCGCCCCCGCACATCTCGATCAACCAGATCTTCGCCGGCATGATGCCGTATATGCTGATCGTCATCCTCTGCATGATCATCATCTATCTGTGGCCCGGGATGGTGCTCTTCCTGCCGAACTACCTCTACGGCGGCTAAGCCGCGATCCGGCGACGTGGCAGGCGCTGCGCCCAGAACGGCAGGCTGCTGAGGACGAAGCGGAGCGGGATCGGCTCGATCCGGAGCCATTCCGCATCACGGCATGGTGCGGAGAAGCGGGCGTCGCCGCACGGGACAAGCCGCAAGGATTGATCGCCCGGGCCGGATGCCGATCGTCGTTCCGCTGTCGCCAGCCGCGCCGGCCGGCGCAGTATTTTGCTGATATTTGGTGACGCGGCCGCCCCAGTATTTTGCTGACATTTGGTGACGCGGCCGGCTCAGTATTTTGCTGATATTTGGTGACCCGGGACGGGGCGCGGTGCCGGCGGTGCAAAGCGGGCATCGCCGGTAACGCGGGCAAAGCGGGCAATGCGGGCAAGGCGGGGACAATGGCGCTGTGACGCGAACAGCCGAGGGCCTCGCCAAGTCGACCTGAGCCAAACCGCTCGCGAGGCGTAATCCTGCCAACCCGGCCTGGAGTTGATCCTGCGCCTTGACCCCCGCTCGCCGCCCGAAGCCGATGCGCGCCGGCTCGCGGCTGCACGATGCCCGAAATGCGACCCCAAGCCGCGACCCCGCGAGTAGTCGGAAGTAGCCGAGGCCGCTTGATAGTACCCGCACGGTTTTATAAAGTCGCCGGGCAGTAAACGCGTAAAAATGCGATGGCATTCTCTATTGTGAATGTTGACGCGGTGCGTCGGGCGGCCGTCTCGCACGAGCCCTACACCTGGTTTCTCGGCTCGGGCATCCTGAGGGCGGAGGTCATCGACGACCTCAGGCGCGACTTTCCCGACATCACCAAGCCGGGCGGCCTGACGGTCGAGGAAGTCGACCTGAAGGGCCGCTTCAAGACCCTGATCGACGAGCTCGAAAGCGACGAGTTCAGCGTCGAATTGTCGAAGAAATTCGGCATGGACCTCACCCGCTATCCGCGTCTGACGACCATCATGCGCCGGTCGACCCGGAAATACGGGTCGATTCACACCGACGGCCCCTCGAAGGTGATGACGCTGCTCGTCTACATGAACGACAACTGGCCGCCGGGCGGGGCCGGCCGCCTGCGCGTGCTCTATAGCCAGAAGGAGTTCGAGCCCTACGCGGTCGAAGTCCCGCCGACCATGGGCACCGTGTTCGCGTTCCTGCGCGCCGACAATTCCTGGCACGGCCACCTGCCCTATACGGGCGAGCGCCGGGTCGTGCAGATCGCCTGGGTCAAGGATGCCGGCGAGGTCGCCCGCAAGAAGAAGCGCAACAAGGTGGCGCAATTCTTCAAGGGCATATTCGGGCGCTGAGGCGCCGGCCTGGGCGGAATGCACATTGCCCACCGATTGACCAGCTGTCGCACAACGACACAGCAGTTAAGAGCTTGTTAAGCAGCCGGGGCGCATCCTTCAGGTAATAGATTCGTGCCTCAGCCGGCAGGCCTGATCACCCTCGATCGGCGAGCGACCGTAACTGGAAGTGGGACGAACCCGCCCGGATCTGACAACATAACCGTCGCAGAACGGACCAACGAAAGGCCCCAGCGCAAGCTCAGGGCCTTCTTTGTTGCCCGAAGCCCGCTGCCTGCCTCCCCGCGCGATCATAAGTGCGACGTCGTCCTTCCGGCCATTCGCGAGCCCCTGCTCGCCGGCACCTCCACGCGCGCGGAAGGCTGCGCCTTGACGCGTCCTCCCGGCGGCGTCGCGCATGTCACGCCGCCCGCTTGCGCCGCATCCCCGGACGGGGCAGATGAGCGCCAGCGACAACATCGACGGCAGGGAGAGCGGGATGGCTCTGGAGGCGCGACAACAGCGTATTTTGACAACGCATGTGGGCAGCCTGCCGCGCCCCGATGCGCTGTCCGAGATGATGGCCGGCGGCGACACCGCCCCCGCCATCTACGAGGGCGCGGTGCGCGACGCGGTCGCGGCGGTGGTGCAACGGCAAGTCGATCTCGGCATCGACATCATCGACGACGGCGAGCAGTCGAAGCCGGGCTTCGTCGCCTATGTTCACGAGCGGCTCGGCGGTCTGACGCCGCGCGACGACATGCCGAGCGGTTTTCAGGAGACGCGCGAGACCCGGTCCTTCCCGCAATTCTACGTGTGCGGCCACTCCGGCGCGGCGCATCCGCGCGTCGCCACCACCGAGCCCATCCGCTACACCGGTCAGCGGCAATTGCGGACGGACATCGACAACCTCAAGGCGGCGCTCAAGGACGTCAGCGCCGCCGACGTGTTCATGCCAGCCGCCTCACCCGGGATCATCGAGGGTTATCAGGTCAACCGCTACTACAAGACCGACGAGGAATGCCTCTATGCCATCGCCGAGGCGATGCGGGAGGAATACGAGGCCATCGTCGCGGCGGGGTTCATGCTGCAGATCGACGATCCGCGCCTCGCGATGCATTACATGCTCAACCCCGGCAAGAGCGTGGAAGACTGCCGCAAGTGGGCGCAATCGCGCATCGCGGCGCTCAACCACGCCCTGCGCAACATCCCGCCGGAACGCGTGCGCCATCATACCTGCCACGGCATCAATATGGGCCCGCGCACCAACGACATGGAATTCCGGCACATCGTCGATCTCGTCCTGACGATCCGCGCCAACTTCTACTCGTTCGAGGCTGCCAATCCGCGTCACGAGCACGAGTGGCGCGTTTGGGAGAACGTGAAGCTCCCGGCCGGAAAAGCCATCATGCCCGGCGTGATCACCCACAGCTCGGTGATCGTCGAGCACCCTGACCTCGTCGCCGAGCGCATCGGCCGCTTCGCGGGACTGGTCGGACGCGAGAACGTGATCGCCAGCGCCGATTGCGGCTTCGCCTCGACGCCGCGCGGCGAGCCGGAAGTGCATCCCACCATCGTCTGGGCGAAATTCGCCAGCCTCGTCGAAGGCGCGCGGCGCGCCACGCGCAGCCTGTGGGGACGCGCATGACATCCGTGGCGCTCGCAAGGGAATCGACAATGCGCATGAAGTGGATCGGATTGTTGCTGGCGGCGTGCGGCATTGCCGCCAGCCTTGCGACCACGGCGGCGGCGGCCGGCAAGGACGAAGAGGTCGCGAGATTCTACAAAGGCAAGCAGGTCACGATGGTGATCGGCTCGTCGACGGGCGGCGGTTACGATCTCTACGGCCGGCTCGTGGCGCGCCACATCGGCAAATACATTCCGGGCAACCCGACCGTCGTTCCGCAAAACATGATCGGTGCGGCAAGCCTCGTCGCTGCGCAATTCATCTACAATGTCGGGCCGAAGGACGGCACGGCGATCGCCGCCATTTACCCGCAGGTCGTGCTCGACCAGCTGATCGGCGACAAGGCGAACGTCAAGCTCGACCCGCGCAAGCTCAACTATCTCGGCAGCGCCAACAGCGAGGTCTATATCTGCATGGTGCGGGCCGACACGCCCGTGAAATCCCTCGACGACGCCATGACGACCGAGGTGATCATCGGCGCGACCGCGCCGGGATCGTCGAGCTATGATTTCCCGCGCCTCCTCAACAGCGTGCTGGGGACGAAATTCCGCGTCGTGTCCGGCTATCCGGGAAACCAGCAGATCGCCCTGGCGCTCGAGAAGCGCGAGATCGACGGTACCTGCGGCACGGGCTGGTCGACCCTGGCATCGGCACGCCCGCACTGGCTGCGGGACGGCTTCATCCGCGTGATCGCCCAGGAAGGGCTGAAGGGTAATCCCGAGCTGGACGCAATGCGGGTACCGCTGGCGATCAGCTATGCCAGGACGCCGGAGCAGCGCCAGATCATGGAGATCGTCTATTCGCAGCTGCTGTTCGGCCGTCCTTTCGTGGTGGCGCCCGAGGTGCCGCAGGACCGCCTCGAAGCGCTGCAGACAGCCTTCATGTCGGCCCTCAACGATCCCGAGCTCCTCGCCGAGGCGAAGAAGCTGAACCTCGATGTGATCGCCATGCCGGGCGCCGAGGTCAAGACGATGGTCGAGCGGCTCTTCTCGACAGCGCCTGACATCGTCGGGCGGACGAAGCAGGTCCTGCAGCCGGCCGGCAAGCAATAGAGTGCAGCGCCCGCCCGAAAACGAAAGGGCGGCCGACGGCCGCCCTTCTGCTCGGTGCCTTTCTGATCTTTCCGGCGAAGCGGTGACCGCTTGGCCGGATCACGCCGTGGCGCCGTGCTACTGGCTGGCGCCGCCCTGGGAGGCGCCGCCGGCTGCCGGGGCGCTGCCCATGCTGCCGCCCATGCCGCCGCCCTGACGCCGCTCGCTGCTGCCCGAAGAGCCCTGGCCGGCCGAGCTGCCGCTGCGGCCGGAGCTCGACACCGTCCCGGTCGTCTCAGGCCCACGGCTGCCGCTCGTCGACTCGCTGGAGCCGCGGCTGCGCTGCTCCGTCGCCACGGAGGCGCCGCCACGCTGGGTCGAGACCGAAGCGCCGCTGCGCTGCTCGCTCGAG
This sequence comes from Beijerinckiaceae bacterium, assembly GCA_036556825.1. Classification (GTDB taxonomy): domain Bacteria; phylum Pseudomonadota; class Alphaproteobacteria; order Rhizobiales; family Beijerinckiaceae; genus JAJKJG01. The sequence goes on from DATBIR010000040.1 coordinate 74,184, forward strand.
ATCCCGGTGCGCGTCGAGACACCCGTGCGGGCCGACACGCCGATGCTGCGCCGCTCGCTCGAGATGGTGCGGTTCCTCACCGACACGCTCGGTTCGGATTCATAGCCGTGCACCACGGTGCGCCGACGAACGCGCACGCTCGGCTCCTCATGAACGACCAGGCCGCGGCTCCGCACCGCGACCTTCTTGCGCGGCTTCTTGGCCTTCTTCGTGACGGCCACTTTCTTGCCGCGCTTGATCACGGTGCGCTGCACCGCCGGCGCGTCCTCTTCGATGGTGACGTGGCGGCGACGACGGACCACCGACACGCTCGGCTCGTCGGAAACCGTGCGCACCGTGCTGCGGTGCCGGACCGAAACGCCACTCGTCTCACGCGATTCCATGCCGACGCGGGCGCGGCCTTCGGTGCGGGTGCTCGTCGTGCCGGTGGCCTTCGCGCTCGTCTCGCTGCGCGCGCTGGAGCCTTGCGCGCTTTGCGACGTGGCGGCGCTGCCGCTGCTGTCGCGCTGCGCGCCCTGGGACGCGCCGCTCATGTCGCGGCGAGAGCCTTGCGAGGCGCCGGTCTGACCCGAGGCCTTCTCGGACGACATGCCGGTGGCGCCGGATTTCTCCGACGAAGTGCTGCCGCCCGGCATCGCCGGGGTTTGGGCATAGGCCGCCGTAGCCAGCAACGCTGCGGCAAGCCCGAGAGCGCATGTCTTCATCAACATTCTCCTGTACAGAAAACACCGAGAAGCAAACGCGCTGTATTCTTCAGAAGTTCCGCAGCGGCCAGGGCGTGTAACCTTGGCCGCAGCAACCGCATAGCAACAAAAACCCCGGCTCACGCCGGGGTTTTGTTAAGATAAGCTTGGCCGCAGGCCGCACGTCACTTGGCGAGCGGGTCCGGGCGGAGCTGGAAGTGCACGGCAATTGGCGTCCGGCCCTTGCCGCCTTCCATGAGCCAGGGTGTGCGGTCACCGCTCGTCGTCCACAGCCCCCTTCCCTTCCAGCCGGCCTTGGCGTCGTCGATGCGCCCGTCGAAGCCCTTGGCGTAGAAGCCGAGCGGATATGGCACGCGCAGCACGATCATGCGGCCGTCCTTGAGCGCGACGAGGCCGTCGTTGAGGTTGCCGGTCGACATGGGCACGTCCTCGCCAAGGCCGAACGTGTTGTGCTGGTCGACCCAGGTGTAATAGCTCGACTCGGCGCTGTTCTCGCCGACGCCCTCGAAGCCGGGGCCGGGATACTGGTGGAACGACCAGCCCTCGGGGCAGTGGTCGCCCGTCGCCTTAGGGCCGTTCAGGGGGCCTTTGCACTTGCTCCTGTCGAAGCTGCCGAGATGGCCGCTGGCCAGCGACACCCAGACGATCCCTTTCTTGTCGATGTCGGCCCCGCGCACGCCGAAGCCGGGCGGCGGCACGTTGTAGATCTCGGCGAGCGCGGTCTCGGGCGGGTTGGAGCCCGGATCGAGCCGCACGACCGCGCCCGGGTTGCTCCTGAACGATCCCCAGACGGAACCGTCGACCGGGCTCGGCATGACCGCATAGAAGCCGGCGACGATGCGCTTGTCCTTGGCCGGATCGACCGGCTGGTTGGCTTCCACATAGGCGTCGCGGCGACCATTGCCGTTGGTGTCCAGGATGAGCGCGGTCCAGCCCTGCGCCTTGGCGGCATCACCGGTTTCGTCGAACAGCTTGGTGTTGAGCCAGCCCACCACCGGCCCGCCGCCGCTCGTCCAGAGGGTGTTGTTGGCGTCGTAGCCGAACTGCAGGTGATGCGTCTGGAAGCACGTGTCGACGAAGCTGTATGTGTTCGTCCTGGGATCGAGGAAGGTCAGCTGCCGGTTCGTGCGCTCGAGCGGCGCCAGTTTCGCCGACGGGTGATCGGACCCCTTCTTGCAGAAGGCGGGATTGTTGGGGCCGCGAACCGTCGCCGCGAACCACACCCGGCCCTGATGGTCGATCATGCCATTGTGGTTGTTCGCTTTGGTGTCCCAGATTTTCTCGTCGCCCCAATAGGCCGATGGCTGCAGCGGCTTCTCGCTGGCCGCGTGACCCGGTCCGAGGGCTTCCGGCGTGTCGGGATCGCGGACCGGGGCGGTGAAGGATGTCACCTTGTGGGTCTTGGGATCGAGGATCGGGATGACGTCGGTCGAGTATTCGGCCGAGCCGTATAGCGGGCCGTAGCCGTTCACCGTCGGGTTGCGGCGGTCGCTCGAGATCAGGTCGTGCAGGTATTTCTTGTCGGTGAACCAGTCCCATGTGGTCACGACGATGTTGCGCTCGACGCCTTGGGGCCGGGGCGGCTGCGTCTTCGGCAGCTCGCCTTTGGCGACGCGGTCGGTCCAGTCCCCGAAATAGCGGAACGGCACCCCGCCGAGTTCGCCGGCGAGCAGGTTGGTCATCTGCTCGCCAGACTGCCCGGACTGCACCCGGCGCATCCATGCGTCGGCGGCGGAATCGAACTCGCCGAAAGCCTTCGGGATGGTGCGCGTCGACAGCTGGCCCAGCTGGTGGCAGCCGATGCAGCCGTTGTTCTTCATGGCGTTGAGCCAGCCTTGCTGGGTGATCTTGGCGGGGATGTCGCTCTTTCCGCCAAACTGGCTCGGGTCCGGGATCTTGAGCATCGAATACCAGTAGATCGCCGGATAATAATGCGCCGCCTCCGCTGGCGTCGGCGCCGGCATGGCAGTGAGCTCGACGGTGCGGCCAGGCTCCGCCTGAACCTTCGCCGAGTCGACCAGCCCGTAGCCGCGCACCCACACGTCGTATTTCGCCTTCGGCAGGTCGGGCACCACGAAGCGGCCCTGGTCGTCGGTCACGACGCTGCGCGCGAAGCGGGTCGGCAGGTCACGGGTTTCCGCGATCACCCACACGCCCGCTTCCGGGCCCTTCGGGCCGCGCACGGTACCGCCGATGTCGTCGGCGTCGATCTCGACCGTCGCCGGCGCCGCCTGCTGGGCGATCGCTGTCCCGGGGAGGCCGGCCACGGCCAGGCCGAGCCCTGCGCCCATCATCGCTGAGAAGAGAGCCTTGCTGTCGCTCATCGCGTCCTCCTCCGGGAATTTGCGCTTCTTGATGATCGCGGGGAACGCCCCGCCGATCACTGGCCGTTCGCAACGCCGTTGCCGAACCAGCCACCCTTGATGGCCTCGTCCCATACCTTGAACACGGCGGGGCCGATGCCGAGGTCGAGGCCGTCGTCGTCCTCGCCGGACATGTAGCCGTGCTTGCCGGCGTCGAACTGCACCAGGGCGACCTTAGGAGCCGGATTCATCTTGCGATACAGGGGCATGATCACTTCTTCGTAGACCTCCCGGCTGTGGTCGCGGCTGTGTGCGGAGATCATGAAGAGGTTCGGGGGCACGGGCTTCACGCCGGGCCCTTCGAGCTCGCGCGTCAGACCGATGTAGCGCGCGACCAGCGCCTCGGTGTCGGCCTTGCCCAGCTTCAGCCGCTCCGCGGTAACGCGCGCCGCCTTCTCGAGCGAGCCGTCGATGGCGTGGGTGACGACATATTCCGCCTTGAATTGCGGACGCTTCTGCGCCTTGTCCCATCCATCCAGGATGTCTTCCATGACCATGGGCAGCCGCATCAGCGCCTGTGGTCCTTCCTTGCCGAGAAGCTCTGGCCCGACATAACGGGCGCTGTCGCGCCAACTGCGGATATAAAGCTCCTCGAAGGGATCGGCGCGCGACGGCAATTGCTTGGCGCTTTCGACGAGTTGATACCCCTTGATCTTGCCCAGTTCGCCGCTCCACGCGTGCTTGGCGCGGTTGATGTAGCCGAACGGAGAGTTCTCGATGGCGAGGACGCCGGCGACGTTCGGCACGCGCTGTGACAGCATGTTGACGAACGGACCGCCGGTCGAATGGCCGTGCACATAGATCGAATATTCGGCTTCGGCGAAATGACGCCGCATCGCTTCCTTGCCGCCTTCCTCGAAGGCCAGGGGCCAGGCGGCCATGCGGTAGTAGAACAGTGTGCCCGGCTTGGCTTTCGCGAGGCGGCGCGTGCCGTAGCGCGGCCGCTTGGTCCGGTCCTCGACCACATCGTATTGGTCGCGGGTGATCAGCTCGTCCTTCATCCAGATCGGCGTGCGCACGGAGCCGTCCTTCTCGACCGTGTGCCCCGGCCACTCGCGGCTTGCGTCCTGCAGGTAGTGACGCCCCGGAAAGGTCATCGTGACGACCTTGTAGCCGAATTTCTGCGACAGCACCGATGCCTGCGGGTGCATGGATTTGAAGTCGCCGGAGCCGCCGTGCAGCAGGAAAATGCCGATTTTCTTGCCGTCGGCTCCGACGGCGACACGCGCGGGATCGGACGGCTCGTAGACGGCGACGCCGATATCCCAATCCATCCCGGCGGCGTTGATCCGGAACACGTCCTCGACGAATCCCTCGGCGCCTTTCGTCGGCACGTCGGGCCGGCTCATCACCTCTTTCGTGGCGGCGACGAGAGCGTCGTACGGGACCATTTTCGGCGGCAGGGAATCGGCACTCGCCGAGCCGGCTGCAAGGCAAAAACCCGCAAGCCCGCCCGCAACCGCAAGAACCGCTCGAACCCTCCGGCCGCGCGCCATCAAAGCCATGTTCGCCACCCTCGTCTCCTCCGTTCTGGTGTCTTTGTTGGATGGAGGTCAGGGTCGGAAAGAAGCCGGACGGAGTCAACGACAAAGAGGCGCAAGCCACCGCTTCTGCGGCCGCGACGCCGGCGGGTGGGCGTGGCTCGTCCATGTCGCTTGCGTCCGCCGTCCTCGCCTGTCGCCGAGGTCAGCCGCCGCGCCTGTCGAGACTGATCCTGATCGACTCGGCCATTCCCTCGGCGATCTCGATCAGCACCTTCGCCGCTTCGCGCGGACAGAGGTCGTTCACGGTCTCGCGGAACAGACGCAGCCATTGCGGCAGCAATTCCGCGCGAATCGCTGCATGCCTGACATGGGCCGGCATGAAGTCGCGCGTGCGGTACGCCTTGCCGAGCCCCGTCACGAACAGCCAGAACGACGCGATTTTTGCGAGATGCGCGTCCCACTCGTCACCGATGATCGCGTCGAAGACCGGCCCCAGCGCCGGATCGCGCTTCACCTTGTCGTAGAACACGGCGACCACGTCGCGGACCATCGGCTCGGTGACGCCGGCGTCGATGGCACGCCGCTGGTAACTTCCTTGACCAGATCCGGTTGCGACAAAGCTCATGAGTCCTCTTACCCGGATCCCTGCGCTCCCCGATAGAACGCCGGACGAAAGAAAAAGGGCCGCCTCACGGCGGCCCTTCGGTTCTGCTGAGGCGAATGGATTTCCTTGGAAGTCCATTCCGCACGCAAACCCGGCCTGCCGGGTTTGCGCTCCCTTAGGTGCTGGGGCGAATGGACTTCCTTAGAAGTCCATTCCGCCCATGCCGCCGCCGCCCGGCATCGGGGGCGTGTCCTTCTTCGGCAGTTCGGCGACCATGGCCTCGGTCGTGACGAGGAGGCCCGCCACGGACGCGGCGTCCTGGAGCGCCGTGCGCACGACCTTGGCCGGATCGACGATGCCCGCCTGGATCATGTCGACATATTCCTCGGACTGCGCGTTGAAGCCGAAGGTCGGCGATTTGTTCTCGCTGACCTTACCAACCACGATCGAGCCCTCGACGCCGGAATTCTCCGCGATCTGGCGGATCGGGCTCTCGAGCGCCTTGAGCACGATGTTGATGCCGGCCTGGACGTCGGCATTCTCGTTCTTCAGCTTCTGAACCGCGAGCTTGGCGCGCAGCAACGCGACGCCGCCGCCCGGAACGATGCCTTCCTCGACCGCCGCGCGGGTGGCGTTGAGGGCGTCGTCGACGCGGTCCTTCTTCTCCTTCAC
>DATBIR010000041.1:0-16772 GCA_036556825.1 Beijerinckiaceae bacterium
CTTTCGTGTTCTCGGACGCGACGAAGCACCAGGCCCGTCGCGGCACGGCGCGCAAGGGCCCCTTACCGCAACACGCAGGCGCCGCCGGCGAATTCCCGCGCGTTGTGGTTTCATGGTAATCTCTTGAAAATTCGTACGACGCAGGAAACCGAGGCCCACTGAAACCTCGCGCGCCGCTCCGGGAAAGCCGGCGATAGAAGTCGCCAATCAAGAGCGCGGCAGGGATAAGATAGGGAGAGCCCTCATGGCCGTGCCGACATTTTTCGGTCCGGAGACGCTCGTCAATCTGACGACCAGCGCCAGCCAGAGCACGCCCGACGTGGCCGCCCTGGCTAACGGCAAATACGTGGTCGTCTGGGCGGACTTCAGCAGCGGTGACAACTTCGACGTGGTCGCGCGCATCTTCAACGCCGACGGTTCGCCGGCGACCCGCGAGATCGCCATCAACGCGCCCGAGCCGGACTTCCCGCCCGTCTATCAGGATGTGCCGGTGGTGGCCGCCTTGAGCGACGGCCGCTTCGTCGTCGCCTGGGAACAGCACACAGCCGCCTTCGACAGCCACGATATCAGGGCGCGCATCTTCAACGGCAACGGCACGCCGGCGGGTGCCGAATTCGTGGTCAATACAACATTGGCCGGTAATCAGCGCGCTCCCGACATTGCCGCGCTCGCGGGCGGCGGCTTCGTCATCGCCTGGGAGCACTTCAGCGGGACGAACGACGATATCCGGGCACGAGCCTTCAACGCGGCCGGCAGCGCGCTTGGCGCGGAATTCGTGGTCGAGGCGGACGCCGTGGACGAAACGCAGCCGGCCATAGCCGGGCTCTCCAACGGCGACTATGCCATTGTCTGGAGAGATACCGGCAGCGCGGGCGAGCATGACGGCAGCGGCTGGCATATTCGCGGTGAGGTCTTCCGCGGCAACGGCACCGGGGTGAGCGGCGAGTTCATCGTCAACTCGACAACAGCGGGCAACCAGGCGGAGCCCTCCATCGCGGCCCTGCCGAACGGCAGGTTTGTGGTCACGTGGACGCATTTCGGAGCCACCTGGGACGTCCGCGCCCGAGTATTCGCCAACGGCGGCGCCCCGCTCGCCCCCGACTTCGTCGTCGATGCGGAGGGTGACGATGAATTCGCGCCGACGGTGACGGCGCTCCCCGACAATCGCTTTTTCATCGTCTGGCACGATGACGCTGCCGGCACCGAAACGGATGGTTCCACGACGCATCTGCGCGGGGAGCTTTTCTCGGGCGTGACGGGCAACGGCGGCAGCTCTGCGAACGAGTTCGTCGTCAACACGACGACAGCGCAGCTGCAGATTTTTCCGTCGGTCGCCACCCTCGTCGACGGACGGCTTATCGCAGCGTGGGAGGACGAGAGCCGCACGGCGCCTGACACGAGCGCCAGCGCGGTGCGCGCGCAACTCCTCGATCCCCGTACCGTCGGCGTTACCCTGGTCGGCGCGAACCTCGGCGACGATTGGGTCGGCACCCCGTTTGCCGATGTCATGCGCGGCGGCGCCGGCAGGGATCGCCTCAACGGACGCGGCGGCAACGACCGCCTCGATGGCCAGGACGGCAACGACCTCCTGCTGGGCGGCAGCCGCAATGACGTGCTGATCGGCCGCGACGGACGCGACCGACTCGATAGCGGCGACGGCAATGACGTGCTCCTCGGGGGCGCTGGCCATGACGTCCTGCTCGGGGGCGCCGGCAACGACCGGCTCGACGGCCAGACCGACAACGACGGGCTGTTCGGCGGTTCCGGCAATGACGTGCTCCAGGGCGGCAACGGCAACGATCGCCTGTTCGGGAACACCGGCCGGGACGCCCTGATCGGCGGCGCGGGCGGCGATCGGCTCAACGGCAGCGCCGGCAAAGACAAGCTCATCGGCGGCTCGGGGGCGGACATATTTCTCTTCAACACGGCCCTCAACGCCGGCTCCAACGTCGACCTCGTCACCGACTTCTCCACGGCCGAAGACCGCATCGGACTCGACAATGCCGTGTTCACGGGCCTCCCCGTGGGAACGTTGTCGGCCAGTGCCTTCCGGGTCGGTGCCGCCGCAGCCGATGCCAGCGATCGCGTCATCTACAACAGCACCACCGGCGCTCTGCTGTTCGACGAGGACGGTGCCGGTGGCGCAGCGGCGGTGAAGTTCGCACAGCTCGATCCAGGGCTTGCGCTGAACAGGGGCGACTTCCTGGTTTTTTGATCACGTCCTGCGGCGCCCTTGAACGCCGACGGTGGCAACAAGCAGCACGGACGATGGACACTGGTCCGTCATTCGCTCCCTGCCGGCTCATTGCTGCCGCGCGCCGCTCCCCCGCTCCGGCTCCTGTCTTGCCCGGCTGGCGATCCTCCCTTAGAGCAAAAGAAAACGAGAGCGGCCCGGTTCGGACCGACGGATTCCGCTCCGGCACTGGCGCGGCGCATGCAAATCAGGGCGCCGGCATGGGGGAAGATGACGTGACCTACACCCTTCAGACCCGCCGCGCGGCTGTTCTCGCGCTCACCTTCGTCCTCTTGGCCGGCGCGGCGCTGGCGCAGCCGGCCGACAGCTTTTGGCGCGGCAAGACCGTGACCGTGATCGCGCCGACGGCGCCGGGCGGCGGTTATGATGCCTACACGCGCCTTCTTGCCCGTCACATCGGCAAGCATATCCCCGGCCATCCGGCCGTGGTCGTCCAGAACATGCCCGGCGCCGGCGGCATGGTGGCGGCCAACCACGTCTTCAACGTCGCGCCCAGGGACGGCACCGTGATCGCGGTGATCGACCGCGGCATCCCGACGGCGCCGCTGCTCTACGGCGAAGAGTCGAAGGCGAAGTTCGATCCCGTCAAATTCACCTGGCTCGGCAGCATGGCGCGCGAAGCCGGCATGGGCGCCGTGGCGACACGCTCCCCGGCGCTCAGCGTCGACGACATGAAGAAGACAGAAGTGTTTTTCGGCGCCACCGGCCCCGAGACCGACAACGCGGCCTATGCGCGGCTGTTCAACGATCTCCTCGGCACCAAGATCAAGGTTCTGTCCGGCTACAAGAACCAGCCGGAGATCTTCCTCGGCATCGAGAAAGGCGAGCTGCACGGCCTGTTCATCACCGGCTATTCCGGCAGCGCCAAGGCGCATGTGGAGGGCCAGATCGCCAAGGGGCAGATGAAGCTGTTCGTGCAGATGACCATGCTGAAGGACCCGGCATTGCCGGACGTGCCCGGCGTGCTCGATGTCGTGAAGCGTCCCGAGGACCGGCAGGTGATCGAACTTCTGTTGGCCCGCCTCGCCCTTGGCCGGCCGGTGCTGGCGCCGCCCGGCGTTGCGGCGGACCGGGCCGCAACGTTGCGCAACGCCTTCCGCGCAACGCTCGCCGATCCGGAGCTCCTGGCCGAAGCCGAAAAGCAGGGCCTCGCCATCGAGCCGATCTGGGCGGACGAAGCCGAGGCGATGGTTCAGCGCCTCTACCATCTGCCGGCCGAGCTGATCGAGCGCACGCGCAGGATCATCCGGTGAGGCCGGCCCTCATTCCAGTCGCAACGAACGGAGCCCATGATGGCGAAACGTGATTTCGAGGACCATTGCTGGAAGGACGTCGTCGACGACGAGATCCTCGAGATCTACGAGGCGTACCGGCGGGAGGTCTTCGTCGGGCGCAATCCCGTGGTGCTGGCGATCGACCTCTACAACAAGGCCTATCGCGGCGGCGACTTGCCGGTGCGCGAGGTCAACCGGCAGTTTCCCGGTTCCTGCGGCGCCAATGCCTGGGCGGCGATCGCGCCGACGCAGCGCCTGTTCGCCGCGGCGCGCGCCGCGGATGTGCCGATCATCTATACGACGCGCCACGCCGACACGTCCGGGATCAAGTCCACCTTCCGCAACCTCGTCGGCGAAAGCGAGGAGGATTACGGCATCTTCGCGGATCTGGCGCCGCAGGCGGGCGAGCTCGTCATCTACAAGGAGCGCGCCTCGGCCTTCTTCGGCACGACCCTGATCACGCATCTGCGGCGGCTTGGGGCCGAGAGCCTGATCATCTGCGGCGAGAGCACGTCAGGCTGCGTGCGCGCCTCGACCGTCGACGCCTATTCCTACGGCTTCCACAACGTGCTCGTCGAGGAATGCACCTATGACCGCTCGGCCCTGAGCCACAAGGTCAACCTGTTCGACCTGCACCACAAATACGCCGACGTGATGGGCGTCGACGAGGTCGTCGCCCATCTCGAAAAGACCGTCCGCAAGGTGGCGTAGCCGTCCTCTGGCGGCGGGACCGATCCAGCTTCAGGACAAGCGGGCCGTCACATGATCCGGCGAAGCGCCGCTTCGCCGGATCATGCCTCACAGCAGGAAATCCGGCGCGCTGAAGTCTGCCTTCGCCACGTCGATGAAAGTGATGCGCTGCGAGGCCGAGAAGGTGATCACCGCGTCGCCGTTGGTGTCGTCGGCGGTCAGGCTCATCAGCGCGGCGAAGCTGGCGATCCCCATGCCGCGCAGGTCGACCACGTCGGCGTCGGCTCCGCCGCTGTGCGGATCGAAGTCCTCGATCCTGTCGATGCCGTCGCCGGTCCTGAAGACGAAACGGTCGAAGCCTTTTCCGCCCCACATCTGGTCGTTGCCGCGGTCGCCTGACAGCACGTCGTTGCCGCCCTGCGCGGTGGAGCTCATGACTTGCCCGTCGCCATACATGACGTCGTCATCGTCGCCACCGGACAGCCGGTCGTCGCCGCCTTGCGAGCGGCCGGACATGGTCACGGCGTCACCCCACATGCGGTCGGCGGTTGTGCCCCCGACGAGACGATCGTTGCCGCCCTCGGCATCGTCGCTCATCGTCCCTGCGTCGCCGTACATCCAGTCGGCGCTGCCAACCGCGGTTCCGCCGCTCAGACGGTCGTCTCCGCCGCGCGCCCGATCCTCGAGCCACGACGCGTCGCCGATGAGAAAGTCGTTGCCGGTTCCGCCCGTGAGCACATCGTTGCCGCCTTCGGCGTCATCAGACAGCCTGTCCCAGGCGTCGCCGCGCAGGCGGTCGCTCGCCTCGCCTCCCTCGATGCGGTCGTCGCCGCCGTGCGCGTGGCCGGACAAAACCTGGCCGTCGCCGGCCAGGCGGTCGTGGTCGGCTCCGCCGTTGATGCGGTCCTGACCGCCGCGCGATGTCTCCGCCATGGTATAGGCATCGCCATAGATCAGGTCGCTGCCCGTTCCGCCGTTGATCGTGTCATTGCCGCCGACGGCGAGGTCCTGCATGACCCGGGCGTCGCCGTAGAGGAAGTCATTGCCGGCGTCGCCGGCGATCACGTCGTGACCGCCCGCCGCGCTTCCCAGCATGAAACGGGCATCGCCGAAAATGCTGTCAACGCCAATGCCGCCGGACAGCACATCGTGCCCACCGAGCGCACGCGCCGTCAGGCGATAGGCGTCGCCGTAGAGCGTGTCGTTGCCGCCCAGGCCGGACAGCCTGTCGTGCCCGCCTTGGCCCGAAGACAGGGTCGGATAGACGTCGCCGAAGATGGTGTCGTTCGCGGCCGTTCCTCTCCGGATATCGTGACCGCGCGTGAGAATGATGGTTGCCATGGCACCACCCCTCGTCTGGACTGGCTCTGCGGATTATTCCCCGCAGGCGGGGTCGTGTCACGCGCGCTGCTTATGGGCGGGGGTGGTGGTCGCGAAGATGTGTCGGATATGGGCCGTGCGGGCAGGCCTGGTTTCGATCTAGCAGGGGGTTAGCGGCGCAGTTGCGGCGTGTCGCCGTCGCGAGCGCGGCGCGCCCCCGGCTCGCGCGGCGCGACGCTCTCGAGATGCGCCCAGACGTCGGCCGCCCGCCAGGGCTTCGGCAGGAAGCGGGCCGTTTTCGGCACGTCGCTGATGCGGCTGCCGCCGGACGTGATCAGCACCTTGATCCACGGCCACGACACCGCGGCGACGCGCGCGATGTCGATGCCGTCGAGGGACCCGGCGAGCTCGAAATCGGCGAATACGCAGACGACGTCGGGGGCATGTTCGCGCAGGAAGGCGAGCGCTGCTTCGGCGCTCGCCATCTCCACCACGCTCAGGCCCGCCTCCTCGACGACCGTGACAGCGAGACTGCGCAGATCAGGGTCGTCCTCGACCACGAGGACGAGGGGCGGGGCCGGGGCGGCGCTCTGATCCGCCACGTCCACGTCAGCACAACGGCCAACGCCGCCGGAGGTTGCTAACTTATGTTAAGATTTTTGCGGGAGTTTCTTTGCGCAGTGCACAAACCCTGGTGAAGCGGCGCCCACCCCGGGAGGTAAGTCCGGGGCAGGCTTTCGCCGGATCAAGGCTTTAGCGCGTGCCGGCCGCTGCCTCATTCTGCAGGAGCGGGGTGATGCGCCGGATCGTCACGCGCCGGTTCTCGCGTTCCGGACCTTGCGTGCTGATCTTGAGGTACTGCTCCCCGTAGCCCTGGGTCGTGAGGTTCTCGGCCGGGACCTGGAAGCGCTCCGACAGGACCGTCGCGACGGTTTCGGCACGGCGGTCGGACAGGCTGAGGTTGTCGACGTCGTTGCCGACAGCGTCGGTGTGGCCCTCGACCAGAAACACCTCGCCGGGATTCTGCTCGACGGCGCGCAGGATGGCGTTGGCTACCCCGGTCAACGCGCCGACTTCGTCGGCCGCAAGCGTCCATGAGCCGGAATCGAACGTCACCGTATCGACGTCGACCCGGCGCACGCGCTCACGCAGGCTGGCGCTGCGGCGCACTTCCTCGAGCGAGTAGCGGCGTTCGATGCGTTCGATCGGCGGCGCGGTGAAGGCTTCGTAGAGATCCTCCGACGAGGCGCGGTCGACCTCGACTACGTATTTCTCGCGCGGGATGCGGATGACCGGTGGCGGCAGCTCGACCACTTCGGTGACGAATGAGCCGCGCGGCCGCCCGCCGACGTCGTCGAAGAGCACCACCTCGCGCCGGTTCGGCTCGCGCCGCACGCGGCGGATCACGTTGCCGTATTCGTCGCGCACGGTGATGATCTCGACGCCATTGGGTCGCCGCACGATCGTGACCTCTTCCTCGCCGCGCCGCTCGGTGCGCACGTCCGCGCCGCTGTAGACGCGGCGCAGGCGCTCGGTCTCGTCGTGAATGATGACCGTGCGGTTGCCTTCGCGGATGATCCTGCGGTCGGGCTCGTCGATGACCACGCGGCGCCCGCCATCCTCGACGCGCTCGCGGCGCAGAGCGCGCAGCTCGTCGACGCGGGCGCCGCGACGCTCGCCGGTGGCGAGGCCAGGTGCAAAGCGCTCCTGGGCGCGCGGCTGGAAACGGTTCGGATCGCCCGGGCGCGCGGTTGCGGCGGGCCCGCCGGCGGCCGGCGGCGTAGCGGGTTGCGTGGTCGTTGCTGCGGGCGGCTGCATCGTCGGCGCCGGGCCACCGGCACGGCCGGGCGCAGCTCCGGCCGGCGGAGCGGCCGGTTGGGTGGCGGTTGCCGCCGGCGGCTGCATCGTCGGCGGCGGGGCGCCGGCACGCCCGGGGGCCCCGGCGGGCGGAGCGCCAGGCTGTGTCGTCGCTGCTGCGGGCGGCTGCGTCGGCGCGCCGGCTCGCGCGGGGGCGCCGGCTGGCGGCGCGCCCGGCTGGGTGGTCGCGGCCGGCGGCGGCGTGGCGGGCGCGCGCCCGGCCGCAGGCGCGCCGGGAGCAGTCTCCTGGCTCCCCGGCCGCGGCCGATCGGACGCGCCCTGGCGCGTGGCGGGCGCGCCGCCCGGCGGAGTGGCCGGCTGCGTCATTGCCGCTGGCGGCTGTCCAGCGGGGGCGGGCGCGCCGGCCCTGCCGGCAGGCGCGCCTCCGGGAGCCGTATCCTGGCCGCGCGAGCGGTCGGGGCGACCGGCGCGGTCGGGCCGTTCGGCACTGCCCGGGCGCTGGCGCGGCGTCTCGCCGGCGCTCGGCGCCGGCGGCGCGGCCGGAGCTTGCGCGGCGGGCCTCGCTGGGGCCGCTGATCCTCCCGGCCGTCCCGGCGCGGTTTCCGACGCGGCCGGCCGTGCCGCCGGCTCGGCGCCGCGCGGAGACGCGGCGGGGGCCTGTTGCTGGGCACGCCCGCGCGGCGGCGGCTCCCCGGCCCCTTGCTGACTTCGCGGCCGCTCGCCCGCACCGGCGCCTCCGCCGCGGCGGGGGCGCTCCTCCCCTGATGCGCCGCCCTCGGGACGCGCCCGGCCCGGCGCTTCGCCCGGCGTCGCTTGCGCCACGATGAAGGGAGCGGGGGCGAGGGAGCCGCCGGCGAGCGCGGAACTGGCCGGCACGAGGGCGAGAAGGGGAAGGGCGGTGCCCGCAAGGAGTAGCCGTCTGATCATGTTCCGAGCTGATATGTTGGGAGGAGGGGAGGCAACCTCGACAATAGATGAGGCTGGCATTTGTTCCGTCCTGCGGCATTGCGCCTTTGCGGTCGGGCTGGCGGCGGGCGCGTTGCTCCGGCACTCCACCTCTGCTTTAGAGGCGCGCATGAAGTTCCTCGATCAGGCCAAGATCTACATCCGGTCCGGCGACGGCGGGGCCGGCGCCGTCTCGTTCCGGCGCGAAAAGTTCATCGAATTCGGCGGACCGGACGGCGGCGACGGGGGCCGCGGCGGCGACGTCTGGGCCGAGGCGGTCGAAGGCCTCAACACCCTGATCGACTACCGCTACCAGCAGCACTTCAAGGCGCAGAAGGGCATGCACGGCATGGGCCGCAACCGCACCGGCCTCGGCGGCGCCGACGTGATCCTGAAGGTGCCGGTGGGCACGCAGATCCTCGCCGAGGACGGCGACACGCTGATCGCCGACCTGACCAAGGCGGGCCAACGCGTGCTGCTCGCGCGCGGCGGCAACGGCGGCTTCGGCAACCTGCATTTCACCACCTCCACCAACCGCGCTCCGCGGCGCGCCAATCCGGGGCAGGACGGCCAGGAGCGATGGATCTGGCTGCGCCTCAAGCTGATCGCCGATGCCGGGCTCGTCGGCCTGCCGAATGCCGGCAAGTCGACCTTCCTGGCGACCGTCTCGGCGGCGAAGCCGAAGATCGCCGATTATCCGTTCACGACGCTTCATCCCGGCCTCGGCGTTGCCAGCGTCGACGGCCGCGAATTCGTTCTCGCCGACATCCCCGGGCTGATCGAGGGCGCCCACGAAGGCGCCGGGCTCGGTGACCGCTTCCTCGGCCATGTCGAGCGCTGCCGCGTGCTTCTGCACCTCGTCGACGGCACCGGCGAGGATGCCGGCAAGGATTACGAGGTGATCCGCCACGAGCTCGAGGCTTACGGCCACGGGCTGAGCGAGAAGCCCGAGGTGGTCGCGCTGTCCAAGGCCGACGCGCTCGATGATGAGACGCTGGCGGAGCAGGTGGCGCGGCTCGAACGCGCCGCCGGAAAGAAGCCCCTGGTGCTCTCCTCGGCCTCCGGCCAGGGCGTCCAGGAGGCGCTCCGCGCGCTCCTTTCGGAGGTCGATGCCGCCAGGCCGCCGCCGGCGCAGGAGCAAGCCGAGACTATGGAGTGGCGCCCTTAAGGCATTGCCCTGTACAAGGGCAACGACGTCCGACAAACCACATCAGCCCAGCCTGCCGTGATCCCCACCCTCAACCAGTTCCGCCGCATCGTGCTCAAGGTCGGCTCGTCGCTGCTCGTCGACCGCGGGCGCGGCCAGATCAACCATGCCTGGCTGGCGGCGCTCGCCGAGGACATCGCCGAGCTGCACGGGCGCGGGGCCGACGTGCTGGTCGTGTCGTCCGGCGCCATCGCGCTCGGGCGCACCGTGCTCAAGCTGCCGCCCGGCGCCCTCAAGCTGGAGGAGAGCCAGGCCGCCGCCGCCGTCGGGCAGATCGCTCTGGCGCGCCTCTGGTCGGAGGTGCTGCTCGCGCACGGCATCACGGCGGGGCAGATCCTCGTCACGCTCGCCGACACCGAGGAGCGCCGGCGCTACCTCAACGCGCGCGCGACGACCCAAAAGCTTCTCGAGATGCGCGCCGTGCCGGTCGTCAACGAGAACGATACCACCGCCACCACCGAGATCCGCTACGGCGACAACGACCGTCTCGCGGCGCGCGTCGCGACGATGATCGGCGCCGACCTGCTGCTGCTGTTCTCGGACATCGACGGCCTCTACACGGCGCCGCCGGCAAGCACGCCGGACGCGCGGCACCTGCCCGTCGTTGAACGCATCACGCCGGCGATCGAGGCCATGGCCGGCGGCGCCGCCTCGGAGCTGTCGCGCGGCGGCATGCAGACCAAGCTCGAAGCCGGCAAGATCGCGACTGCCGGCGGCACGCATATGGTGATCGCCGACGGCCGGCCGGCCAACCCGGTCCGGCGCATCGTCCAGGGCGCCCGCTGCACCTGGTTTCTCACCGCATCGAATCCGGTCACCGCGCGCAAGACGTGGATCGCCGGGGCGCTCGAGCCGAAGGGCGCGCTTTACGTCGATGCCGGCGCCGTCAAGGCGCTGCATGGCGGCGCCAGCCTGCTGCCCGTGGGCGTGCGCCGTATCGAAGGCAGCTTTGCGCGCGGCGATGCGGTCGTCATCCGAGACCTTTCCGGAGCGGAGCTTGGGCGCGGCCTTGTCGCCTACGATGCCGAGGAGGCCGGGCAGATCATCGGCCGTTCGAGCCGCGAGATCGAGACGATCCTCGGTTATCCCGGCCGCGCCGAGATGGTGCATCGCGACGACCTCACCATGGCGCACGGCGCCTATGCGGCCGAAGCGGCCTCCTGACGCGTGGCGGCTGGCTCGGCGAGCGCGATCAGGCGGCGCGCGTCTTCAGGCGCCGCGCTCTTGATGTCGTTGTCGAAGTAGCAGTAGACGGCCCGCCCTTCGCCGCGCCAGCGTGCGATGTCGGCCGCCCAGCGCTGCAGGGTTTCGTCGCTGTAGCTGCCCCAGTAGCGCCCGCTCGGCCCGTGGCCGCGGATGTAGACGAAGCTCGCCGTGACCTCCCACGGCGACGGTGCCGCGGCATGATCGGACAAGCACAGCGACACGTCATGCTCGCGCAGCAGGTCCAGGATCGGCGGCTCGTACCAGCTCGCATGCCGGAACTCGAACGCGTAGCGATAGCCCGCTGGCAGCAGGGCCAGAAAGCTCGCCAGGCGCTCGCGGTCGGCCTTGAGCATGGGCGGCAGCTGGAACAGGATCGGGCCGAGCTTCGGCGCGAGCAGCCGGGCGCGGCTGAACATCACCTCGAGCCCCTTCTCGGCATTCCTGAGCTTCAGCATATGGGTGATGTAGCGCGACGCCTTCCACGTGAACACGCAATCCGCCGGCGTGGCATCGCGCCAGCACGTGACCGCGGCCTCGGTCGGGAGCCGGTAGAACGGGTTGTTGAGCTCCGCCGTCGAGAAATGCGTGACGTAGAATGACAGGAAATCCTTCGGCTTTACCGTTTCCGGGTAGAAGGGGCCCCGCCACGAGGCGTAATGCCAGCCCGAGGTGCCGATGCGTGCGGGGGGCAGGCTTGAGCCTTCGCCTGCCCGGCTTGGCCGTGCTAAGGACCTGGGCTTTGGAGGAGAGCGGCTGTTGGACGCTGCCATGGACGCCACATTGGACCTGACGAAGATTGCCGACCGACTCAACGCCGCAGGGCCGGATTCGGTCGCACCCGACGAGCCGGTCGCCGCGACCATGGCGGCCATCGGCCGGCGTGCCCGCGCCGCCGCCCGCCGGGTCGGCCTGGCCAGCACGGCCGACAAAAGGGCGGCCCTGCGCGCCATGGAAGCGGAGATCCGCAATTCCAAACAGGCCATTCTGGCCGCGAATGCCAGCGATCTCTCCGAGGCGATCGCCAAGGGCCAGTCATCGGCTTTTCTCGACCGCCTGAAGCTTGATGAGAAGCGGCTCGATGCGATCGCCGGCAGCATCAATGACACCGCCGACCTGCCCGATCCGGTCGGGCGCGTGCTCGCCAGCTTCACGCGCCCGAACGGGCTGCGCATCGAGCGCGTGGCGACGCCGCTCGGCGTCATCGGAGTGATCTTCGAGAGCCGTCCCAACGTGACCGCCGACGCCGCCGCGCTGTGCGTGATGGCGGGCAACGCCGTGATCCTGCGCGCCGGCTCGGACAGCTTCCGGTCCGCGAGCGCCATTGCCGCTGCCATGCGGCAAGGCTTGAAGAATGTCGGTTTTCCGGAGGACGCGGTTCAGCTCGTGCCGACGCGCGACCGCGCCGCCGTCGGTGCCATGCTGACGGGCCTTGACGGCAACATCGATGTGATCGTGCCGCGCGGCGGCAAGGGCCTCGTGGCGCGCGTGCAGGCCGAGGCGCGCGTGCCCGTCTTCGCGCATCTCGAAGGCGTCTGCCACGTCTACGTGCACGGTGCCGCCGATCTCGCCATGGCCAAAAGCGTGGTGCTCAACGCCAAGATGCGACGCACGGGCGTCTGCGGGGCCGCGGAGACCCTGTTGATCGACCGCGCCTGCGCGGACACCCATCTGAAGCCCATCATCAAGCTGCTTCTCGATGCCGGCTGCGCCGTGCGCGGCGATGCCGCCGTGCAGGCTGCCGATGCCCGCGTCACGGCGGCGACCGACGACGATTGGTACGCCGAGTATCTCGATGCCGTCATCGCGGCCCGCGTGGTCGAGGACCTGCCGGCTGCGATCGCCCACATCGAGACCTACGGCTCGCACCATACCGATGCGATCGTGACCGGGGATATCGACGCCGCCGAGCGGTTCCTCGGCGAGGTCGATTCGGCCATCGTGCTGCACAACGCGTCGACGCAATTCGCCGACGGCGGCGAGTTCGGCTTCGGCGCCGAGATCGGCATCGCCACGGGGCGCATGCACGCGCGCGGGCCGGTCGGCGTCGAACAGCTGACCTCGTTCAAATATCGGGTCCGCGGCAACGGACAAACCCGGCCTTGAGCCACGGCGAGACCTCCTCCCTGGCCATCACCCACCCACTCTCGGGCTCGCCCGAGAGTGGCTTTGTCGCCCGCAAGTCGGACACGTCCGACCTGCGGGCGGGACGGGACGCGGTGGTCCGCCTGCCCGCCCATGCGCCGGGCCTGCGCATCGGCCTTTACGGCGGCTCGTTCCATCCGGCCCATGCGGGTCATCGCCATGTCAGCCGAATGGCGCTCAAGCGCCTGCGGCTCGACCGGGTCTGGTGGGTGGTGACGCCCGGCAATCCGTTGAAGGATCGCAGCGAGCTGCCGCCGGCGTGCCGGCGGGCCGAGGCGGCCCGCGACCTGGCGCGGCATCCGCGCATCGACATCACCTGTTTCGAGGAGGCGATCGGGGCAAGCTACACCGTCGAGACGCTGAGCTATCTTGCCGGGCGCTGCCCGACGGTCCGTTTCGTCTGGATCATGGGCGCCGACAGCCTCGCCAGCTTCCACCGCTGGCGCGGGTGGCAGACCATCGCCGGGTTGATGCCGCTGGCCGTCGTCGACCGGCCGGGCTGGACCTTGCGCGCCGCCGGCTCCAAGGCGGCGACCGCCCTGGCGCCGTTCCGCATTGACGAGAGCGACGCGCCCCTGCTGGCCAGCCTGAGTGCGCCGGCCTGGGTCTTCCTGCATGGGCCGCGCTCCGCCCTGTCGTCATCGGAGCTTCGCAGACAGGGTGCAATTTCGGCCCCGCCCGCCCGTTGAAAACCGGGGGCAAGTAACACTATGTTAACCGTTGCGGCGCAGCATTTGCGCCGGTTGAAGAGGGTCTGGCACTGAACCGACTGTCTCCGCGTGAAGCGGACTATTCACCGCTTCCTCCCTCCTTCGAAGCGAATGCTTCGCAGGAAGGGGATATGAGGGCTCTCGCCCTTTCCTGCCTCGAGGACATGAAAGCCGAGGACACGGTCGAAATCGACCTCACCGGCAAAACCTCGATCGCCGACACCATGATCATCACCTCGGGCCGCTCCCATCGCCATGTGGGATCGATCGCCGATCGTGTCCTGCAGGCCCTCAAGGACAAGGGCTTCGGGACCGCCAGGGTCGAAGGCCTGCCGGCCTGTGACTGGGTGCTGATCGATGCCGGCGACGTCCTCGTGCACATCTTCCGTCCCGAGGTACGCAGCTTCTACAACCTCGAGAAGATGTGGGGCGCCGACCGACCGTCCGAGCGCGCCCTCGTCTGAGCCTGGTCCGGCGACGGCTTGCCCCGAGCCGGGGCGGCATCCGCTTTCGATCATGCGACGCCGAGGCCGCGCAGAGGGGACGCAACCCGAAGGAGAGGGGGCTCGCTTCGTGCTGAAGCGAGGCCGCTCCCGGCCGGCGTGAAGCTCGCCGTCATTTCCGTCGGGCGCCTGAAGGAAGGCCCCGAACGCGATCTGGTCGACCGCTATCGCGAGCGCGTCGAGGCGCTTGGCCGATCGCATGGGCTCTCGCCGCTGCAACTGGTGGAAATTGCCGAGAGCCGTGGCCGACGCGAGGATGAGCGCCGCGCCGAGGAAGGCGCGGCCATTCTCGATAAAGCCGCCACATCGGTCGTGATCGCCTTCGACGAGCGCGGCCGCTCCCTGACCAGCGAGGCATTGGCCCAGCGCATCGCTGCCTGGCGCGACGAGGGCCGCGATCGGCTCGTCTGCGTGATCGGCGGCCCCGACGGTCTCGATCCGCGGGTGCGCAACGCCGCCGATCTGGTCCTTGCCTTCGGCAGCCTGACCCTGCCGCATCAACTGGTGCGCGCGCTGGTCGTCGAGCAACTGTATCGCGTGCTCACGATTCTGGCTGGCCATCCCTATCACCGCACGGGTGGCTAGGTCCGGCGAAGTGGTCACCGCTTCGGCGAAAGATCAGGATACCTAAGCCGATCCAGGACGGCGAGCGCCCGGGACCGAAGCGATGCAGCCCTTGCTCCATTCGGGCCGTGATCCAAGGGCGAAGTGGTGACCACTTCGCCAGATCATGCTCTAAGGACCCGTGACCACTCGCTCCCGCTTGCGCAACGTCGCCGCGCTCATGCTCCTCGCCTGCGCGAGCGGCGGGCTCCCGTTCGGAAGCTTGGCGCAGCAGGGCTCGCCGAGGACGGCAGGAACTTCCGGAGCGGCAGCCGCGGCGGGCGATCCGGCGGAGAAAGCAAAGCGCGAACGCGCTCTGCAGGACGTCGAGGACGCTCTCGCCGCCAGCGGCGAATCACGGCAGCGGCTCGAACGCGAGGTCGAAGCGCTCAAAGCTGATCGCGCCAAGCTCAATGCCGCCTTGCTCGCCACCGGCGAACGAATGCGTGCGGCTGAAGATCGCATCCGGCGCACCGAGGAGCGCCTGCAGATGCTGACCACGAGCGAGGCAGCCATCCGGCGTTCGCTGGACGCGCGCCGCGGCGTGATCGTGGAGATTCTCGCCGCGCTGCAGCGCATGGGCCGTCGGCCGTTGCCGGCCGTGCTGGTGCAGCCGAAGGATATGCTGGGGGCCGTGCGCACGGCGATGCTGCTCGGAGCCGTCGTGCCGGACCTGCGCGGCGAGACCGAGGCGCTGGCCACCGACCTGGGCGAGCTGGTCCGCCTCAAACAGGCGATCGCTGCCGATAGCCACGCGTTGAAGGGCGAGGTTGCCGACCTGACCGGCGAACAGGAGCGCCTCGCTGCCCTCACCGCCGCGCGTCAGGAGCAATTGGCCCAGGCGCAGCAAGGCATTACGAGCGAACGCGAACGGGCAGCCGAACTGGCCGCGCAGGCCCGGTCTCTCAGAGAATTGATCGAGCGCATGGAGCGCGAGATCGCCGCCGCGCAGCGCAAGGCCGCGGAATCGAAACGGGCCCCTGAGACGCGCGAGCGCTTTGCCGCAGCCGCGTTCCGCGATCCGGCGCGCCTTGCACCGAAAATCCCGTTTTCCGAGGCGCGCGGGCTTGTTCCGCTGCCTGTCGGAGGCGATGTGGTGCGCGCCTTCGGGGCTCCCGACGGCTATGGCGGAACGACGCGCGGCATCTCGATCACCACCCGTCCGAAGGCGGTCGTTTCGAGCCCGGCCGACGGCTGGGTCGTGTTCGCCGGGCCGTTCCGGTCGTTCGGGCGACTCTTGATCATCAATGCCGGAAGCGGCTACTATTTACTTCTGGCAGGCATGGACCACATCAGTGTCGAGGTGGGTCAATTCGTGCTCGCTGGTGAACCCGTCGCGACCATGGGCGAGGCATCGTCGGTGTCTCCGGCGGCGGGCGCCATTGAGACGAATGACCCCGTGCTCTATGTCGAGTTCCGGAAAGACGGCGGTTCGATTGATCCGGGGCCGTGGTGGGCGAGATCGCAAAGCGAAAAGGTTCGCGGATAATGCGCAAACTGTCACTGGTTTTGATGGGCGCCCTCGTCGGTGCCGGCGCGACGACATTGGTCTCGCAAGACAATTTGCTGTCGAGCGCCGTCGCCGCTTCGGCCGAGACGTATCGGCAGCTCAGCCTGTTCGGAGACGTATTCGAGAAAGTCCGCACGGACTATGTGGAGAAGCCCGACGAGGCCAAGCTGATCGAATCGGCGATCAATGGCATGCTGGCCGGGCTCGATCCGCATTCGAGCTACATGGATCCCAAGAGCTTCCGTGACATGCAGGTGACGACCCGGGGCGAGTTCGGCGGGCTCGGCATCGAGGTCACGATGGAAGAGGGCCTGGTGAAGGTCGTCACGCCGATCGACGAGACCCCGGCCGCCCGGGCCGGCATCCTGGCCAATGACGTGATCACGCATATCGATGACGAGCAGGTGCAGGGGCTCACCCTCAACCAGGCGGTCGACAAGATGCGCGGTCCGGTCAACACCACGGTGCGGCTCAGGATCCAGCGCAAGGAGCGCAAGGAGCCGCTCGAGGTCAAGCTGAGCCGCGAAACCATCCGCATCCGTCCGGTGCGCTCGCGTGTCGAGGGGGACCTTGGCTATCTGCGCGTGACC
>DATBIR010000042.1:0-31151 GCA_036556825.1 Beijerinckiaceae bacterium
CCGCCCCGATCTCACCGGAGCGAATGAGACCATTGGCGAGCACGTCCATGCTGGCGCCGCCATACGTAGTCGCCGTGATCGTGCCCACACTACGTTCGGCATCGACGCTTGAATAAAGGTTCTGCGGCCCGAGGCGGCCGCGGCCATCGAAGCTGAGCGCAATCGGGGCGCCGCCGGTGAGGAGATTCAACCCGCCGCCGGTGGTTATGCTCACCGAGCCGTCGGCCGCGGTGGTCACGTGCACATCCATGAGCTGCGACAGCTCGTTGATCATGCGATCGCGCTCATCGAGCAGGGCCGGCGATGCCGTGCGGGACGTCGCCGATCTGATGTCGGAATCGAGCGCGGCGATGCCCTTCAGCAGATCGTTGGCACGATCGACCGCCGAGGCGAGGCGCCCCTCTGCCTCGCTGCGCAGGGTCTGGACGCTCTCGGCAATGCTGGCGATGCGTCCGGCCAGGACGTCGCCTGCCTTGAGCACCTCGGTCCGCGCGGTATAGAGGGAGGGGTCGGACGCGAGGCGCTGCAAGGACTCCGTGAAGGCATTCAGCGAGCCGTCCAGGGACGATGCGCTTCCGGGCTCGCCAAACAGACGGTCGAGCTCGAGCGCGAACCGCGCCATTGACGACGTGTAGGCCGCGCCCGAGGTCTCGAGCCGTAGCTGCTTCTGCAGGGCGGCGTCGAGCACCCGCTCGATCGTGTCGCTCCTGACGCCGGTGGTGCGGTCGCCTGCCACGGACTGAACCGCGACCACCGTGCGTCGGGAATACCCGATCGAATTGGCGTTGGCGACGTTCGATGCGACGACGTCGAGGCCGACCTGCGTGCTGCGCAGGCCGGATGCCGCCGTGTTGAGCGCCGTCAGCAAACCCATCGTCTATCTCCCCAGCGCGCCTACGACCTAGCGCACCATGTTGAGGACGTCACTCAGCATCTGCTGCGAGGTCGTGACGACGCGCGTATTCGCCGAATAGGCCTGCTGCGTCACGATCATCTTCGAGAACTCCTCGGCGATGTCCGTGTTGGAGCCTTCGACGTTGCCGCCGATGAGCGTCGCGCCACCGAGACCGATCATCGGCAGACCCGATTCCAGCGTCTGCTCGTAAGTGCCGCCGTCACGCCGCTTGAGGGCGTTGTCGGCGTTGAACTGCGCCACGGAGATCTGCGCGACCGGCACGACGCGGCCGTTCGAGTAGCTTCCCGATATGCGGCCGTCGCCGGTTACCGAGATCGAATCCAGTGTGCCGGCCGAATAGCCGTCCTGCTGGAGCGTCGCCTGCCCGACGCGCCCGTCGGCCGAGGCGTATTGCGTCAAGCCGCTCGAGCCGCCGAGGAAATTGAGACGAACGTTGCCGATCGTATTGCCGGCGACCGTCAGGTTGGACACGTTCACGACCCCGGAGGCCGGATTGGTCATCACGCCGCTCGAATTGAAGGTGAAGGGCACGCCCACGTTCCGCCAGGCCGGCTGGTTTCCGGTGGCGCTGAGGTCCTCCGCATAAAACAGGTTCCAGGTGTCCTGACCGGTCACCGGATTGTTCGTCCCGGCCGTTATGCCGAGCGAGGTCAGGGTGACGCCGGTGCCGGCGACCACGACGTCGCTGGTGGTGTCTTCGGAGGTGAGGACCAGCTGCCCGCTGGTGTCGATCCGCGCCGTGACGCCCGTGGTCGTGCTTTCCGCGTTGATCTTGCTCAGGATCGAAGTCGCGTCGTCGGCGGCGACCAGAGCGATGGGGGTGCCATTGATGGTGAGGTTGCCGTCATTGCCGGCGCCGAGGGTATAGGCGCCCCGGATGTCGGCCGTTCCAGTCGCGGTCGCCGGCATGTTGGTCGCCGCCACCTTCGCCCAGCGCAGCTGAACGTCGATGCGGGCGCCCACCGCGTTATAGGCCGGGACCAGTCCACCCTCGATGCTCTGGCTCATGAAGCGGCTCGAGTCACTGCCGACGACCGCCGGGCCGGGGCTTGCGGAGCCGGTCAAGATGCGCGGATCGTAGGCGGCCGGAAACGCCGGATTGGGCGCGGACGGAGCGGCGGGCGGAGGGCCGAGAAGGTCGGATAGCAGAGCACCGTTGGCCGCTTCTCGCGCCGCGGTTCCGGGCGCGCTCGGCAGGTTGGCGGTGTATTCGATTTGCGTCGTCGGCCGCGCCGGCAGCGGATCGGACGAGATCTGAATGATGCCGGAGCCACCGCCCCGGAGCTCGCCGGTTATCGGATCGATCGAGGAACCGCGCAGATAGAAACCGGCGCCGTTGACCAGGTATCCGTCCCGGTCGACCGTGAAGTCGCCGCGCCGAGTGTAGAGATCGATGCCGCCGAAGGTCGGACGATTGTTGTTGTAGCCGGTGCGCTCCTGGACGATGAAAAAGCCTTCGCCATTGATCGCCATATGCGTCGAGACGCCGGTCGATTGCAGGTCGCCCTGAATGGTGTTGGTGAGACGGGAGTAGGTGCTGACCGAGCCGGCGAGTTCCCGACGATAGGGCAGCTCCGGAATGAGGTCGACGAAGCTCGTCTCCACGCGCTTGAAGCCGGTGGTCTGCGAGTTTGCGATGTTGCCGGAAATGTTCTCGAGCGCATAAGCCTGTGACCGCAGCCCCGACACGGCCGTCGTCATTGCTCCAAAAATACCCATGACTGAACCCTCCTTCCCGTCGCAAAGGCGCGCGGGGATCTTGCCCGAGGGCTTTCCGGCAACCTCCATGCCAACCGAAAAAGCCTTGCAGAACAACGATTCTGCTCGCTCGGAAGCGGCGCCGCCCGGCGAAATCTGCTGGCCGGACGGCAAAAGCTGCCGAGTGGCTTGAGCGGTCTTGGCCGGCTTGGTGTCCTTCAGTGCCCGGCCAGCGCGAGCCACCGATCCGCTACGACCATCTCGATGGAGAGGTGCAATGCCTCCCACCGAGATCAGCGGGACGAGCCCAAGATCACGCGCTAAGGGACTTGGAAGAGAGAGCGATTGTCATTCCCGCTCGGCGGCCTGCTTCACGTTCGATAGAAGCTCGCCCGCCACGTCGCCGAGCTTCGGCGGCTCTTCGCGGACGAAGGGCAGCGGCCGGCATACCGCCAGCGCGGCAAGGCCAAAACGGGCAGTCATCAGACCGTTCAAAACGCCTTCCCCCAGCTTGGCTGAGATGCGCGCCGCGAGGCCCAGGCCGAGCACCTGCTGCACGATGCTGTCGCCGACCGCAACGCCGCCGGTGACGGCGAGATGGCTGAAGGCCGCCCGGGCGAGGCGCAGGAAGCCTAGCAGCCCCGGACGACCGCCATAGATGGCGGCAACGCGGCGCAGCAGCCGCACCGCCGCGAACAGCACGAAGGCAACGTCGACGATCGCCCGCGGGCTCACCGCCGTCACGACCGAGACTTGCTTGGCGGCATGGGCGATGACCCGTTTCGCCTGCACGTCGAGCGGCACCAGGAGTTCGCGTTCGGCGATGGCGATCCGGTCATCGGCATCGATGATCTCGCCCGCCAGGCTTTCGAGGCGCCTGCGGTTCTCGGCGCTCTGCGGGCGTAAGCGATAAAGTTTCGCAAGGTCGGCAACAATGCGCTTGGCCGCCTCGTGATCCCGAACCGCGAGAGCGTCAGCGGCGGCCTCACGCAGGTGCTCGATACGGCGCTCGCGCAACACGCCAGCCGTCTCGCGCGCAATGATCGCCAGCAAAGCGAGCAGGGCCAGGACCGCAAGCGCGAGCGCCAGCCATCCAAGCCACGGGGCGATGCGAAACAGATCTGCGATCAGCTGCTCGACCGCGAGGCCGAGCGCCAGGGCGACGAGACCGCCGAGCGCCGACACGAGCATGCCGAGCCACGGTGCGCGACGCGGGCGCACCGGGACCGGCGTTCCGTCGGCGGCGGTGATCGCCTCCATCGGCTCCTCGGTCACGACGATCGGCGCGCGCGGAGACCCGCCGGCGTCATCTTGGGCAACGGTCACCACATCCGGGTCATCGAGGCGGAAGGCGCGCGGTTTGCGGGTCATGTCAATCGATCGCCGATGAGGAATTCGAGCGCCCGGTCGAGGCGGATATGCGGCAGGGACGCCGGCCGCCCGGCGGCATCGCGGGCGATCGTGGGTGGCCGGAAGCGTGGAAAGCGCAACGAGCCCGCCGGGACGGCACCTTCCAGCACCGCCTGGGGGCGCTCCGGCAGTTCGCCGGGAAAGACCGCCGCTTCGGTTTCGCCGTCGAACCGATCGTCGCCGATATGCTCGCCTGCCTCGGGCGTGCCTGCGACCGCCTTGAGCGTCTCGCCGCGCTCGCGCACGCTGGTCTCACGGGTGGCACGCACGGAGGCCAGCGCCACCGTGCCGACGCGCGCGCCTGCCCCCTCGGTGCGCCGCACGGCGCGATTGACGAGCAGCCGCAACAGCCGGTCGAGCCGGTCGTGGCTGGTGTGATGAACGTGATCCGCCTTGGTGGCGGCGAACAGGACGCGGTCGGCGCGCGGCGCGAACAGCCGCGTCAGCATTGTGTTGCGGCCGGCATTGAAGGCCATCAGCACACTGTCGAGCGCGTCCTCGAGCTCGGCCAGCGCGGCCGGCCCGGCATCGATCGCAGCGAGCACGTCGATGAGAACGATCTGGCGGTCGATGCGCTGGAAATGCTCGCGGAAAAACGGCCGGACCACGTACCGCTTATATGCTTCAAAGCGGCGCTCCATCAGGCCCGCAAGGGTGGTCGACGCCATCGACGCCGACGCCGGAAGGTCGAGCGGCGCGAAGGTCAGCGCCGGCGAGCCGGCCAGGTCTCCCGGCATCAGGAAGCGGCCCGGCGGCGTCGTCGCCACCACCTCGGGCCCGGCCCGCAAGGCCGCCAGATATGCCTTGAAGCGATCACTCGCCTCGGCAGCCAGGACCTCGTCGGGAGGACCATGCGGATCGAGCCCCTGAAGGCTGGCGTGCCACGGCGCGGCCAGCGCCGCGCGCGCCGGGCGGCGGCTCGCGGCAAGCGTTTCGTGCGACCAGTCGCGGTAGCTCGTGTCGATCAGGGCGAGGTCGAGCAGCCACTCGCCGGGATAGTCGACGATGTCGAGCGCCAGCGTCGCCGGCCCGGAACGCCAGCCGGGGGGGCGCTCGTAATCGATGTCGACCCGCAGCTCACTGATGCGCGTCGTCGACGGCGGCCAGCGCCGCCCGGTCAGGAGCGCCGCCACATGCTCCTCGTAGGGAAAGCGTGCGACGTCGTCGTCAGGCTGGTGGGCCAGCCGGGCGCGGCGGATGCGTCCTTCCGCGGCGGCCCGGAAGGCGGGCAGCGGGCTTCCCTCCATCAGATGATGCACAAGCGCCGTCGTGAATACCGTCTTGCCTGACCGGGCAAGGCCGGTCACGCCAAGGCGCATGGACGGCTGGATCAGCTGGCTCGACGCCTGCCACAACGATTGCGCGGCCGACCCGGCGCGCTCGGCAATGTCGGTGAGGATGGACACGAAGAATGGAATCCGAGACTGACCGGACAGTGGTGACGTCGGGCGACGGATGCAAGCGCCGGCCCGACGGTCAAGGCATCACTGGCTCGGAGCGGTTTCGTTCGGCCTGCCCGAGGCAGGCCGCGGCGTCGCCCGCTCGACCGCCCCGGCCACCAATTCGAGGCTTGCGCGCAGATGCCCGAGCTCAAACGACGACATGGACAGGAGGACCCGCGTCAGATTGGGCCCCGGAGTTCCGTCGGGGTCGAAGAGCTTGAGGTCGTCACCCGGCTGCAGGTCGAGACCCTGCACCATGCGGGCCGCATAGTTTTGAATGCGCCGCTCGTCCGGCGCGCAGGCAAGAACCGGCCGCGAAGGCGGCGATGGAGACGGCGTTGCCGCGGCGACAGTGTCAGGCCGCAGCGGCGGCGCCGGCACGGGGCTGGCGCTGGCTATCCTCGTGCCGGGCTTGGCTGCGATGCCCTCCGGCGGCGCGGATGCCGAGGCGCGCGCGGCCGCTCTGGCCGTCGCGGCGGCATTGCGGCCCGACGCCGCGCGGGACTGGGCGCGCGCGGTCGTGGCCGCCTTGGCGGCAGTCACTGACGCTGGCGTCGGCTGGCGGCGCGGCGGGACGCGCGCAGGCAGCCGAGCGGCGTCGGCTGGTTGCGGAGCGCCGACACCGGCCATGATGTTCGGCACGGACACCACCGGAAGCGGCCGCAGCGGCACGGCCGAGACGCGGTTCGCAGCCGGCCTTCGCGGCAGCGCCATATTCCCTTTGGCGGCCACCCTGACGCGGGCGGGCCTGGCACGCCGCGCCGCCAACCAGCGTGCGCGCAGCGTGTTGCCGAGGCCGCGTATGGCCAGCATCGTCGGCGGCCCGGATGCGGCAGTGAGGCACTCTGCCGGCGCCCAGCGACGCGCAATGGCAAGCGCCGACTTGCGATCGAGCTCGAGATAGTAGCGGCGCAGCAGCTTCACGGCCGCGTCGGCGCCGTGCTCCGCCGTCGCGAAGCCGACATGGCCCTCGACGTCGGCGCCGATCTCGCCGCTCCATCGCGCCTGCTTGATGCACCAATAATTGTTGAGCTTGACGCAACGCGTCACCACCGGGCGTTCGACGCTCGCCAAGACGGCCATGGCGGACAACGGCATCGGGTCGAGGTCGCGCACCGCTTCCGCGCGCCAGTTCGTCACCGCGCGTGCTTCCGCCACGAAGGCCGAAGCATCGGCCGGAGTCGCGCGTCCGACCTCTTCCGCCCCGCCACGCAGGTCCGCAGTCACGACAGGAAGCTGCGCAACCAGCTGCGCGGTTCCGGCAAGAATCAAAATCAGGCCAACGGTCAGGGACAGCAAGGGGCCCCCAGGATTTCACGTGACTCGCAAAGCGACACTGGTCGGCACTCTCGACCAGGCAGCGTCACTCGTCTTCGCCGAGCCCCAGCGAATTCGGCGTGACGAAGCGATCAAGACGACCCGATCGTGGCGAAAGTTCGCGCCAGGAGCCGCTCGGCAGGTCGATGACGGCAAGGCCAGCGGTCGGGTATTTCTTCATGGCCTTGGTGAAGGCGAGGCGGTCGCCGTCGTCCACCAGAAGCCGCAATAGGTCGGCCACCCCCGGATTGTGACCGATGATCATCAGCGTGGCCGTATCCGCATCCGTCTCGCGCGCGACGCCAAGCAGACCCTCGGCGGGAGCTTCGTAAATGCGTGGCTCGATGCGCACCGCCACCTCGCCCACGTGAGGCCTGACGAGTGCCCAGGTTTCCTGCGTTCGCCGCGCCGGCGAGACGAGGACGAGGTCAGGGATGAGCTGCTCGCTGGCAAGATAGGCGCCCATGCGCGGCGAAGCTTCGCGGCCGCGATGGGCAAGCGGACGATCGAGGTCGCCGGTGCCGTCGGGCCAGGCCGACTTGCCATGACGCAGGAGGATCAGGCGGTGCATGGTCGACAATCAAGACTCCCCAGGCCTGAGCCGCACGTCGGGCCTGATCTTGGTATAGGCAAAACCAGATGGGTCTTCGAGACTAACGCCCGGAGCCGCGCAAACGATCACCCTTTCCGCAATTGCCTGGAAAGCGGCGCGAAAGTGCACCGACGATTTCAGGACGATGATCCCTCGCGATTGCAGGTCGATGCCGAGATGCGTGAAGGCCTCGCGGTGGATCGGCTGCTGGCGGATGCTCGAGACCAGCACCTCGACCCCATCCTTGGCCAGCAGCGCGCTCGGGCCCATGGTGACCTCGCCGGATTGCAGCGCCGATGACGTGACCGCATAGCGACCATTGCTTAGCGCCACCACCCGCCACGGGCCGGCAAGGGGAACCTGCCCGGGCCCCTCCCCCTCCCCGCCTAGGGTCGAGACCTCCCCGCCCAACCCCGCCGCATGTGCTTCTCCCGCGGCGATGGGATCGTGGACGATACCGACGAGAGCGCGCTCGGCTCCCTGCCGCAACAGTTCGTCGATCACTCCGGTCGTGGTCGCGGGCGCGCCCGTGCCCGGATTGTCCTGCGTGTCGGCGAGGATCACCGGGCGGTTGGCACGCCGCGCGAGACCCATTGCCTCGACCACGGCTTCCAGCGCCGGCACCGCCTCGTGCGCGGCGAAGTCCGGCTCCGCCTCAATGACCGCCGCATAGAGGCGGCTGGCGGCCTCATCGACCAGTTCCTGCTCGCGGCCATAGGCGATCACGCTCGGGCCCACGTCAGGAACGTCAGCGGGCGGAAATCCCATGGCGAGGGACAGATGGACGCCCGTGTCGGCCTCGATCATCTTCAATTCCTCGTAAAGGGAATGGGCCGGCTCGAGGATGGTGCAGCCGGCCGTGATCGGAATCAGGAACGGAAGCTGCCCAAACGCGCGCGCCGGCCCTGCCTTCCAGGACAAGACGCGCGGCAGCCAGTCGAAGCACCGCGTGCCCGCTGCGCCCCGGTCGACATGCGGGTAAGTGCGAAAGCAGGAGATGAAATCCGCGCTCGCGACCATCAGCTCCGAAACATTGGCGTGAAGGTCGAGCGCCACGAGGATCGGCACGCGCGGACCGGTCACCCGCCGGATCTGGCGAAGAAGCTCGCCTTCGGCATCGTCCAGGCTTTCCGTCACCATGGCGCCGTGCAGCTCGAGGAACACGGCATCCGGGCGCTCGCGTTCGATCCCTTCGCACAGAAGCGCGCTCATCCATTCGAAAGCGTCATCGGTCACCCGGCCCGACGGGAGCGCCGCGGCCCAGGCCAGCGGCACGATCGAATGCCGCGCCCTTTGCACTGCCTCGATGAAATGCGAGGCGGCGAAGTTGAGGCCCTCCAGGGCCGCGAACATCTCCCGCCCGGTCTTAACGCCGGGCCAGGCACCACCGCGCGCGAAATCGTCCCACGTCGTCGGGCGCGCCACGAAGGTATTCGTCTCGTGCATAAAGCCGCCGACGGCGATACGCATAGCTCATCCTTGCTCAACCGGCTTTGACCTATCAAGTCGCCTTGCCATTCGTCGAGCCACTCCCGACACGAGCGCGCTTTTCGCCTTCCTGCCAAGCCCTCCCTGCCTGAGACTTCAGCGTGATCCATCCCACCGGCCCTGATGAACGCCGCTTCGCCGCCTCGAGCCCGCTGGTCTGGGGCCTCGGCCTTGCTCAGCTCGTGGGCTGGGGAACCCTTTATTTCGCTTTTTCCCTGTTCGTCGAGCCGATGGAAGCCGAGCTCGGCTGGTCGCGCGCCGACCTCAACGGCGCCCTGGCGGCCGGCCTCCTGGCGGCCGGGCTCGCCTCAATCCCCGTCGGCGCTTGGATCGACCGACACGGCGGCCACAAGGTGATGACGTTCGGGGCGGCCGCCGGGGCGGTGCTGCTGGCGCTGTGGTCACGGGTCGACACGCTCGCGGGGTTCTACGCGCTCTGGATCGGCATCGGCATCGCCACCGCCAGCACCGTGCAGGACGTGCCCTTCGCGGTGGTCACCGCCAACGTCAAGGATTACCGGCGGGCGATCTCGTATCTCGCCTTCCTGGGCGGCCTCTCATCAACGGTCTTCATCCCGCTCACCAAGCTGCTGATCGACGCCTTCGGCTGGCGCCAGGCGCTGCTCGCGCTGGCCCTGATCCAGCTGCTGATCCCGGCGCTGCTCAACGGCGTGCTGCTCAGGGGCACGCGCGGCAGCCGCAGCGGCGAGACGGCGACGCCCGGTCTGGCGCGCGACCCCTCCCCCTTGCGCCGCGCCCTCACCCGGCGCGCCTTCTGGGCCCTGGCAATCTGCTTCTCGGCGCAGACCTTCATGTTCAACGGCGTCACCTTCCACATCATCCCGCTGCTGCGCGAGCGCGGCCTTGCCCTGGACACGATCGTGCTGGGCCTCGCGCTGTTCGGCCCGGCGCAGCTCGCGTCGCGCGTGCTTCTGGTGTTCGTAGGCGAGGCCGTTCCGGCGCGCGTCGCGGGCCGGATTGCCGTGCTGTTCTTCCCGGCTGCGATGCTCGTCCTGTTCGCGGTCGAGAGGCTCGGCTTCGCCGGCCTCCTGCTCTATGTCGGCCTGTTCGGGCTCGGTAACGGCGCGCTGACGATCGTGCGCGCCGCCGGCACCGTCGAGATTCTTGGCGCGCGCGCGTTCGGCGCGATCACGGGCGCCACGAATCTCGTGATGATGCTGCCGCGCACCGCCGCGCCCGTCGCCCTCGCCTGGCTGTGGGAAGCGACCGGCACCTACGACCCCGTGATCTGGATTCTGGCGGCTACCACGACCGCCGGCGCCATCGCCTTCTGGATCGCCTCGCTCGAGAAGCCGGCGGAGGAGTGAGGGCGGATTGAGCTGCGTCATCGGGCGAAGCATCAATCACCCCCTCAACCTCAGTCACCTCCTCCACCTCCATCGCCACCACCCCCGCCTCCACCCGCATCGGCAACCCAATCTGCGCTACTGCCGCCGGCAGCCCCGTAACCGCCATCATCCTCACCGCGACGTCGACGCGCCCGCCTGCGCCGCTCGTGAACGATGGTCCTCCACACGCTCAGCGTCACGACGGCAAGGAGTGTTGCGGTGACGAGGAGAGCCGTCGCCTATCGCCCCTCACGGCGGCTGATAAAGGCGAGTTTTTCAAACAGGCTCACGTCCTGCTCGTTCTTGAGCAGTGCGCCGTGCAGCGGCGGGATCAGCTTGCGGGGATCGCGCTCGCGCAGGAGGTCGGGGCCGATGTCTTCTGACAGCAGGAGCTTGAGCCAGTCGAGAAGCTCGGAGGTCGACGGCTTCTTCCTGAGGCCAGGCACCTCGCGGATGTCGAAGAAGATGCGCAGCGCCTCCTCGACGAGCCGGCGCTTGATGCCGGGGTAATGCACCTCGATGATCTGCGCCATCGTCTCGGCGTCTGGAAACTTGATGTAGTGGAAAAAACATCGGCGCAGGAATGCGTCGGGCAGCTCTTTCTCGTTGTTGGACGTGATCACCACGATCGGCCGTCGCCGCGCCCGCACCGACTGACCGGTTTCGTAGACGTGGAACTCCATCCGGTCGAGTTCGAGCAGGAGGTCGTTGGGGAACTCGATATCGGCCTTGTCGATCTCGTCGATCAGCAGCACGGGCCTCGTCTCGGACTCGAATGCTTCCCACAGCTTGCCGCGCTTGATGTAGTTGCCGATGTCGGACACGCGCGGATCGCCGAGTTGGCTGTCGCGCAGGCGTGAGACGGCGTCGTATTCATAAAGGCCTTGCTGCGCCTTCGTCGTCGACTTGATGTGCCAGCTCAACAGCGGCGCGCCAAGGCTCCTGGCGATCTCCTCGGCGAGGACCGTCTTGCCTGTGCCCGGCTCGCCTTTCACCAGCAGCGGTCGCTCAAGCACGATCGCGGCGTTGACGGCGACCTTCAGATCCTCGGTGGCGACGTAAGCGTCAGTGCCATGAAAGCGCATGTGATGGATATCTCCGCCAACGGGGCTTCTCCCACGCGGTGCGGCGCGGGACAACATGGCCGCTCAGGGCTGTGAGGTGACCGGTTCCGGTTGGGCCGCCGCTCCTGCACGGGGCAGCGGTTTCGCCTCATCCGTGTCGGTCTCGTCGTTGCGTGCGTGGCGCTCGCTGGCCTTGTGCGCCACCTCCAGGCACGCGGCGACCGCCTCGCGCAACGAGGTCACGTAGTAATCCGCGCCAATCGCTGCACGCAGATCGTCGTCGCGCAGGACGGCATCGTCGGCCGGCCACAACCCGACCAGAATGCATGCATGTGGCGCGCGCTGGCGAAGGCGCCGCAGCAGATAGCGCAGGTGGGCCGGATTGCCGCTGATGTCGAGATAGGAGATGCAGATCATCGCAACCCCCTCGGCTTCAAAACCGAGGATGTTCGAGCGCGACACGGTGTCGTGCGGCACCACCTTGGCGTCGAGCCCGTGCTTGGCCAGGAGCTGCGCGAGCATCGCGGCCGACCCTTCGTCAAGGGGCCCGCGGCCGGCGACGCACATGACGGGTGCCTCGCCGCGCCATTCGGGGGGAAGCTCATACGGAGGCGGAGCGATCTCGGGCAAGGCCGGCTGCTTGGGAAGCGTCTTCTCCGACAATGTCGCCCCGGCTGCATCCTCCTCGGCTTCGGCAGGGGCCGGGTCGACGTCGTCGTGCTCGGCAAGATCGGTGACCAGCCCCCTGCTCGCTTCCTTGATGCTCTCGATCTGTTCCCCCGTGAGCACGCCGCGTTGCGCATCATGGGCGGCAAGCTGCAGAGCCTTCAACGCCACCTCGTCGTAATAGGAGGAGAGCGAACGCTCCTTCAGCAACTGCTCGGCATGCTCGAGCGCCTCGTCAGGGTCGCCCGCCAGCATGCGCTGATAAAAGTTCTCGACCGGCGTGAGGGCCGGCCGGTCTCCAAGCAGCACGTCGAGAAACTCGAGCCGCTCGACATGGCGGCCGAGCACGACCAGGCAGACGGTGAGCGGCGTCGCGAGAACCAGCCCGACCGGTCCCCACAACCACGTCCAGAAGATCGCCGAGACGACGATCGCGAAGGGCGACAAGCCGGTGCCCTGCCCGTAGACGAGCGGCTCGACGACCTGGCCCATGAGCGGCTCGGTGATGACGAAGAGCGCCATCGTCCAGAGCACCATCGACCAGCCAGGGTCGACCGCCGCCGCGAGCGCGACCGGGCCGGCCGCGGCGATGAACGCGCCGACATAGGGCACGAAGCGCATCAGCCCGGCGAAGATACCCCAGAGCACGGGGCTCGGCACGCCGATCAGCCAGAGACCGGCGGTGATCAGCACGCCGAAGGACGCATTGAGGGCCAGTTGGGCGATGTAATAGCGGCTGAGACGTCGGGCGGCGTCGTCCATCGCGATCGTGGTGCGGTGCAGGTCCTTCGACCCGAACAGACGGATCAGGCGGTCGCGCAAATCCTGGCGCTGGATCAGGATGAACACGACGATCACGAACACGATGCCGGTCGTCGCCAGCGGCTTGAGCACGGGCACCACGATCCGCTGCGCCAGTTCCAGAGGTGTCGGATCCGGCACGCGCACCTCGACCGGAAGAGGCTTCTGCTCCGCGGGCGCCGGCGCCGCCGTCGGGGCCTCCGGTGCCTCCTCGGCCGCCTTTTTGATCTCGCGGCCGAGGTCCTTCACCATACGCGACGTGAACCCGATCGTGCCCGCCTGCACCTGCGCCACCTTCTCGCGGATGGTCGCCTGGTAACGCGGCACGTCGGTCGCGAGCTGGGCGACCTGCGCGCCAATCACGAAGGCCAGCGAGACGATGATGCCGACGGCCGTGAGCGTCGCGATGAGCACCGACGCGATGCGGCCGATCCGCGTCCGGCGCAGCAGGTCGACCAGTGGCGCCAGCACGAAGCTGAGCAGAATGGCGATGAAGATGGGCAGGAACACGTCGCGCCCGACATAGAGCGCGGCCAGCACGACGACCCCGACGGCGAGCGTCATCAGCCCGGCCGCGCCCGGGGTCTCGGCCGGCGGAACGCTCGTCTTTGCAGAACCGGAGGGATAGGCCAGGGTCACATCCTCCTGCCGTGCCGCGGCCGAGCTTGGCCGAAGCTGTCGCGTGACAACGTGGAAAGGGACAATTCGATCCGTTCACCGAGGCTCCCCATCCAGGGCCCGGGGCAGGGCTTGCAAAGCCCCCGCGCGGTTTGGCCGCCTGCGCCGCCAAGTGATTTCCACCGCATCGGATTTACCCTCGCATTGTCATCGTGCCGGCCCGCGCATAAAAGGCGGCCGCGTTTCCCTCTCGCAAGGACCAGCCGATGCAGGACGTCGATGACAGCCCGGCGCTCCGCACACCGGACAACGCACCTGCCCCGCCGCCCTTCCGGGACGAGGACGAGCAGGTCAACCCCGATTTCGTGGCCGCCATTTCGGAGGCGATCGACCGCTCGGAAGGTACGCGCATCCGCCTGCTTGTGGAGGACCTGCATGAGGCCGATCTGGGCGATCTCCTCGAAGCGCTCGACCCGGAACGCCGCCCGCGCCTGATCGAGCTCCTCGGCCGCGACTTCGACTTCGCCGCCCTGACCGAGGTCGACGACGCGGTCCGCGACGACATCCTGGAAGAACTCGAGCCGCAGACGGTTGCGGAGGGCGTGCGCGAGCTCGAATCCGACGATGCGGTCTCGATTCTCGAAGACCTGGACGAGGCAGACCGCGCCGAGATTCTCGACCAGCTTCCCGTCCCCGAACGCATCGCCCTGCAGCGCTCCCTCGACTGCCCGGAGGATTCCGCCGGGCGGCGCATGCAGACGGAATTCATCGCCGTGCCGCCGTTCTGGACGGTCGGGCAGACGATCGATTTCATGCGCGAGACCGAGGACCTGCCCGACACATTCTACGAAATCTTCGTCGTCGACCCGGCCTACCACCTGTGTGGAACGGTTCCGCTCGACAAGCTGCTGCGCTCCAAGCGCCCGGTCCGCATCGGCGACCTCATGGTGAGCGATCCGGACGTGGTGCACGCCACCGACGACCAGGAGGATGTCGCCCGCCTGTTCCAGCATTACAACCTGGTCTCGGCGGCGGTCATCGACGAGAGCAACCGGCTGGTCGGCGTGATCATGGTGGACGACATCGTCGACGTGATCGAGGAAGAGGCCGACGAGGATCTTAAGGCGCTCGGCGGAGTGCACGCCGAGGAGGAGTTGTCGGACGACGTCTTCTATATCGCGCGTAGCCGCTTCACCTGGCTGTTCGCCAACATGCTCACGGCACTCCTCGCTGCCACCGTGATCCGGATGTTCGAAGGCACGCTCCAGAAGATGGTCGCGCTGGCCGTCCTGATGCCGATCGTCGCCTCGATGGGCGGCAATGCGGGAACGCAGACCATGACCGTGACGGTACGGGCGCTGG
Organism: Beijerinckiaceae bacterium; assembly: GCA_036556825.1. Taxonomy (GTDB): domain Bacteria; phylum Pseudomonadota; class Alphaproteobacteria; order Rhizobiales; family Beijerinckiaceae; genus JAJKJG01. The sequence goes on from DATBIR010000042.1 coordinate 14,724, forward strand.
CCACGCGCGAACTCGGGCGGACCAATGCCTGGCGCATCGTTCGGCGCGAGCTGTGCGTCGGCCTGCTTAACGGCCTCGCCTTCGCGCTGATCGTCGGCGTGATCGCGGCAACGTGGTTCGAGATCGCCGAACTCGGGGTGGTGATCGGGCTGGCGCTCCTGACGGTGCTGGCCTCGGGGGCGCTCGGCGGCATCCTGATCCCGCTCGCCCTCAACCGCATGGGCGTCGACCCAGCCGTCTCATCGGGTCCCTTCGTCACCACCATCACCGACATCGTCGGCTTCTTCTCCTTTCTGGGCATCGCCACCCTCTGGCTGGGCCTGCGCTGAAGCAAGACCCGCCCCGACCTGCCGGGTCGGCGCTGCTTCGCCGAAAGCATCGTGGGTCACACAGGGAGGGGAGCGGAATGGTTCGCCTCTGCATCCCGCTCGAGTTGTCCACAGCAGCCTTCCGGCCGAACAAGGGCCAAGCTGAACCATTGGCAGCCTGCGGCGTTAACTTTCGCAAACTGCCAAGGGAGTGCATCGCCATGAGCGAGACCGAGCCCAAAGCCGTGGATCTGGCCAACCTCGAGAAAACCCTTCAGGCCTCCATCAAGCTGATGCGCAAAACCCGCCGCTCGATGGAGCGCATGCGCCGCAAGACCGACCGGCACGACGGAGAGCCTGAGGCGGCCTGAGATTTCACTACCCCCTATTTGATGCGGCGGGGACACACTCTGCGAATCAGTCGCGCGAGCCCCGCTACCCCGCTCTGGCGGCGCCCCGCAAGCCCCGTTAAGGTTTTCTAAGCACTAGACGGGGCAGATTTCCGTCCAAAGGGACGGGTTCGACGACATGGCGGGATCAAACCGCCGCGTGGCGTTCGTCGCGCGGCCTCTCCTCACGATGACGCTTGTACTGCTGGTGGCGGCATGCACCGGCGGGACTAGCTATTATCCGACCAAGGGCGATGCGCGACCGCATCCGGCCGTGGCACGGGCGCATAAGCTCCCGATCCACGGCATCGATGTGTCGCGCTACCAGGGCCGGATCGACTGGGCCGCCGTGCGCGACGCTGGCACCCAGTTCGCCTTCATCAAGGCGACAGAGGGCGGCGACTATGTCGACCCGGCTTTTGCGGAGAACTGGCGGGGTGCCCGGCGGGCTGGGGTGCCGCGCGGGGCCTATCATTTCATGTATTGGTGCCGCCCCGCGCACGAGCAGGCGGCCTGGTTCAAGCGCAATGTCCCGTCCGACCCGGAAGCCCTGCCGCCGGTGCTCGATCTCGAATGGAACGGGCATTCACAAACCTGTCCGTTCAAAGCCTCGCGCGAGGCGGCGCTCGAGGCGATCAGGCTGATGCTGGACGAGATGGAAAGCCATACCGGCAAGCGGCCGATGATCTACACGGACATCACCTTCCATCGGGACATTCTTCAGGGCGAGTTCCACGACTACCCGCACTGGGTGCGCAGCACGGCCGCGGAGCCGCATGAGCGCTACGCGAACCGCCGCTGGACCCTGTGGCAATACACCACCACGGGCCGGGTGCCCGGCATCCAGGGCGACGTCGACCGCAACGCCTTCTATGGCGGCGAGGCCGAGTGGGCGACGTTCCTCGCCACCGACTGCGACCCGCGCGACCATCGGCGCCTGGCGGCGCAGGGGGTTTGCGGCGGCAAGTAGCCGCTCACCTCTCCCGCTCGCCGGGTGAGGGAAAGCACTTGCGGTCATCCGCTCTCGCCCTCACCCTGACCCTTTCCCGCACACAAGTCGGGTGTTCCCGACTTGTGCAGTGTGAGCGGCTCTCGGCAACACCCGAGATCCGTCCGGGAGAGGGGATGAGGACGCGCCGATGATCCCGAACGCTGCCCGCGAGTTCAATTTCGACCTTGGCGACACCGCCGACGCCATCCGCTTGACGGTGCGCGAATTCGCCCAGGAGCGCATCGCGCCGCGGGCCGACGAGATCGACCGCAGCAACGCCTTTCCGCGCGATCTGTGGCCGCAAATGGGAGCCCTCGGCCTGCACGGCATCACGGTTGAGGAGGAGCAGGGCGGCGCCGGCCTCGGCTATCTCGAACATTGCGTGGCCATGGAGGAGGTGTCGCGCGCCTCCGCCTCTGTCGGCCTGTCCTACGGCGCCCATTCGAACCTGTGCGTCAATCAGATCCGCCGCAACGGCAGCGACGCGCAGAAGCGAAAATACCTGCCGAAGCTGATCTCCGGCGAGCATGTGGGGGCCCTGGCCATGTCCGAGCCGGGGGCCGGATCCGACGTGGTCTCGATGACGACGCGCGCCGACAAGCGTGGCGACCGCTATGTCCTCAACGGCAGCAAAATGTGGATCACGAACGGCCCGCTCGCGGAAACGCTCGTCGTCTACGCCAAGACCGATCCCGCTGCCGGCGCGCGCGGCATCACCGCTTTCATCGTCGAGAAAGGGTTCAAGGGCTTTTCCACGCATCAGAAGCTCGACAAGCTGGGGATGCGCGGCTCCGACACCTGCGAGCTCCTCTTCGAGGACTGCGAGGTGCCGGAGGACAACGTGCTCGGCCAGACCGGCAAGGGGGTCGGCGTGCTGATGTCGGGCCTCGATTACGAGCGCGTGGTGCTCGCCGCCGGGCCTCTCGGCATCATGCAGGCCTGCCTCGACGCCGTTCTGCCTTATGTGCATGCGCGCAAACAGTTCGGGCAGCCGATCGGTAGCTTCCAGCTCGTGCAAGGCAAGCTCGCCGACATGTACGTGACCCTCAACGCCTCGAAGGCCTACGTCTACGCCGTCGCCAAGGCCTGCGACCGCGGCGAGACCACGCGCGAGGATGCCGCAGGGGCCATTCTCTATGCCGCCGAGAAGGCGACGCAATGTGCCCTCGACGCCATCCAGCTGCTCGGCGGCAATGGCTATATCAACGACTATCCGACCGGGCGCCTGCTGCGTGACGCCAAGCTCTACGAGATCGGCGCCGGCACGAGCGAGATCCGGCGCATGCTGATCGGCCGCGAACTGTTCGAGAAGACGGCGTGATCGCCCCCCTCCCCGTCGGATCTCGGGCTTGCCGAGATCCGATTTAGGATTGCGCGAGGCGGGAATTCCGCCTTGCGTGCGGGAAGGCAGGGGTGGGCATCGCAAAGTCAGAGCGCGTTGCCGTCATTCCGACGCAGGCTGTTACAAGCGTCCTATGCGCTCACGAATGGAACCGCCCCGCCCCTTCCCTCCCCGCAACGGGGAGGCGATTTGGCGGTGCACCGTGTCCCGCGCACCGGTGCGCGCTCCGTTTCAGCCGCAACGCCCCTTGGGCCCCCCGGTGCGGCATGCATTGCGCGCCGGCCCAGCGCTGCGTCGCGCACCGGTGCAGCCCGTTGCGGCCGGGCCGGGGCGCACTAAACTGCGCCGATTCCGAAACTCCGGATGGAGCAGATCTTGAACAGCAGCGTCGAGACGGACGGCGCCCTTCCCGACCGCGAGGGGCCGCAGCAGAGCTTCGTCACGCCGGGCCTGGAGCCAAGCATGGTGCGGCCGAGCCTGGTGACGCGGGTTTTCATGCGCATCGTTGCGTTTGCCGAGCGGCTGAACCTCGCATGCGCAAAAGTTGGCAACCCGCCGGTCTATGACAATGCCACTTTCCCGTGGGTGGCCGAGATCGAGCGCGAGTGGCCCCTGATCCGCGCCGAACTCGACCGCCTGCTCGTGCGCCAGCATGAGCTGCCGGCATTCCAGGCGATCGCCACCGACGTCAAGACGATCACCAAAGACGACCACTGGAAAACCTTCTTTCTCACCGGGTTCGGCATCACGTCGGAGCGCAACGTCGCGCAATGCCCCGACACCTGGCGCGTCGTGCAGAAGATCCCCGGCCTGGTCACCGCCATGTTCTCGATCTTCGAGCCCGGAAAACACCTGCCGCCGCACCGCGGCCCGTACAACGGCGTGCTGCGCCTGCATCTCGGCCTGATCGTGCCGGAGCCCCGCGACCGCCTCGGCATCCGTGTCGATCGCCAGGTCTGCCGCTGGCAGGAAGGCAAGGCGCTGGTCTTCGACGACGCCTACGAGCACGAGGCCTGGAACCACACCGGCAAGACCCGGGTCGTTCTGTTCGTCGATTTCGTCAAGCCGCTGCGTTTTCCCGCCAACCTGCTCAACTGGTTGCTGATGAACCTCGCCGTGTTCACACCGTTCATCCGCGAGGGCATGGAAAACCACAACGAATGGGAGAAGCGGTTTTATGCCGAGGCCGATGCGCTGCGGAACCCGTCCAAGACCCTCATCCGGGATGGAGGCTGACCTTCCATGCCGGTAGCGCCGATCGTCCATGCCAATGGCGCCGCCATTCCGGCCATCGGGCTCGGCACCTGGCGGCTCGAGGGTGATGAATGCGTCCGGGTGGTCCAGTGGGCCTTCGAGGCCGGCTACCGGCATCTCGACACTGCCGCCATGTACGGCAACGAGGAGGCAGTCGGGGCGGGTATCCGCGCCGGCGGCTTGCCGCGGAACGAGATCTTCGTCACGACCAAAGTCTGGCACGACGACCTCGCGCCCGGCGATCTCGAGCGCTCGGCCGAGGCAAGCCTCAGGCGGCTCCGCCTCGAGGCCGTCGACCTCCTGCTGATCCATTGGCCAAACCTGCGCATCCCGCTGCGCGGCACGATCGAGGCCCTTTGCCGTGTCAAGCGCCGGGGCCTCGCCCGCCACATCGGCGTCGCCAACTTCACGGTGGCGCTGCTCGAGGAGGCCGTCGCGCTGGCCAGCGAGCCACTCGTCACCAATCAGTGCGAGTATCACCCTTACCTCAACCAGGGGCCCGTGCTCGCCGCCTGCCGGAAGCACGGGCTCTCGTTCACCTCTTACTGTCCGCTCGGCCGCACGGCGGTGCTGTCCGACCCCGTCATCCAAACGATCGCGGCGGCGCACGGCAGGACCCCGGCCCAGATCGTGCTGCGCTGGCATGCGCAGCAACCCGGCGTGGTCGCGATCCCGAAAACCAGCGACCGCCGGCGCCTGACCGAAAACTTCAGCATCTTCGATTTCGCGCTGGATGACGCCGAAATGCGCGCGGTCTCCGCGCTGGCGCGGCCCGACGGCCGCATGATCTCGCCGGCCACGGCACCTCCCTGGGACAGTTAGGCCGACGCGAGTGGCTTCAAAGTCCGGGCTGTCTTTCGCCCGATCATGCTGTAGAGCATGAAGCCGCCCTCCCCTCGATCGAGCCGAGCCGGACATGACCCTCGATAAGACCATCGCCGACGCGCTGCGTGCCACCTCCACCGGCACGATCACCACCATCCTCCTGAAAAAGGGCATCCGGCGCAGCTGGATGCAGGGCCCGGCGGCGATCTTCAACGCCGGCGAGCGCATTGTCGGACGCGCCTTCACCCTGCGCTTCGTGCCCATGCGCGAAGACCTGGCGACACCGGAATCGTGGTCCTCGCCGCGCTCCACGCGCGGCGCCATCGAGGAGATGCCGGAGGGTTGCATCGCCGTGGCCGACGCCATGGGCGTGACCGAGGCCGGCATCTTCGGCGACATCCTGTGCGCGCGCATGCGCATGCGCAAGGTTGCCGCCCTGGTCACCGATGGCGTGATGCGTGACGGCGCCGGCTGCGAGGGAAGCGGCCTGCCGATCTGGTGTGCGGGCGTTGCCGCGCCGCCGTCGGTGGCGGGCCTTACCTTCGTCGGCTGGCAGGAGCCGATCGGCTGCGGCGGCGTCGCGGTGTTCCCGAACGACGTGATCGTCGCCGATGGCGACGGCGCCGTAGTCATCCCGGCCGCGCATGTCGAGGAGGTGGCCATGGCCGGGCCGGAGCAGGAGATGCTCGAATTGTGGATCATGCGCGAGGTCGAGAAAGGCGCATCCTTGCCGGGCCTTTATCCGCCGAATGCGGAAACCAGGGCCCGCTACGAGGCCGAGAAGGGCCGCGGCTGAGGCCACGTCCAATCCCTCCAGATGCTTCATGCGAACCGGCGGCACAGGGAATGCCTTGACGACGCCTTGTTCGGCTCTGATCGCTGAGTCATGAAATTTCGACGTCTTTTCCGTGAGTTCGGCCTGGCAGCGGCTCTGGCCGCAGTTGCCTCGGAATGCGGCGCGCAAGCGCCCGAGGGCAACGTGACAGCCGCCGACCGCGCCGCGATTGCAGCGTGCATGCGCGACAGCGCCGATCAGCCGCGCGCCTGCATCGGCTCGATCGCCGTGATCTGCGCCCGACAAACGAGCGGCGAGCGGCGCGACACCGAGATCGCCTGCACCCGGCGCGAGGCCGCTGTGTGGCGAGAGCGGCTCGACTTCGCCACGAGCGCCTTGTCGCAACGCCTCGCATCCACCTCGCGCAGCCGTTTCGGCGCCGTGCAGCGCAGCTGGGAGGAATACGTGGCGCTGCGTTGCGCCTTTACCGGCGAGATCGAGACGCCGGCGCGCGCGCCGGTGATGCAGGCGGGCTGCGAGTTGCGCGCGGTCGCCGCGCGCGCCATCGAGATCGAGACGATGGCTCGCCGGCGCCTGCAGCCCGCGCAACCGCGGCCGCGGCTGCAGCGCTGATCTTAGAACGGGACTGCTTCAGACTGAATCGGTCCCGGTCTAGTTATCTTCGAGTCGCATGATCCCGGATCAAGTCCGGGACAAGCCTTTCGGCGAAGTGGCGGCCCTTCGCCGGATCATGCTTAGGCATCGCATCGACGCCGCGACAGGATGCTTCGTGTTCTTCTATTTGTCCAAGATCATCTGGTTCTTCGCCGGGCCGACCAACTTTCTGGTCGCCCTCGGCGTGATCGGTGCCGGTCTTCTGTTCACGCCCTGGAAGCGACTCGGCCGCGCCGTCGTGAGCGTGGCGGCGCTCGGCCTTCTCGTGCTCGGCTTCAGCCCGATCTCGAAGCTGCTCGCGCGGCCGCTCGAGGACCGCTTTCCACAGCAGCAGATCGATGCACGGCCGGTGGACGCCATCATCGTTCTCGGCGGCGCTATCGGCTTCGGCCGCGGGCAGGTGGCATTCAACGAGGCAGCCTCGCGCATGTCGTCGGCGGTCGAGCTCGCCAAACAACATCCGAAGGCGCGGCTCGTGTTCACGGGCGGCGACGCGGCACTGATCGACAACGACGCCCAAACCGAGGCGAACGCGGCGGCGGCATTCTTCCTGACTGCCGGAATCGAAGCGGACCGCATCCTGCTCGAGAGCCGCTCGCGCAACACGCGCGAGAACGCCGTGTTCACGCGCCAATTGATGCGACCGGAAGCGGGAGCGCGCTGGCTGCTCGTCACATCGGCCTTCCACATGCCGCGCGCCATCGGCTGCTTCCGGGCCGTCGGCATCGAGGCGGAGGCTTTCCCGGTCGACTATCGTACCGATGGCGACAGACGCGATTTCGTGATGCCATTCCGACACATGTTCAACGGCATGCAGCTCGCCGATCTGGCTGTGAAGGAGTGGGTCGGACTCCTCGTCTACCGGATGGCCGGCTACACGTCGGAGCTGCTGCCGGGCCCCCGGGCACCCGGAGCCGCGTCCGGCAACCCGATCCGGTAAACGCCCTTGAAATCGTCAGGGTCGACGCGGCGACCCTTACGATAGATCACGGCCTGTCCTTCCTTCGCCAGCCGCACGGCGGCGCGGCGTATCGCCGGCATCACCGGGCCCCACGCGTCCGGATGATCGCCGGCCAGCGCCCGCGCCACGTCCATCGGCGCGATGGTCTTGTCGCGGCCGCGCTCGGCCAGGAGCCGCAGCAGCGCCGCTTCAACGGCATGCTGGTCGAGGTCTCTGCTCATGGCGTGAGCCGACGCTGATCCTGCTTGTCTCGCATCATCTCCCCCCGCACGGCTGCGGGCCTTGCCGGATCATCAGCCGGCTGCATCAATCCGTGAGCGCGGCGATGGCGTCGGACGCGAATTGCCGCCGCCACATGACGAGAAGGCACATCGCGGTCGCGCCCATGAAAATGTACGGGCTCACGAACCAGCCGAGATAGGCGAGCGCAAACAGGAAGGCGCGCTGGCCGCGGTTGAAATGCCGGCCGGCAACGACGTTCATGGCGGCAGCGCGGCGGGCGGCCGCCTTCGCCTCCTCGTCGTTCGAATCGGCATGCTCCGGCACGGCTCCGAGGAGGATCGCGGCGTAGTTGAAGATCCGGTAGGACCAGGCGAATTTGAAGAACGCGTAGACGAAGATCACTGCCAGTCCGATCACCTTCAGCTCCCAGGCAAGGCGCGTCATCGTGAGGCCGAACGGAAGATCGGCGAAGGCGGTGAGCACGTGGTCGGTGGCCTGGAGCAACGTGAGCACGCCGCCGACCGCGATCAGCGAGGTCGAGGCGAAAAAGGCGGTGCCGTTCTGCAGCGACGTCATGATGTTGGCGTCGACAATGCGATTCTCGCGGCCGAGCATCTGCTCCATCCAGCCCCGCCGGTGCTCGTTCATTCGTACGTTGAGGCTGCGTCGGCGGGCGCCGCTGACCTCGACGGCGAAGTGATAGCCGAGCCACGACAGGAGGAAGAATGCCAAAGCGAAGGAATCGAGCCATGAGAATCCCGGCACAACGCCTCTCCTTTCGATGCTGGTCTTTGACTGAACCGGCTAACGGACAAACGGCCGAGGCGCGACGATCAGACGGTCGGTAGCACGTAGAAGCCGGCCGGCCGTGATGAGGGGATCAGCCCGGCAGCTTCCTCCTCGCGCAGATCGACGTCCACGACGCGCGATTCTGCCGGCCCCTGGCGGCAGATGTCGATCATGGTCTCGACAGCGTTCGCCGGGCCTGCGAACACAGCCTCGACCGAACCGTCGCGGCGGTTGCGCACCCAGCCGTCGAGTCCCCGCTCGATCGCCTGACGCTCGACAAACGCGCGAAAACCGACGCCCTGCACGTCGCCGCGGATGGTGGCGTGAATGAAGCGTCGCGCGGTCATGAGCAGAACCTGACAGGGAACATCGGGACACAATGGCGGCGGGGCGCGGCGTGGGTCAACGCAGATTGGCGAAAGGAAGCTGCGCGGCACACCGAAAAACGCTCCTCATCGCTCGTCGCGGGCGCGCGGGCTCGACCACAGCGGCCGCACTGGGCGCGGCTCCGCCGCGGCGGCAGGCGCCTGGCGCGTCGCCGGGGCCTGCGGCGAGCACCCCTCGATCTCACGGATGTAGTCTGCAGGAAGCGCGGCCGCGCGCGCGGCCGAGATCACGCCATCCAGATAACCCGGACGGGGCTGGCCGGAGCCGACGTTGCGCGCCACGTAGATGAGGGCGCGCCGGGCGCCGCCTTCGGCAAGTACCGGCTGGTTGAGCTTGACGTAAAGGCCGCTGGCGACGCTCTCGTAGCGGTCCAACGCCGGCATGTCGGCGAAGGCAATGTCCCAGAGGAGGCCCCACACCGTGCGCCGCGGATCGCGCATGACTGAAGCGTAGCCTTCGCGCGAGATCACGAAACGATGGCCTGCGAGCCGCGCCGGCCCGAGCGGACGGGACGCCGGGCAGCGCGCCGCCATGGCGGCGCGGTCCATGTTGGAGCCGTAAGCGAAATAAAGGGGCATGAGGTTTCTTACTCCCTCTGGCCGCTTGCGGGGAGAGGGAAGCGTAAGCAGAGGAGGTCAGGCGAATTCCAGGATCAGCGCATCGACGCCGAGGCTGTCTCCTTCCCTGGCGGCGATCGGGGCGACGGTGGCGTCGCGCTCGGCGCGCAGGACGGTCTCCATCTTCATCGCCTCGACGATGCAGAGTGCCTCCCCGCTCTTCACCTCCTGTCCGGGCTTGACCAGAATGGCCTTGACCAGGCCCGGCATCGGACAGAGCAGCTGCTTGCCGGCGCCGCTGCTGTTCTTCTCCGGCATGCGCGCGGCAAGCTCGGCCTCGCGGCGCGTATAGACCCGCGCCTCGGCCGAGGCGCCGGCATGGGTGAGCGTGACACCGTTGAGGATCGGGCGCACCTGCACGGCGATGCACAGTCCGGCGACGCTGCCGAACCACACGGGCTCGCCCGGCCGCCACGATGATTCGACGCGCCACGCGGTCCCGTCGGCGAACGCCACGGCAGTGACGCTGTCGGGCCCGTCCTCGATCGTGACCTCATGCCGGTCGCGCCCGAGCATCACGACCCGCTCGCGCTCGAAGCGCAGCTCGGCCGGCGGGCGCATCTGCCCGGAGATGGCGCGCTTGCGCTCGTTGAGGCGATGGTCGATCGCCGCCGCCACCGCGGCGAGGAGCCGGGCGATCTTGCCTCGCGGCTGCGGTGGCTTGAAGCCGTCCGCAAACTCCTCGGCGATGAAGGCAGTCGAGAGGCGCCCTTCGCGCCAGCGCGGGTGCTGCATCACGGCGGCCAGAAAGGGGATGTTGTGGCGGATGCCGTCGATCGCAAACGCGTCGAGCGCCCTGCCCTGGGCTGTGATGGCAGCCTCGCGCGTCGACGCATGCGTGACGAGCTTGGCGATCATTGGATCGTAGTAGATCGAGATCTCGCCACCTTCCGCGACACCGGTGTCGTTGCGGATAGCCGCATCGCCCGACGGGCCTTCCTGCGGCGGGCGGTAGGTCACGAGACGGCCGGTCGACGGCAAGAAATTGCGCTCCGGATCCTCCGCATAGATGCGGCTCTCGACGGACCAGCCGTTCAGACGGATGTCCTCCTGGCGGTGGCGCAGGCGCTCGCCGGCGGCGACGCGGATCATCTCCTCAACGAGGTCGATGCCGGTGATCATCTCGGTGACGGCGTGCTCGACCTGCAGACGCGTGTTCATCTCGAGGAAATAGAACGAGCGGTCCTGGCCGGCGACGAACTCCACGGTGCCGGCGGAATCATAGCCGACGGCCTTGGCGAGCGCGACGGCCTGCTCGCCCATGGTGCGCCGCGTCGCCGCGTCGAGCAGCGGCGACGGGGCCTCCTCGATGACTTTCTGGTTGCGGCGCTGGATCGAGCATTCGCGCTCGCCGAGATGAATCACGTTGCCGTGCTTGTCGCCGAGCACCTGAATCTCGACGTGCCGCGGATCGGTGATGAATTTTTCGATGAAGACGCGGTCGTCGCCAAACGAGGACGCCGCTTCCGATCTGGCACGTGCAAAGCCCTCCGCCGCTTCCCCCGGCGAATGGGCGATGCGCATGCCCTTGCCGCCGCCGCCGGCCGACGCCTTGATCATGACCGGAAAGCCGATCTCCCCCGCGATGCGCTTGGCATGCGTCTCGTCCTCAATCACGCCCAGGAAGCCGGGCACGGTCGAGACCTTGGCCGCCGCCGCGGCCTTCTTCGACTCGATCTTGTCGCCCATCGCCGCGATGGCGCGCGCGTTAGGGCCGATGAACACGATGCCGGCGGCGGCGAGGGCCTGCGCGAAAGCTTCACGTTCCGACAGGAAGCCATAGCCCGGATGCACGGCCTGGGCGCCGGTGTGACGGCATGCGGCCACGATGTTGTCGATGACCAGATAGGATTGCGCCGCCGGCGCCGGGCCGATCGGCACCGCCTCGTCCGCCATCTCCACATGCAGCGCGTCCCGGTCGGCCTCGGAGAAAACGGCCACGGTCCTGATGCCCATGCGGCGCGCCGTGCGGATGACCCGGCAGGCGATCTCGCCGCGGTTGGCGATCAGGATCTTGTCGAACATGGGCATGGACTCGGCTGGCCGGACATGCCCTGCTTCTACGGGGGCGTAGATCACCCGTCCACCACGTCATTGGCATTCCGGGTGGCGCATCGGCAGGCGACGCGAAATCCGATGACGGGCGCCAGGCTTCGATCGATGCCTCAGCGGTCGGGCCGGGTTCGATGCTTTCGGGCCGCCGCAGAACGAGGATCAAGATGCTTGCGATCGCGCCGCCGCTCAGGCAAGCACGTCGAGCAGGTCCTCGGACGCCTCTGCCTGGAGCTTCAGGACGGCCAGGTTGGCGCGAAAACTCAAGGCCGCCTCGATCTGGCCGACCGCCTCCTGCGCCAAGTCGACATTCGGAACGGCGACCATGCCGCGCGCGTCGGCAAAGGACGCGTCAGGGTCGTAGGCCGCGGCATAAGCGGGCGTTCTCGGAACGTAGGTGGCCATCACCCCGCCGGCTCCGCCTTCACCGATGCTCTTCTGCACGACGTCGACGGGCACGTAAGGCGCAGGCGCGTCCGGCGCGGGGTTGCTCGGCAGCGCGCCGGCGGTCCCCGCATTGGCGATGTTCGACGCGCTCGCGTTCAGACGGGCGGCGCTCGCTTTCAGTCCCGAGATCGAGATGCTCATCGCGTTGATCATGCGATGAGCCTAGCCAGGCGGGATGGGATAACCGGAAATCCGATTTGTAAAAATCGCGGCATCGAGCACCGCGAGCGTTAAGCAATCTCCCCTCCCTTCGGTGCCAGGGAACGGAAGGGGGCATGCGAGGACCACCCTTACCCAGGTGGCGCAATCCCCTCTCCTTCCCCTCACGAAAAGAAAGGGCAGATCGCGTTCTACCCGACCAGCTCGGCGAGCGGATTGGTGATGCGCCCGTGCGCGTGCTGCGGCGCGCGCAGCACGAAGACGACCAGCGCCTCGTCAACCCGCTCGGCCTCGCGGACGACCTCGAAGGCGATCCGGCGCGCGTTTTCGCTCGGCCCCGCGCCGCAGCCGAGCGAAGCGGTCAGCCAGCGCGCCGTGTCGGCATCGACATAGCCGGTCGGGCGCGATGTCCAGACCGTGAAGGCAACGACCTCGGCGACGAGGAAATCTGCCCAGGCCGGATCCTGATCGGCGACCGCGCGGTCGAGGGCAATCAGCATGTCCGCTTCTTCACGGGAAGCAAAACCTTCAGGCAGGATGTTGCGCTGAAGTTCATGGACGTCTTCAGCCCATATGCGCTTGCTCTCGGCAACGCGAGCGACGAACGCAGCAAGTGAATTGTCAACCATCTGCTTAACCCCTCCGGCTTTTGTTATGTGCCGGTCTGTCCCTGTTTGAACAAATCTTCCCTCACGTCATGCGTGTGCTGGGTTAAATTCAAAATGTGAACGCGAATTCAGGTTAAGCGGCGCTGACCCACCATAGTTTCCGGAAGGTTTACGCCTCCCGCTCACGCTTGCAGGCGAAGGGTTCGGGAGAGGTGACCCAAACACGCCTGTGATGCTATGAGGGGGCCGATGTTGACTCGGCGGACATGGCTTACGGCGGCGCTGGGCTGCGCGGTCGCAAGACCCGCATGGGCCGCTCAGCGCGTGCGCATGTTCCAGCTCTACGAGGACGACAACGACTTTTCGTCCCTCGCGCGCGAGCTGCGCGGCAAGCGCGTCACGATGCAGGGCTTCATGGCTCCGCATCTGAAAGTCGACTCGGACTTCTTCATCCTGTCCAACACGCCCGTCGAGACGTGCCCGTTCTGCGCATCCGAAGGCGACTGGATCGACTCGATCGTGTTTGTGCGCATGCGCCGCAAGCAGGAGGCCACCGATCCGGGGGCACTGATCAATGTCGAGGGCACGCTTGAGATTGGTCCCGAGACCGATGCGGCGACGGGCTTCGTCAGCAAGGTGCGCCTGACGGACGCGGAGTTCAGGAGAGTCGGTCGTTGAACCGCGGGCACAGCGTGCTCGAAGCCGCGGGCCTCGCGGCGACCTACCGGGGCCACACCGGCGAATACGTCCAGGCCCTTTCCGACATCTCGGCGGTTTTCGTGCCCGGACGTCTCACGGTGATCGTCGGCCCGTCCGGCTCGGGCAAGACAACCCTGCTGCATAGCCTCGCCGGCGTCATCGCCCCGGCAGCCGGCAGCGTGCGCTACGGCGAGACGCGGCTCGAGACCATGCGCGAGTCGGCGCGCGACGAATGGCGGCGCCGGCATTGCGGCCTCGTCTTTCAGGATTTCCGACTCATCGACGAGCTCGACGCGCTCGGCAACGTGCTGCTGCCGGCGCGCTTCGCACAATTCCGCCTGCCTGGAGCATTGCGCGACCGCGCCAGGCGCCTGCTCGACGGCTTCGGCGTGCCACGCCGCAGCGGCCCTGCCGCGCGCCTGTCGCGCGGCGAGCGCCAGCGTGTCGCCCTGGCGCGAGCGCTGCTTCTCGACCCGCCTATTATCCTGGCCGACGAGCCGACCGCCAGCCTGGACCGCCGCAATGCGGAGGCGATCGCCGCGGAGCTGCAACGCCTCGCCGGAAGTGACGGGCGCATTGTCATCTGCGCAAGCCACGACGAGGGCGTCGCCGCGCGCGCCGACGACACGCTTGCCTTGCAAGGGGGGCGCAAGGTGGATCCGCTCGGCGCTTCGCTGCTCGTCGCCGGAGCGGCGCGATGAATCCGTGGCCCGTGATCGGCGCCTGCCTGCGGCGCTATCGCTGGACGGCGGTGACCTTCATGCTTCTGGTTACAGCCGGCGTCAGCCTTGCCGTCGCCCTCGTCTCGCAGGAACGCGCCTTGCGCACGGGCAGCACGCGCGCCGCCGACCGCTTCGACCTGATCGTTGCTGCGCCGGGCAGCCAGACCGAGGCGCTGCTGACGGCCGTGTATCTGCGCCCGGGCGCGCCAAAGCTGCTCGCACCGGGGACGACGGCGCAGCTGCTCAACGAGCGCCGCGCCGCCTTCGTGGCGCCCCTCGCCTTCGGCGATAGCCATGGCGGCGCGCCCGTCGTCGGCACGACCGCCGCCTTGATCGCCCACCTGTCCGACGGTCTGGCCGAAGGTCGCGTGTTCGTGAACCGCAACGAAGCCGTGGTCGGCGCCACGTCCCCCCTGTCTGTCGGCACGACATTCAGGCCAACGCACGGCCACGGCGCCCAAGCCGAGGCCGAAGACGCGCACGAGCACGGCGCGACTCTGACAGTGGTCGGGCGCATGAAGCCAACGGGCTCGCCCTGGGACCGCGGCATTGCGGTTCCGGTCGAGGTCGTCTGGGAGCTGCACGGCCTGCCCGACGGGCACGCGAAGGGCAGCGAGACGATCGGCCCGCCCTTCAACGCGGAGCGCACCCCCGGCATTCCCGCGGCTGTCGTCCGTCCGGAGAGCGTCGCCATGGCTTACCGGCTGCGTAGCGCCTATTCCACCACGGACTCGATGGCATTCTTCCCAGCGGAGGCGTTGCGCAGCCTCTACTCGGTGCTCGGCGACATGCGCCGCCTCATGAGCGTCCTCGCGCTGGTGACGCAGGCGCTCGTGCTCGCCGCGATCACCGCGAGCGTGCTGATTCTGTTTCGCGTGCTGACCTCGCAGTTCGTGACGTTGCGCGCGCTCGGCGCTCCGCGGCGCTATCTGTTCGCAGTCGCCTGGGGATTCACGGCCTGCCTGTTTCTGGGCGGCACGCTCGTGGGGCTGGCGGGCGGCTACGGCGTCTCCTTCGCCGTGAGCCGCTGGCTGGCGTCCGAGACCGGCATCGCGCTCGCGCCGACCATCGGGGTGGCAGAACTGGCGATCGCCGGCGGCGTGCTCGCCACCGGCCTCGTCCTGGCGGTTGTCCCGGCCTGGCTGATCCAACGCCGCCCGCTTGCCGAAGCGCTCGTCGACACATAGAGCGGACCCCAGATGATGCAGCTCTCCATCTTACGAGCCCGACCCACAAGGAGACAGATGATGCGTTTCTTCTCACGTCGCCTCGCCCTGGCCTTCGTCCTCGGCGTGTCACCGATCGCCGTGGCCCTCGCCCAGGACGCCTCTCCGACGCATGTCGAGACCGTCAAACGCATCATGGACAGCCCCGCCTACAAGAAGGCGGTCGAGACGGTTGCCGCCGAGCACGACCGTTGGGTCGAGGAGGTGGTCAAGCTCACCGAAATCGAGGCGCCGCCGTTCAAGGAACAGAAGCGGGCCCAGATCTATGCCGACATGTTCAAGGCGCATGGCCTCAGCGACGTCGAAATCGATTCCGAAGGCAACGTGCTCGGCCTCCGCAAGGGAACCGGCGGCGGGCCTGTCGTTGTCGTGTCCGCGCATCTCGACACGGTGTTTCCGGAAGGCACCGACGTGAAGGTGACGCGCAAGGGCACGCGTCTTTACGCGCCGGGCGTCGGCGACGACAGCACCGGCCTTGCGACGCTGCTGCAATACGTGCGCGCGCTCGAAGCGGGCGGTGCCAAGACCAAGAGCGACATCGTGTTCATGGGCACGGTCGGCGAGGAAGGGCTCGGCGACCTGCGCGGCGTGCGCTACTTCTTCACCAAGGGCAAATACAAGGACAACGTGAAGGCTTTCTTCTCGCTCGACGGCGGCGGCGTCACCGACGTGACGACCGGCGGCGTCGGCTCGAAGCGCTACCGCGTCACCTTCAAGGGCCCCGGCGGACATTCGTTCGGCGCCTTCGGCATCGTCAACCCGATGGCCGCAATGTCGCAGGCGGTCGTCGAGCTCTACAAGCTGCAGGTGCCGGCCAAGCCCAAGACGACCTACAGCGCCAGCGTCACGGGCGGCGGCACGTCGGTGAACTCGATTCCGAACGAGGTATGGATGGAGTTCGACATGCGCTCGGAAGACGCGGCCGAGCTCGACAAGGTCGAGAAGCGCTTCCTGACGATCCTGCAGCAGGCGGTCGACAC
>DATBIR010000043.1:0-37711 GCA_036556825.1 Beijerinckiaceae bacterium
GAGCAAGACGCAGAATCGAGACATGACTATGCGGAGGGGGCCTCGGCGCGCGGCTTTGCCGGCCCTGGCGTCCATCGAAGCTGGGGATTCAGATGAGCGACCGCGGCAAGCCCCCCGGCGTGCTTTCGCCCGTGAGCGATCCCGATTACAGCACCGTTCTGCATGCCTATGTGCAGCTGCCGCTGTTCAACCGGCAGGAGAATGGCTCATGGGTCGCCTCGCTGAGGACGTTTAAATGTTGCGAATTGCGGCTCGCCGAGTTCGTTGCTGAAAAAT
Source organism: Beijerinckiaceae bacterium (assembly GCA_036556825.1). Classification (GTDB taxonomy): domain Bacteria; phylum Pseudomonadota; class Alphaproteobacteria; order Rhizobiales; family Beijerinckiaceae; genus JAJKJG01. The sequence goes on from DATBIR010000043.1 coordinate 277, forward strand.
TCGGCGGGCTGGTGCTTCGTGTCGAGCTGTTCGACCGGCGCAGTCAGTCGGTCGTCGACAGCCGGTCTTGCGAAGAGCTCGAGGACGCGGTTGCCGCGTTCAAGGCGATGCTGCCTTTGGCCGAGGCCTATGCGGTGATTCCGTGCCAGGCGAAGTGGCCGGAAGCGCCCTGAGCCGCAGTCACGGGCCCGTCTTATCGGCAGAGGTGCCGCTGGCCGGATTGACAAATCGCAATGTTGGCGAAAGCCGCATGTTGTCTCTTGTGCACCGGCGAAGCCGTCGATGCCCGATCCGCCTTGTTCAGGCGGACCTGGTGATCGGCGTCCCCTGCCATCTTGCACAGGAGGGAAAGCGTGGCGACGGAGGTTCACCCAGCTGCACCTCACCACCTGCCGTTTTTCATCACGGCGCCAGGCGAAACCGACGCGCTCATGGTCGGAACGGGGCTGTTCCTGGTGGCAGCCGTCCTCGGCGTTGGTGTGCTGTACTGGCGCTTGCATGCGCTGCCCGAGCACATCGCCCACAGGTCGCACAAGCTGCAGCTCGAGATCGTCGCCGTGCTCGGCCTGATCGCGCTGTTCACCCATATGCATATTTTCTGGATCATCGGACTTCTGCTTGCGATGGTCGACCTTCCCGATTTCGGGACGCCGATGCGCAGGATGGCGGGGTCGCTCGAGAAGATTGCGGGCCTGGATCCCGGGCAAGGTGATGCCGGCGTGCCCGACGAAGCTCCCCACCACGCGCACGGTGAAATGGCGACGGCGGAGACCGACAAGCGACCGCTCACGCTTGCGAAGACCGGGAGCTGAGCGATGCTGGAACTCCTCCTTTGTTCGTTGCTGACGATTTTCCCGGACTATCTTTTTCGGCGCTACGGGCAAGGAAAGCGGCTTGGCCGGGAGATCACGTTCTTCTCGGTGTGGTACGAGCTGAGGTGGGGAATCACCGCCTGCCTGATGCTCACCGTCGGCCTGATCACCGTGATCTTCTACAATCATCCGGCGACGAGCAATGTCACCGCCTTCTACAGGACCATCCCGATCGTTCCCGAAACGATCGGCCGCGTCGCCGAGGTGAATGTCGGCTTCCGCGACCGGATCGAAAAGGGCGCCCCTCTGTTCCGGCTCGACGATTCGAAGCAGGAGGCGGCGCTCGAAATCGCGCGCCGCAAGATCGCCGAGGTCGATGCCGCCATGGCGGTCGCCCGCGCCGACATTCTGGCGGCGGATGGCAAAATCCAGGAGGCCAGGAGCAGCTATCAGCAGGCCGTCGACGAACTCGAGACGAAACAGGAGCTGTACAAGCGCAACCCGGGCAACGTTGCGTTGCGCGATATCGAAAAGCTTCAGGTCGCGGTCGAGGGCCGGCAGGGCGCCATCACGGCTGCAACCGCCGCAAAGCAGACGGCGGAGATGCGCGTGTCCACGCTGCTGCCGGCCGAAAAGGCCAGCGCCGAAGCGGCCCTCGCCCAGGCCGAAGTCGATCTGGACAAGACCGTCATCAGGGCCGGCGTCACCGGGCGCGTGGAACAGTTCGTCTTGCGTCCCGGAGACCTCGTCAACCCGATGATGCGCCCGGCGGGGGTGCTGGTTCCGGACGGCGCCGGGCGAAGCATGCTGCAGGCCGGGTTCGGCCAGATCGAGGCGCAGGTCATGAAGCCCGGAATGGCGGCCGAAGCGACCTGCGTGTCGAAGCCATGGAAGGTCATCCCAATGGTGGTCACGGAGGTGCAGGAGGTGATTGCCGCCGGCCAGTTCCGTGGCGGCGAGCAGCTGATCGACCCGCAGCAGGTGACCCGCCCGGGGACGATCCTCGTCTTCCTCGAGCCGCTCTATGCGGGCGGTCTGGACGGCGTCACGCCCGGCAGCAGCTGCTTCGCCAATGCCTACAGCAGCAACCACGAGCTGCTCGCCTCCTCGAAGGATCTCGGCACCGTCCGGCGTTTCGCCCTTCACGCGGTCGATGCCACGGCGGTCGTGCATGCCCTGCTGCTGCGCATCCAGGCCCTGTTCCTGCCGATCAAGACACTCGTGCTGACCGGCCACTGAGATCCTGACGCAGCTGAACCATGGTGCGGCGCAAGGGGAGGAATTGATGAGGATCGCCGCATATCTGCTGGCCGCCGGGCTCGCCGCGTGCACGATCCGCATGTCGGGCGTGCAAGCTGCCGAGGCCGCGCTCACAGGCGCGTGGCTGCAAGGCGGGCTGGCATGCGAGGACGTTTTTGCGCGAGCCGGCAAGGCGGTCACGTTCAAGAAGCCGGTCAACATCTTCGCGCCGGCCTTCATCATCTCGGGCGACCGCCTGCGGACGCCGCAGGCATCGTGCCGCATCAAGCGCGTCAAGGCGGCCGGCGAGCGGCGCACCCTCACGTTGGGCTGCGCGACCACCATCTCCGTTGGGGAGGTGACGGCGCTCCTCGGCGTGGCGGAGAACGGAACGCTGCGCCGCTATTTCGATGACAAGGACCAGTCGGGGAGCAGCTACAACCGCTGCAACCTGTGACGCAGCGCGCGCCGGGGAAACGATGCAGCCTGGGACCACCTGCGGGACAGTCGGAACGCTCTTGGACCGGCGCGTTCCGTTCACGGACGCTTGCGCCGCGACCGCGGTGATCAGGACACAGGCAGGCGCCGCTGCAAGCGCTGCATCCGGCGTGGGCGCGGCCCGCAACGTCCGTTTCGGATACGGGGGATTTCCATGAGAAAGACCCTCCGCTGGGTGATCGTCGGTTGCGGGCTGTTTTTCATCCTCGGAGCAGCAGTCGCGACGTGGCACTACCTGTCGAAGCCGACCGTCGTCACGGTTGCCGTCGGACCGGAAGGGTTCGAGGACGCCGCCCTGATCGCCGCCTTCGCCAGGAGCCTGACAAGCGACAAGGCCGGCCTGCGGCTGTCGATCGTCGCCACCTCCGGCCCGGTGGAGGCGCTGGAGCGGCTCCGGAGCGGAGCCGCGCAGCTTGCCGTCATGCGCAGCGACGGGGCCGCGTCCGAGCGCGTGCGCGCGGTCGCCATCCTGCACAGCGATCCGGTCGTGGTCGTGGCGCCGGATCGGCCAAAGATCGAAAACTTCGGCGGGCTCAAGGGCAAGGTGCTGGGTGTGATCGGCCCGCCAGGCGCCAACGACGCGCTGCTGGCGACCTTGCGGAGGCACTACGGCGCCGCCGGCGAGACGCGAGCCTTTCCGGTTTCCGCGCGCGAGATCGCCATGGCGCTCAGCGAGCGAAAGGTCGATGCATTGCTGTTCGCCGTGCCGGTCTCGCGCGGCGCTACGGTCGGGGAGAGCTGGGCTGCCGTGCGCACCGTGAGCCGGCGCAAGCTCGCCTTCGTCGGCCTCGACGACGCCGAGACCATTGCCGCCGCCTCGCCCGCATACGAGGCAGGCGAGATCCCGGCTGGCCTGTTCGGCGGCTCGCCGGCATTGCCGGCGGAAGCCGTCACCACGGTCCAGGTCGCCACCTATCTGGTCGCCGACCGCAATGTCCCGAACGATACCATCACGCGGCTCACGCGCGGCTTGTTCGAGCAGCGTCAGCGCCTCGCCGCCGACGTGCCGGCGGCGAACCTGATCAAGGCCGCCAGCACCGACAAGGATGCAGTCTTCCCCGTGCATGCCGGCGCCAAGGCCTATTACGACGGCGAAGAGACGACGCTCATGGAGCGCTACGGCGACTGGATGTGGTACGGTCCAATGCTCATCGGCGCGCTCGGATCGGCGCTCGTCGCCGTGCGGCGGTTCCTGGGCGAGGACGGACAGGGGCCACCTCTTCTGCCGAGCCTGGGCGAGGTGATGGCGGCCATCGACAGCGCGCAAAGCATCTCCGAGCTCCAGAACATCAGGATGCGGATCGATGCGACGGTGGCGCGGCTAGCCGCCATGGGAACCCGCGGCGACATCGAGCAAGGAAACACGGCGGTCATCGCGCTCGCGCTCAATTACATCAATCACAAGATGGCCGAACGGCGCAACGAGCTGCTCAGCGAGCCCCACGAGCGGGCGAGAAGCGCGGCCGAGTGAGCCGCCGAGCCGTGCCGATGCCTGGTCGCGTCCCAACCCTGCTCCTGCTGATCGTTACGAGCGGCAGCGCCGCCGCCCAGGAGCTCGAGCTGCAGCGCCTGCAAGGCGCCTGGGTGCCAGAAGGGACGAAATGCGAGAGCGTCTTCTACCGGCAGGGCAAGTCGATCAATTTCGTCCGCCCCGGTGCGGCCGCGCGCGAGGGGATCATCGTTCGGGCGAACCGCATCGAGGACGCGCGCAACGGATGCTCGATCACCAAGGTGCGGCCCGACGGAGAGCGACGGACCCTGCTCGTGAGCTGCTTTTCCGGGTTGGTCGTGTCAAAGCTTTCCTTCTCGATCCGATTCGCCGATGACTCGACGGTGGTGCGGACCCTGACCGATTTTCCCGAAGAGGAGCTGCGGCTCCGGAGATGCAGGATTTAGGGGACGGCCAGCGAGGCGGACACCGCTCCGCCGAAAAAATCATGCGCCCACGAAGAGACGAGAGCTTGATCGATTCAATCTGAATCGACCAAACTCCCGGGGGCGGCGCAACTGCCCGGCGGATGGCGGGATGTCCGAGGCGACGGATGACGCAGCGCTGCGCGCGCTTCTCGACAAGGCCGAGCTCGACGCGGAGCGCACGATTGCGTGGACCCGCATCGCGATCGCGGTCACCCTTGCCGCCGGGGTCTGGCTGGCGGCGCCATGGCTTCTCGGCGCCGGGGGTGACGCGGAGGCCGCAAGCCGGTTGTTCATTGCCGGGCTGACGCTCGGCGGCTTCCTGCTTCTCGGCGTCGCCTCCCTGGCGGCCGTGGCGCGGCGCTACCAGCCGCCCTGGCTGCCCTTCGTGTTGACCGCCGCCGACGCGGCGCTGATCAGCGCCAGCCTGTGGGCCACCCTGCGGATCGGCGAGCTGAGCGGGGACTGGCTCGCCGCGCTGCCGGCCATGCTCGTGCTGCCATTGATGCTGTCGGTCGGGACGCTGCGCTACCGCGCCTCGGTTCAGGTCTGGGCGGCCGTGTGCTTCGCCGTTGGGGTTGGCGCCGTGGTCGTGGCGCGCGGCTTCGGTGGCCCGGTGCCCCCATCCGAACCCGCGCCAGCTGCCGCCGCACCCGGCGTCATCACGCCGTTCTTTGCACCGGCGGCCAACGCCATGCGCCTGCTGCTCGTCGCGCTGATCGGCGCCACGACCGCTTACGTGATCATGCGCGCGCGGCGCCTGCTGGTGCGTGCCTCCGCCGAGGCCGTGCACCGTGCCAGCCTGGCGCGCTTCCTGCCGCATGACGTGACGCCGCTGCTCGCGCCCGGCTCCGACAGGATCTGGCGCCGCGGCCGCCGGCAGCGGGTGGCGATCATGTTCGTCGACCTGCGCGGCTCGACCAAGATTGCCGAGGACATGGATCCGGCCCGGCTTTCCGTCTTCATCTCCTCCTTCCGGCGCCGTGTGACGCGGGCGACGAAGGCTTACCCCGGCGTGATCGACAAGTTCATCGGTGACGGCGCGCTCATCCTCTTCGGCGTCCCGGAACCGCGGCCCGACGACGCCGAACGGGCCGTGCAATGCGGACGCGAGATCGTGCGCCTGGTCGCGAGCTGGAACGCGAAGCGCCATTTCGACCCGCCCGTCCGGGTCGGAGTCGGGATTCACGTCGGCGAGACGTATTGCGGAATCGTCGGTGACGAGGAGCGGCTCGAGTTCACCGTGCTTGGCGACGCGGTCAATGTGGCTGCCCGCATCGAGCAGGCCACCAAGGAGTTCAACGAGCCGCTGCTCGTCTCCGAGACGGTTGCCGACGCGACCAGGGGCACGATGGAATGGCGGGAAGTCACCCGCGAGCCTTTGCGAGGACGACTCCATTCCATCGGCATATTCGCTCCGCGACCGGCGCTCTGACGTGCCGGCGGAACATGCTCACTGACGCGGGGGGGCGCCCGCTTCCCCGCGCTGCAGGACCTCAACGAACGGGAAACGGAATGGCAGGTCCAGATCAAAACGCTTGCCACCGGGCAGCATGGCCCCGACAGGACCGCCGGCTTCTGCACAGACGAGATCGCGATTCGCGTAAGACAGCGTGCAGCCGCGGCGGGCCAGGGCGTGCTCAGCGTCGAGCGCAAAAATCTTCGCAATCGCCGGCGAAGCCGGCATTCCCGGCGCGTCCGGTCCGACGAAAGCGAGTTGTGCAGCAAGCCTGTCTCTGTCGAGCTCACCAATTTTCGGACCTGGCGCACGATTGTAGGCGTTGAACCGCATCACGTGAGGAAGGGGACGGCCGTCTCGATCAGTCGTGGCGAAGCATTCTGCGTAAAGCGCCTGGGCATCGGCCGTCCAGATGTCCCTGCCGTCACATGCCGGGTCGGGGTCGGGCTCCTGACGGCAGGGCAGGGGGCCGTGCCTGCCGCAGCCGGTGAATATGACGGCGTTGTTGTAGCTGCCGATGGGCGGCGCCGGCGAGCCGCGAAACAACGGGCTTCGCGTTCTCACACTGTTGTTGAAGAAGAGAATGCGGTCCAGCAGAGACGCGCCCGGGCTGTCGTCGTCGGCAACTCCCAGTTTCAGGACGGTCCCCTGCACATGCGTGTCGCAGCGAGCATCGCCTCCTTCGGCGCTGTCCCGGCTCCATCGTCCGCCACCGCGGGTGAGGCGGAACTGCCGGCTGCCGGCCCAGCCCTCGTCGCGGCACCGCGAGCCGGGGGCTTCGTCGAGAGCGAAGATGTTTCCGAAGATCAGGAAGTCGTGCCCGGACACGCCGTCCGTCGAAATGCTGGCATAGGCGTTGAGGAACGTGTTGTGCTTGATGATCCAGTAGGCGGCATGTCCTTCCGGCTCGATCGGGTTGTCACGTATGTTGTTGAAAAAGTTGCCGACGATCTCGAAGCCGACATTGACGCGCGTCCGGCAGTCGGCATCGGCGAAGCAGGCGCTGCTCGGCTTGGCGCGGATGCCGTTATAGGCGTCGTGAAGCTCGTTTCCGGCAATCCTGACATTGCCAAGAACGTCCTTGGCTACGAACAACGCGCCGTCGAGCGGATTCCAGAAATGGTGGTGGGTAATCGCCCACGGCACGTCGGACCAGACGCTGACCGGGCAGTTCCAGTCGACGTGAATGTCACAGCGCTCGGCCGCCCGATAGCTGGCCGGGCTTTGCCTCCATATGTTGCCGGTGAGCTCGAACGAGTGCGCCGTCTCCGGCGCGCCCTTCCTGCCGAAGGCAGCGAAGGCATAGGTCGATCCCTCGACCAGTGAGTCGCGCAGCGCGATATGCGCAGATGCATAAGTGGCGACGGCGGCGATCCAACAGTCGCGAAACCCCATCTCGACGAATTCCACGAACGCCGATTCCCACAACAGGAAACAATGAAGTCGAAAGCGCACGTCGTGTGCGGCGGCACGCTCGCTCCTGACTGGATTGGGACGTTCCAACTCGCCCGCGAGATAGTCGGCCATATCCTGCCGCGCCTCTCTTTCGCCCGGCGCCGGATGCGGGGAACAGATATCGAAGCCCTCCGGCTCGCAGAGCGTCTCTCGCAGCGAACGGCCCACCAGCGTGGTCAGACGTCGGAGGCCCGCTCCCGACCGATCGATCTGGCCGCGGATCACCAGCTTGTTCCGTTCGCTGCCTCGCCACCGCAAGGCCGACTGTACCGTGCCGATATCGATCGCGTAGAGCGTTTCTTCAGCGCCGGCCCGGTGGAGAAGCCGGATTTCGAGCGGCCGCGAACCATTGATCTCCTTGGCCGTCTTGATCGCCTCGGTGACGGGAATGGCATCCGTGACCAGGTCGGCGCCCCAGCGATAGGCCGCGTTGGTGGCGTCACCGTCAGGACGGGCATAGAGGATCTCGGCCCTGGCGTGCGCCGATGCGAGCAACAGGCAGACCGCAAAGGTTGCCGGACATCTCATCGCGAACGTCTCAGATCGACATCAGCGCCACGAGGATGGGGCCCCAGGCCGTCAGCAGGATGTTTCCGACCGCGTAAGGGACGGTATAGCCGAGGGCCGGAATGCTGCTCTTGGCTTCATCCTGCACGGCACGCAGAGCCGCGGTGATGGTGCCCGCGCCGGCGCAGGCGCCAAGCACGATCAGGGGATTCATCTTGAGCACGTAGCGGCCGAACAGGATCGCCAGCGTATGCGGCAGCAGGGCCGAGACGAGCCCCACGAAGACCAGGCTCAGTCCCGTCTTCTGCAAGCCGGAGATGAAGCTCGGCCCGGCGCTGAGCCCCACGATGGCGATGAACATGCACAGGCCGAGCGTGTCGAAGATCCAGATCGCGGCCTCGGGAATCCGCCCGAAGAAGGGATACGCGGACCGCAGCCAGCCGAACACCAGGCCCATGACCAGCGCGCCACCGCTCGCCGTGAGGGTGAGCGGCACGCCCCACACGACCACCGACAGCAGTCCGATAAGGCCGCCCAGGAATATTCCGGTTCCGACAAAAATCATGTTGGTCGCGGAGGTCGGACGATCGGCGTAGCCGAGCACCTGCGTCGCGCGCTCCACCTCCGGCAGAGGCCCGACGATGCGCATCACGTCGCCGCGGTTGATGCGGGTCTCGGCAGAGAGCGGCAGCTCGATTCCGGACCGGATGAGCTTCGACAGGAACACCCCGCGCGCGGCCGGAAGTTCCGCCAGGTCAGCCAGCGTCTGGCCGTCAACCTTCTTGCTCGTGACCACGACATCCAGCGCCTCCACCGGAACGTCGAGAAGCTGCAGGTCGCTTACCTCGGGCCCGATGACCTCGCCGCGCGCGGCATGCGCCGCGTGGCGGGCAACGACCGCGACGACGTCGTTCTCGTGAATGACCAGCCCGGGCACGGATTCCAGAATGCGCTCGCCGCTGCGCACCCGCACGATGAAGGCCCTGTTCTCCGTGGGAAGCGTCTCGATCTCGGCGATCGTCCGGCCGATCAGACTGGGATTGGTGACCCGATAGGCGCGAATGTCGAAGGTGCGTGCGGCGGAGACGACCCCTTCCTGTGCCTCGCGGCCGCCGCCGGACTCGGCGCGCATCCTTTCGGCTTCATCCCGGAGATTGATGCGCATCAGCTTGGGGCCGATTTTCGGAATGAACCAGACCAGCGTCGCCGTCCCGACCAGATAGGTCACGGCGTAAGCGACCGGGATGTTGTTGACGAACGAGAGCTTGTCGGCCTCGGGAATCGCCAGGCGCTGAATCGCCTCGCCGGCCGTGCCGATCACGGTGGACTCGGTAAAGGCTCCCGCGAGCAGTCCCGCCGCCGTGCCCACGTCGTAGCCAAGGAGCTTCGAGAAGCCGAAAGCAACGACGAGGCACGTGACGCACAGCACCACTGTCAGGGCCAGCTGCGGCAGAGCCTCCCCCTTGAGACCGCGGAAAAATTGTGGCCCGACCTTGTAGCCGGTCGTGAAGAGGAAGAGGTCGAAGAAGATGGTCTTGACGAGCGGCGACACCGTGATGTCGAGCTGACCGATCAGCACGCCGGCGAACAGACAGCCGACCACCGCGCCGAGGCTGAAGCTGCCGAAGTTCAGACGTCCGATCAAGAACCCCAGCGCGACCGCCAGAAAGATCGCCAGTTCCGGGTTCTGGCGCAGGGCGGAGACGATATAGTCCACGGTCGTCCTCCAGGGTCCGAACCGAGCGTTCAATGCGTCAGCGTCTCGCGCGCGACGTCCCCGGTTCGATTTGGCGCTGCGCGGCGTCTTCGAGCCGTGAGTGCCAGGGCTGCAGCTCGCGAGAAGGTCGGCGGGGTCGACGGTGCTGCACCCGCAGGATTGCGACCTCTTCGACCGACCCTGCTTGTCCTGTCACCTGCGGACGGCGCACCGATCTTTCCGGCTCACCGCCCGCTCATCGCTGGCTTCCTCCCATGCGCAGGCTCAAGGGCGGACGACGCGCGCTTACGCGACATCCTCGGGAGTCTTTTTCTTCGCGCCTTTCGACGACGCCGTCTGGCCGGCGCCGCCCTGGTGGGCAGCCTCGTAGGCCTGACGGTAGCCGCGGGCGATGGTGCGGACGCCGCGCCCGATATCGTCGTAGGCGTCGTCCGGGAGGTTCGCCAAAGACACGCGCAACGACCAGCCAGGCGCCTCGAATCCACCGCCATTGAGCAGCACGACGCCGTGGTCCTCGGCGAGGCGGAAGGCGAGGTCGAGCGGGTGAATGTTCTTCTTGAGATATTCGACCGCCTCGTCGCCGATGTTCTTGCGGGCCCAGAACTCGAAGTCGATCAGGCCGTAATACGCGTCGTAGTTGGGATTCGGCTGCAACTGCAGCCCGAGGCCTTCGATCATCGACGTGACGCGCTTATGCACGATCTCCATGCAGGCTTTCTGATAGACTTTCTTGTCGTCCATCAGCTCGTAAAGCGAGAACATCGTCATCATCACCTGCTGCGGCAGCGACAGACCCGCGGTGTGATTGAGGCCAATGTCGCGGCTGTCGGCGACGATGCGGTCGATGAACTTGAGCTTGCGCGGCTCGAGCGTGATCGGACCATAGCGCCTGTCGAGAGCCTTGAGCTCCTTATCCGGCAGCTTGGTAATCATGTCGTCGAGGATGTTGTCCTCGTGGATCGCGATGGTGCCGAGCCGCCAGCCGGTTGCGCCAAAATACTTCGAATAGGAGTAGACGCCAATTGTGTTGTACGGAAGCTCGCCCATCAGCGACCGGAAGTCGTTGACGAAGGTTCCATAGACGTCGTCGGTCAGCAGGATGAGGTCGGGGCGCTTCGTCTTGACGAGCTTCGTGATCTTGCCGATCGTTTCCTTGTCGATCGCCACGCCGGTGGGGTTGCCCGGGTTGACGACGAAGAACGCCTTGATCTTCGGGTCTTCCAGCTTCTTGAGCTCGTCGTCGGTGAACTGGAACCGGTTTTCCTGCGGCGCCGCGATCTTCACGACCTTGAGGTCGTAATCCTCGAGGTGGGTCATCTCGAGATACGGCGTGAAGATCGGCGTGCCCAAGGCGATGGTGTCGCCGGGCATCAGCAGGCGGTTGGCTTTCAGGGACTTGAAGATGTAGCACATCGCGGCCGTGCCACCCTCGACCGCGTAGATGTCGAATTTGCCCTTCGGGCGCGGGTCGCCGCACATCGCCCACAACAGATATTCGTGCACGATCTTCTCGTTGTGAACGAGCATGCGGTCCGGCACGGGGTAGTTGTCGCCGATGATGGAGTCGACCAGCTCGTGCACGAACGCGTCAGCGTCGAATTTGAATTTCCTGATGGCGAACTGCACCATCGCGCCGAGGAATTCCGCACCGGGCATGTCGGAATGCTTGGCGAGCCAGGCGTCGAGGCGCGCGGCGATGCCGTCGGCACGCGGCATGCCGCCGATGCCGGGAGGCAGGTCCATGACCCGCCGGCTCTCGGTGACCGCAAACTGGCCGAGCAGGAAGAAGCCGTCGCGCGGCGTGGTGGCGATCCAGTTGGGGTTGCCGCGACCGGCATTGAGGAACGCGGACTGGGCCGTCCTGGAGGCCTTCTTGGCGAGGGCGATCAGCTCGTTCTTGATCTCGAACGGACTTAAGGCTTCGAATTTCTTCAACGTGGAAAGCTCGGCCATGTTTCTCCTCCCTCAAGGGATCACTCGCTGAATTGCAGTCGCGCTAAGCGTCCGTCCGCGGCGGTCTCAGGTCATCATCATGATGATCACCATTCCCCAGATCGTCAGAAGCGTGTTCCCGACCGCGTAGGTGACCGTGTAGCCGAGTCCGGGGATCTGGCTCTTGGCGCGGTCGTTGACCATGCCGAGCGAAGCCGTCGTCGTGCGCGCGCCCGACACGGCTCCGAGCAGGATCGCGTCGTCGAACTTGAAGACGTATTTGCCCACATACATCCCGAGGATCAGCGGGACTGTCGTCGCGGCAACGCCCCACAGGAACAAGCCGATGCCGAGCTGCTGCAGGCCGGCGACGAATTTCGGCCCCGACGAGATGCCGACGATGGCGATGAACACATTCAGGCCGACCGAGTTCATGAACCATACGGTCGGTGAGGGGATCCGCCCGAAGGTCGGGCGAACCGAGCGCAGCCAGCCGAAGATGATGCCGGCGATCAGTGCGCCGCCGGACGTGGACAAGGTGAGCGGCACGCTGCCGACCTTATAGGTCAGGGCACCGACCAAGGCCCCGATCGAAATGGCGCCGCCGATGAACACAACATCAGCGACGTCGGTCGGGCGGTCGGCGACGCCCAGCAGCCTGGTCGCGGCAGCGACGTCCTGGGTGCGGCCGACGAGGTTGACGATATCGCCCCGATTGATCTGCGTCCCGGGCAAGATGGGAATGTCGGTGGCAGTCCCGCCGCGCGTGATCTTTCGGAGGTAGACGCCGCGCGCCTCCGGCAGCTCAGCCAGGTCAACCAGGGTCTGCCCATCGACCTTCTTGTTGGTGACGAGGACGTCGACGCCTTCCACCGGAACCGCGAGCAGCTCGCGGTCTTCGACCTCCTCGGCCTGCGCGCCGATCAGGTCGACCAGGACTTCACGGCGCCCGACCACGGCCACGACGTCGCCCGCATGGATCACGGTGCCCGACGTGGCGTCCAACATCTGCTGTCCTCGGCGAAGACGCAGAATGAACACCCGCTGCCCGGGAACCAGCGCCTCGGCTTCGGCCGCGGTCTTGCCGACGGCCTTTCCGCCTTCGCGCACGCGATAGGCGCGGAGAGCGTATTGGTGCCATGCCGTACCGGGGCCGCCGACTTGCTTGCTGCCGCCCCCGTGCTTCTCCTCGTAACGCTTGCAGGCCGCCTCGAGGTCGATACCGAGCAGGGTGGGGCCGAGCAGCGCGATAACCACCGCGGAACCGACGGTGCCGAAAATGTAGGTGACGGCATAGGCCACCGGCATGACATCGAGCCAGGCCTTGGCCTGCTCCTCGGGGAGGCCGACGCGGCCGATCGCGTCGGTCGCGAGCCCCATCGACGCCGAGATTGTCTGCGAGCCGGCGTAGAGCCCGGCCGCTGCACCGGGATCATAACCGGCCAGCTTGGCACAGAAGTAAGCGGCGAGCAGACAGAACACGCATTGCACCGCCGCGAACACCGCCTGCGGCAGACCGTCCTTGGCGATGCCGCGCACGAATTGCGGCCCCACCGCGTAGCCGATCGCGAACAGGAACAGCAGGAACATGAACGACTTGAGCGGCCCGGTAATTGTGATACCGAGCTGGCCGATGATGACGGCGGCAATCAGGGTCGCCGTCACCGCGCCGAGCCCAAGACCTTTGTAGGTGAAGGAGCCGAAGTAGTAGCCGAAGGCCAGCGAGATGAGGATGGCGATTTCGGGATAGGTCCGAAGCGTGTTTGCGAGCCAGTCGAACATGTTGTTCCCCCATGTCTGGTGATGGCGGGTGTGGCCTCGGGTCGTGGTTGTCAGGCGGCTTCGGTCTTTGAGCGGCCGACCCTCTCGACCGACGTGTCGCGCCTCCGGGCGAGCCGGTCGGGCTTCAGCACCTTGATGCCGAGGGCGGCCCGGTAGCCATGGATTTCCTTGACGTCGAGCTTGCGCATGAAGGTGATCGTTTCGTTGGTGATCACCTGTCCCGGCACCATGATCGGGAAGCCAGGCGGGTAGGGGATCACGAAATTGGCCGAGATCAGCGGCGGACCGTTCTTGAGACGCTCGTCGAGCTCGGCGCTGCCCAGCTTGACGTATTCGCAATTCGCCTCGTCATAGGCCTTGAAGAATGCCTCGCGCATGTGCCCTTCACTGGTGCCGCTCGTGGCGTCGTCGCGGAAGGCATCGTGGAAGAAGCTGAAATTGGGCAGGTCCGGCACGTCGACGGTGAGCGCGCGCACACGTTGCGTGAGCGCCTCCTGCGCCGGGCGGCCCTCGCGCCGCAGCCGCTCCTCGATCTCGCGCGAGAGGTCAGACAGCGCCTTGATCAGATGCGCGGCATCGCCGCGCGTGTTGTTGATGTTGATCTGGATCAGGACGCTGTTGCGCGACGTCTTGTTGAGCTGGATGTCGAAGCGCTCGGCAAGCAGCCCCTTGAACTGAGTGCCGTCGAAACCCGCGTCGCCGCACAGCAAGGTGAGGCGGGTCGGATCGAGGGCGAACTCATCCTCGTCCCAGGCCTTGACGACGTCGCGCCACGTCGAATGCGGCGGTCCATAGGCCCTGAGGCCTGACTCGCGGTATTCGGCCGGGATCATTTCCTCTGGCGTCGCCACGCGGAAATATTTCGAGATCAGCGGGTGCGAGTTGATCCGGGAGCGGAGCTCGATCGCAATCCCGGTCATGCGCATCGTGAGTTCGTAGCCCTCCAGCTCCATCTGCCGGCGGGCGACGTCGAGCGAGGCGATCAGCTGCAGGTTGGGCGAGGTCGAGGTATGCGTCAGGAAGGCTTCCTGGAAGGTGCCCTCGACCTTCGCGAAATCCTCGTCCCAGATGGCGATCATCGAGCCCTGGCGGAAGGCGGACATCGACTTGTGGGTCGAGTTCGTCTGGTAGACGCGGATCCGCACCTTGTCCGGGTCGGGCAGCAGGCGCATGTCGAGCAGCCGGGGATCATTCGGCTCCATGCCGCTGACTGCCGCCGCGTGGGCCTCGTAGTCCTTGCGATAGGCGCGGCTGCGGTATTTTTCTGTCAGAGTCTTGGCCGCCCCCATGGCCGAGCGCCGCCGGTGCAGGGGTGAGAAGCGGGCAAAGCCGAACCAGGCCTCGTCCCAAAGGAAAATCAGGTCGGGCTTGATGGCGAGGCATTCCTCCATCACGCGACGCGTGTTGTACATGTGCCCGTCGAAGGTGCAGTTGGTGAGGTCGACGACCTTGACGCGGTCGAGCTTGCCCTCCGCCTTGAGGTCGAGCAGGGCCTTCTTGATCGTGCGCAGCGGCACGGCGCCATACATCGAATACTGCGTGAGGGGAAACGCTTCGACATAGAGCGGTTGCGCGCCCGACAGGACGAAGCCGTAGTGATGCGACTTGTGGCAGTTGCGGTCGACGATGACGATGTCGCCGGGGGCGCACAAAGCCTGCACCACGATCTTGTTGGAGGTCGAGGTGCCGTTGGTCGCTAGATACGTGCGGTGAGCTCCGAAGGCGCGGGCGGCGAGATCCTGGGCGGCCTTGATGTTGCCGGTCGGCTCGAGCAGGCTGTCGAGGCCTCCGGTCGTGGCCGAGGACTCGGCCAGGAAGATGTTGGTGCCGTAGAACTGGCCCATGTCGCGGATCCAGTTCGAGTGGAACACCGACTTGCCGCGCGCGATCGGCAGCGCGTGGAACGTGCCGATCGGCCGCTGGGCATATTTGAGGAGGTTGAAGAAATACGGCGTCTGATAGCGGTCGTTGACCCCGTCCATGATGCTGAGATGGATCTCGAGCGCCTCCTCCACATCGAAGAAGATGCGCCGGATGGCTGCCGTCTCCTCGCTCGCGGCGAGGGCCTCAACGGAGCGGTCGGTGATCAGGTAGATGTCGAGCTCCGGCCGGAAGTCCTTGAGCAGGGCTGCGAGCCGCGTGCCGAGACCGCGGCCTTGGGCGACGATACTTCCGCCGTCGACCGACTCATAGCGGGCCAGATGATCGTGCAGCATCGGCGCGTCATGCCGCGACGAAAACGCGAACCCGTCATAGATGACCACCGCCTGGATCGTGTGGTTGAGAACCGCGGCCATGGCCGCGTCCTCGAAGCTGCCCACGGTCACCACATGATAGTTGAACGGGTCTTCCGGCCGGCGCAGGCGCTGGATCTGGCGGCGCGATTCTTCCCAGCGCTCCGGGTCGTTCGGGGTGACGATCAGGACGTCGAAACAGGCCTTGTGAGGGGCGCCTCCGTCCACAGCCGGCGGCAAGGCATGACCGGCTTGCGCCTGCGACTCCTGCAGGGGGTCCCAGGCGGACGCATCGTGCAGATAGGAGTTGGAGAGGAGAGAGCGGCCGATCTTCTGCGCCAGGCGCGCGAAGCCTTCGGCGTCCTCGGAATCGAGCGACTCCTTGAGTGAGCGCATCAGCGCGGAGCCCGGATAGGACCAGTAATCCTCGATCGGCGCCAGATCCTCGAAAAGTCGCGAGGCCTGCTGACGATGTGCAGCGCCATCGTGCTTCGCGGCGAATGCCCAGGCGCCGGCGGCGGCGTTGAGCTCGCGCCAGCGGTCGCTGCGCGCCTCTGCGGCTGAGAAGAACGTGTCGACAGGCTGTAACCGGGGCTGCTCCGCAACCGATGCGACGCTCGTCATGGCTATCCTCCCTCGCGTCGGCCGACCGCGTGCCGAGAGCGCAGGGTCATTGGTAGGCGCGATGGTCCGGAGCGGTTTTGACTTTCATCAATTTCGCCGGGACATTCTTCTGGTGCCCCCCCGAGTTACGGGTTGCGTGCGACCCAGGGACGATGTGCACGACGCAGCGATGTGATTGATTTTTCGCAACGCAGACATCGCGCATTCCGCGCAGGCTCATACGTGGCGATTGTTGCAGCCTGTAATTCTCGTGGAGGCGATGATGCGAAGAGCTGTACGTGGCCTGCTTCTGTCGGGCCTGATCGTCGTCGGCGCCTGGGCGCGCACGCCTGTCCAATCGGCGCCGTTGCCGGTCGGTTCGGGCGACCTGATCGCCGGCGATAAACCGGTCGAGCAGGTCTGGCATCATGGCGGGTGGGGTGGCGGCGCGGTCCTGGCCGGCGCGGCTATCGGCTTGTTCGCGGGCGCTGCCCTGGCGAGCGCCTATCGCCCGTATTATTACGGTTACGGGTACTATCCCGCCTATTACAGCTATCCGGCGTACTACCCCTATCACTACCGTCCGGTCTATTACGCGCGGCCGTATTATTACCGGCCATACTGGGGTTACCGCCGCGCCTATTACGCCCGGCCATACTGGGGTTACCGCCGCGCCTATTACGCCCGGCCATATTGGGGCTATCGCCGCGCCTACTACGCCCGGCCATATGTAGGATACCGCCGCGCTTACTGGCGCGGGCACCGGGTCGCCTACCGCCGCGCTTACGTCGCTCGCCGCTGGCGCTAAACGAGAGTTGGCCGACCGCCGTCACGGACGGCAGCCGCGAAAGGGCGTGGCTGCCGGACAAACAGCCCGGATGCCGTCAGGCGATCCTCGTCGGGCGGCAAGCTGCCGGCTTGATCTTACCGCGTCGAGCGGGTGCCAGAGTGATGGGCTGGCACGCCGTCAGGCCGGGTCAGGCGCCCAGCTTGGCGAACAGGGCTTGCACGCCTCGGGAGAGGCCGTCACTCACCTTGCGGCGGAAGCTTTCGGCGCGGAGCATGTGACGAAGACGCCGGGCGGCTCGCCGCGAGCTTAACCGGATGCCGACGTGGCAGGAGCAGAAGGCGTGATGGACCTGATCATCGTTCAGCTCGAAGAAGTCCGTACAGTCACCGACCCTGTCGCCCGTCAGACCGGCCGAGCGCAAGACCGGATCGGCATAGGCGACGCTCAGGGGCGAATCGTCGGCGCGGCACTCTCGCCGTTGCGCGGGCGACAGATACTCGATCTCGTGAAGCGCGCGCAGCCTGCGCTCCGGGTCTGCCTCGAGCCGGTCGATCCAGCGCGACAGGCGCTGTTCGCGGCCCATGCTGACCGAAGCCTCGGCCGGTTGCACGTCTGCTAAAGCTTGCAATTGAGCCAGTGACTTGTGCTCCATCAACCTTCTCCTTTCCGGGAAGATCTTGCGATGAGGTCACAACTCCCCCGCTGCCTGGGAGGTTTCCGCAAGGCCGGGGGGGCGTTGTCTGGTCGCATGCGAGGCCAGATCAATGGCTGTGCGGCTGAGCTACCGCACAGCTTACTTGCCGATAAGGGCCGGTTGCGTTTGACTGTGCCGGAAGGGGAGGGTGCGATGCGCGCGATAGCTTGCCTGACCGCGGTGGCGTTTCTGACCTGCGCACCCGGGCGTGCCGAGGATCTCCGGGTCAAGGACGTCACCATTTCCATCGAGCCGATGACCTTTTATTCGGGCGACCGGAACCGTTTTCCCCATTGGGGACGGCGCATGGATTGCGCCACGTCGCGCGATCGCCCGGCGGGCGCGCGTGACAGGTGGATCGGCGATCTTTGCGGCGCAGCCGCCAACCAGAAGCCGGTCGTGAAGCAGATCGGAAGCAATCCCGGGGGCCCGTGCGGCTACGCTCGCTATGCCGTTGCCTGCGTGAGGGTGCAGTAGGCGCTCGCCTGCACCAACGTCGGATGCTGCCGAGGCCGCTGTGCACCGGTGAAGTGGCCGCCGCTTGCCGAACTGGGGTCGGCCGGGCGTGATCCGGGATCTTGCGAGTCAGAGACGATGCAGCGGGAAGGACTCAAATCCGAAACGACCCCGCTCCCATAAGGGTCGGCGTCAATCGAGAACCGTGCCGGTGGCGCCCAGAGACGGCAACCACATCGCGCCGAGCTTCTTGCGCATGGCGACGAGGAGCATATCAATGCCGCCCGGCAGCGTGACCGGAAGATGGGTGACCACCTTGTAACCGAGGGTCTCGTAGAGCGGCACGCCGGCGAGTGTCGCCGTCAGTTCGATCTCGTCGTGGCGTGCCAGTTGCGCCTCGAGCTCCGAGCGTTGCATCAGCTCCCGCGCGAAGCCCCGCCGCGCCCACACCGGATGCACGAACACGCTGCGGATCTTCGGCAGGGATGTCGCCGCGTAGCCGGCCGGCCTGAGCACGTTGGCGTAATTCGGGCGACGTCTGCTCCAGCCGCCCGACGCCGCGATGACTCCGTCCTCTTCCACCACGTAGTAGGTGCCCTCGTGGAGGAGAAAGTCGTCCATCGTTCCAACGTGGGCAAGGAAGGCTTCGATCTGCGCCGCGGTGTAATAGCCGGAGCCGAGCACGCGCATGGACAGCGCCTGCATCGAAAGCAGCTCCAGCCGGTCCTTTGGCCCGGCTGCACGCATCACCGGAGTGTCGGATCGCTTGGTCATGCGTCCTCCTCCCACCCCATGGTGATCGACCGTCTTCGCGGTCCTCGGGGCGTCGTATTGGCATACCGCGCCGTCCCGCGCATGAGGGTTGCCTGTAGAATTCCATGAGTTTTTCTTCAGAGCCGAGCCGTGTGATTATTGGCGATTGCGGTGTGCCGGGTTGGGCGGCGCCTCGAATTGCACATCGGCCCGACGGCGGTGAAGCCGTTCATTCGCGAGTGCTGCGGACTGCAGCGCCATCGCCCGCAACACGACGTTGACGACCGAATATTGCAGGCTCGCGCTTGTCACTGGATTTGCACGAGAAATCGGCGAAAACGCGCCGCGCATTAAGCCGGCGTAGACGATCCGGAGCTAAGTAGAACCTACCTTCATCCGGAAATCACCATGGCCGTCACATATCGTTCGCGTCTTCGTCAGGACCTCACGCGCTGGGAAGAGCGGGGACTGATCACTCCGGCGCCGCGCGGCAAGCTTGAAGCCGACGCGCTGTCCGCCTCCGCCTTTCCCCACCTGCAAAGCGTGCTCGTGCTGTGCGGGATGATCCTCGCCTCCGTGAGCCTGATCGCATTCGTCGCCGCCAACTGGGCGGCCATTCTTCCTCTTCATCGCATGGCCATGCTGCTCGCCGCGAATGCGGTTGCGGTCGGCCTGACCTATGTCGCTTTCGAGCGCCGCCGCCGCATTCCGGGGAGTGGGGGGGGCCTGTGGCTCGATGCGGCTGCCGTGCTCTCGATCGTGGCGGCATCCGCTTCGGTCGCACTGGTTGCGCAAACGTTCCACCTGCCCACGGACCCGCGCGGTTACGCCGTCACCGTGGCGGCCATCGCGATCTTGACGGCTCTCGTCACGCGTTCGGGCGCTGGTGTGATGATCGCCGCCGTGGCGCTGACCGCCGCCGTCGCTCTGGATGTTCCCAAAGGGCTTCTGAACGCTCCCGCGCTGTTCTGGCCGTTGCTCATCGCCGCCTTCGTCGCGTGCCTGTCCGGATGGGTCGCCGCGCGCGCCTCGACCTTCCTGCTTCTGCTGATCCCGATGGCGACGCAGCTCGGGGCGGTCGCCTGGCGCCCGCCCGTCCTCTCGGTGCGGCAGGACGTGGTGCTGCTCGTCGCTGCAATCCTGATCACGCTCGGCCACGGGCTGGTTCATCTCGTTCCGGCGGCCATGGCCCGCCAGGTCAGGGGTAACTTGGGCCTTGCCGCGCGCGCGTCCGGCGGCCTGGTGCTGTTCGGCATTGCGCTGGCGACGGTCGCGACGATGAGCGGCCAGTGGATGGCCGCGACTCCGTGGGCCTATGCCGGACTGGCATCGGCGGTGGCCGGGGGGGCGGCCTTGCTCATCCTCCTGCCGCTTCGCCGGGTGGCCGTTCCGGTCGGCGACGTTGTCATCCTCGGCGCGGGCGCCATGTCGTTGCTGGGCCCGCTGCTGTGGCCGTATGCGGGGACGGCCGGTTTGGCGATGGCGCCGTTCTGGACGGTCTGGGCCGGGCTCGTGCCGTGCCTTGCCGTCGCCATCGCGGCGCATCTGGATGACCGGCGGACGCTGTTCGGCTGGAGCATGGCGGTCTGCGCCGGACTGATCGTCATGATGCTGTATGTCTCGAGAGACCTGCTCGGCTTCTCCGCCAACTTGCTCGTGTCGGCAGCCGTGATCGGCATTGCGGTGATCGCCTGCCGCTGGGCCGAGGCGCGGGTGCAATGGAGGCTGTCATGAAGCACGTAGCGATCGCGTCGGCCTTCGCCGTCCTGTTCATCGGCCAGGCGGCCCCCTCCATGTGGATGGCCGTCGACCACTCGCAGCGGCTGAAGGAGGGACGCGAGGTCACGCTCGCGGTGGAGACGCGCGATCCGCGCGACCTCTTCCGCGGCGAGTACAGCGTGCTGTCGTACGAGATTGCACGGCCGCGCAACGTCCAGACCTCGACGAGCGGTCTGGCGAGCGGCTGCGATCTCACGTCCGCGCGCTCGTGTTCCGTCGGGCCGGAGCAGCCGGTCTTCATCCGCCTGCAGCCTGACCAGACGGGCGTGCACCGGGCCGCACAAGTCATGTTCGAGCAGCCGACTGACGGAGCGCCCTTCATTGTCGGCAAGGTGCGCGCGGGCGCCATCATCAAGGGCGGCGTCGGCACGGGCGCCATCCGATGTGAGCGCGAGGCCTGTTTCGAGGGCATCATTGCGTTCGGGATCGAGACCTGGTACGGCCCGCAAGGCGTCCCGGCGCAGGTCGACAGGATCGACCGCAAGGACATTGTCGTGCGGGCGAAGGTCGACGCGTCCGGCCGGCCGGCGCTCGATGCTCTCGTGGTCAAAGGCCAGGACTTCGCGCGCACGCCGCGCCTGTTGTGAAGCGCGGCGCGGAGCGGGATCGCTCCGCGTTGGGTTCCGCAACGTGGTCAGGCGCCCGCGGCGACCAGTTGCGGGCGGTAGCGTCTTGCTGCCAGGATGCCGAGCACGACGAAGAAGACGAGCGTCGTGACCTGAGCGATCACGAAAGGCTGCTCGGACTGCGTCGGCGCGAGGCCATTCAGGAAGGCGACCTTCTGGAACGCCTGGACGACGCCGACGAAGACGAGAAGATAAAGACTGGCCACCATTCCCGCCGCGTAGATCCAGCCCCATGCCGGTCCGGCGTGAAGCCGGTAGGACGCGGCCAGAACGACTGCGATGATGACGAGGGCGACGACCCCGGTGACCTGCGCCGGGGTGAGGCCGTTCAGCGGAAAGGCGAAGCCGGTCACGCTGGTCAGCACGGCGGTCCACAGAAACACGTTCGTCCAGAACCGGAACGCGCCGCCGCGGAACAGCCCGACCATCGCCACGGTACCGGCGCCGATAGCGATCAGGCTGATGATGGTGTGGACGATGGTGAGCTCCGTGAAATAGCTCATGAACCTCTCCCTTGTGGCGTTTCGAACATCGGCTCTCAGCCTGCGGCGACGTCAGCTACGGCTTCGGCGAAGGCCCGCGGCGCTTCCTGCGGCAGGTTGTGTCCGATGCCGCCTTTGATGAGCCGGTGCTCATATTTGCCGGAGAATTTCTTCGCATACGCGCTCGGGTCCGGGTGCGGCGCACCGTTGGCATCGCCTTCCATTGTGATGGTCGGCACCGTAATGACAGGGAGTTCGGCAATCCGCTTTTCCAGGGCGTCATATTTCGGCTCGCCCTCGGCCAGGCTGAGCCTCCAGCGGTAATTATGGACGACGATCTCGACATGGTCGGGATTGTCGAACGCCGCTGCGCTGCGGTCGTATGTGGCGTCGTCGAAATCCCACTTCGGCGAAGCGATCTGCCAGATCAGCTTCGCGAACTCGCGCCGGTATTTGTCATAGCCGGCGCGGCCGCGCTCCGTGGCAAAGTAATATTGATACCACCACTCGAGCTCGGCCTTCGGCGGCAAGGGCATCTTGTTGGCTTCGCGGCTGCCGATCAGATAGCCACTCACGGAAACGAGCGCATCGCAGCGCTCCGGCCAGACGGCCGCAACGATGTCGGCGGTTCTGGCTCCCCAGTCATAGCCGGCAAGGGTCGCCTTCTCGATCTTGAGCGCATTCATCAGGCCAATGACGTCGACGGCAAGCGCCGATTGCTGGCCGTTCCTGGCCGTCTCGCGGGAAAGGAAACGCGTCGTCCCATAGCCGCGCAGATAGGGCACGATCACCCGGTAGCCCGCGGATGCCAGAAGCGGGGCGACATCGACGTAGCTGTGGATGTCGTAGGGCCAGCCGTGCAGGAGGATGACCGGACGGCCCGTGGCGGGCCCGGCTTCGGCATAGCCGACGTTCAGGACCCCCGCATCGACCTGCTTGAGCGGGCCGAACGAGCCGCTCGCGCGGGGCCCCGTCACAGCTGCATCCGCCGGCCTGGTCTCGCGGGTCTGTGCGATCGCAGAACCGATCATGGCGAGTTGGGCAGCAGCAACGGTCGTGACCGCAGCCCCGAAGAAGCGGCGGCGATGCTCGTCGATGTCCTCTGACGTATCGATCGTATCCATGCTCGCTCTCCGCGCGTCCAGGGCCGATGATCAGCATTCCGAGCGGATATGCGAGTTAATCGGCGCAAATCGTCATTGCCTGATGCGGGGCCAAGGCGTGCTGCGCACCAGCTTCGTCTCCGCGTCACCGTGATCTGGTGGCGACCTCCTGTGCTTTCTGGAAGCTTTCGATGACGGCCGCATAGTTCGGCGCGACGAGCGCATAGAGCTTTGCGAGCTCGGGCGCTTCCTGGCGGTTCCAGGTCCGATGCATCTCGGACAAGACCGCGTTGGTCGAGGCCGGAATGATGCCGGCCTGCACGAAACGGCCGAGCGTCGTGCGCGACGCCAGCTCGCTCGGGTCGCCGGAGGCGTCCATGACCGCGTAGACCCTGAACCCGGCCGCCTTGGCGTCGAGCGCAGGGAACATCACGCAGACGCTGGTCCATACGCCCGCCATGACAAGCGTCTTCTTGCCGGTGGCGCGGACCGTCCTGACGAAGTCCTCGTTGTCCCACGCGTTCACCTCGCCCTTGCGCGGCACGTAGACGGCATGGGGCGCGAACTGATGGATCTCCGGCATCAGCGGGCCGTTCGGCCCGCTGGGCTCGGACGCCGTCGTGACGACAGGGATTTTCAGCAGCGTGGCCAGCCTGGCGAGCATGACGGTATTGGCGCGCAGCTCGGTCACGCCAATGTCCTTCACGGTCTGGAACAGGCCCGCCTGGTGGCCGAGCAGCAGCAGCACGGAGTCGGAGGGATCGATCAGGGCCTGCCCGCCGCCCGTCGGAAGCACGCTCGACGCGCCGGCGCCTGGCGCGCCCACTTGCGCGAGGGCGCCGGGGCCGGGTGACGCGACGCCGATGACCATTGCGGCCGCGAGCACGCCCATCCAATGCCGCGAGCGATGGAAAATGCGTTTCCGTGTCATGGTTGTCTCCCTCAGCTTCGGTCTATCGTGCCGTTGGCAGACGCATCCCCGGTTCGCGCAACTCAGCGGTCGGGCGGGCTGGCAGCGATGCCGCGCGGCCGCCGCTCGGCCTTGTGCGGCGCGACGATCGTCTGGCTGCTCAACAGGTTGGCGTAGGCGGGGATGTGACGGGCGAACAGGGCCGCAAAGCCCTCGATGTCGTTGCGCCAATCCCGGTGCAGCTCGCAGGCGAGCGCGAACCAGCTGATCAGCTGGACGCCGGCGCCCGCCAGCCGTCGATGCGCGGCCTCACGCGCCGCCGGGCTGAACGTGCCGCAGGCGTCGGTCACGACGAATGCGGCGAAGCCCTGCTCGACCGCCGTCAGCGCAGGCATGGCGACGCAGGCGTCGGTGACGATGCCGGCGAGGATGATCTGTCTCCGGCCGGTCGCCTTGACGGCCTGGACGAATTCGGCGTTGTCCCAGGCGTTGATCTCTCCGGCGCGGCGGACATAGGGCGCATCCGGCAACATCGCCTTTATCTCGGGCAGGAGAGGGCCGTTCGGGCCGTAATCCATGATGCTGGACAGGATCGTGGGGACGTCGAAATGCCTGGCGCAGGCGGCGAGCGCCAGCACATTGTTCTTGAACTCGACAGGCTCGTAGTCGCGCACCAGCGAGAACAGGCCCGTCTGGTGGTCGAGCAGCACCACCACGGCGTCCTCCTTGCGCACTAGCCTCGTCGACGGAGCCACGTGAAACTCACCTTGTGCTTGGGATGAAAGCGAGCAGATCGTTGTTCACCCGGTCTCCTCCCTGAGCAGGGGCGGAACCGGCGCGCCCGCCGGCATGTTGGCGGTCTGGGCCTGCGCGGGAAACGCCGCAGCAACGGAGGGGAGGACTGCTGCTGCGGCGCCCAAGTGCAGAAGGCCACGCCGACCGGGCTGGCCTCTACGCACCTGGCTTTGGGCAGAGGTCATGGTGGCTCCTGCGATTGCGATAACGCTCGAAATGGCAACTGACGATGTCCACTATCGGCCGTTCGGCGAGGCGCGCGAGTTAATCGGCGCAAATTGCCATTAACCGGTGCTTACGATGAGCGCTGACGGTGATGCTGCTCGCCGGAGCCATCGGCGCGGGCGTCGTAGCCGCTGGTCGCGACGGGAGCTGCCTGCCGGCCTGCTCCCGGGCGAGGCCGGCGCGAGCTCGCTTTCCCGCATCAGCGCTCTAGGAGACCGACTGGCCATGCAGGAGGGCGCGGCAGGCTTTCTCGCAGGTTCGGCACACGGCTCCGCAAGTCCGGCAGTGCTCGTGCATCTTCGCATGGGTATCGCATTCCGACGCGCAGATCCGACACGCTTCGGCGCAAGCCATCAGCTGGGCCTCGATCAACATTGGGCTCGGATCGGTGAGCCGTGAAACCACGCGCGCCGTGGCCAGACACACGTCCGAGCAGTCGAGACAGGTGCGGATGCAGCAGACGAGCTCGGCCACGTGTGCCTCGCCGAGGCATGCATCGGCGCAAGCGGCGCATGTGCTTCCGCACGCGTAGCAGGCCGCGGCACACGCTTCGATCAGGCCGGTGTCAGGGGAGCGTTGTGGGTGGCCGGCGAGCAGCGCGATCAGGCTTTCCACGATGGACCTCCAGGCTCGACAGGGCGCGATTTTGCTTTAGCCGCCGAAGCGTTCGGTGCGGATCGTCTCAGGCGGCAGGCGAAGGTCGAGGAGGTGCGACGTGACCGCCGCCACGAAGGGATTTGACCCGCACACGAAGGTGAGCTTCGGCTCGCCGCCGATTCGTTCAAGCACGTTCGTGAGAAGCGGACCATCGATGCGACGGCCGGCATCCTGCGGGCGACGTGCGGCATCCCGTGACAGGCTAAGGAACATGTCGAAGTTGCTTTCCGCCCCGTCACGGGCGATCAGCTCGTTCCGGAAGATCACGTCGTCCCAGGTGCGAACGGCGTAGAGGAGGAGCACGCGCACGTCGCAGCCGCGTTCGCCGCGGTGCCGGACGATCGACATCAACGGGGCGATGCCGGAACCGCCTCCGATCAGGAGCAGCGGCCCGCCATCCGAGGCGCGCCAGGCGAAATGTCCGCCGAAAGGGCCACGGATTTCGATCACGTCGCCGATTTCTGCAACGTCGTGGAAGTAGGGCGAGACCTCACCATCGTCGAGCCGTTCGACGGCGAGTTGGTAGGTGCCTTCGGTCTCGGGGCCTGAGGCAACCGAATAGCTGCGCTGCGCCTGGTAGCCGTCGGCGGCTGTCAGGCGGATGTCGAGGTGCTGACCGGCCGTGAACGGCAGCCAGCGCTGCGGCCGAAGGAGGAAGCTCGTCACGGTCGCGGTCTCGGGGATGATACGGTCGATCACCGCCTCCTGCCATGGGACGTGGAGGTCCGGCTCGACTGCCGCGTCCACGGTCAGTCTCCCCTGAAGCGCTGCTCACGCCAGGGGTCGCCATAGATGTGGTACCCCCTCAATTCCCAGAAGCCCGGCTCGTCGCGATCGGTGAACTGCAGGCCGTTGATCCATTTGGCCGACTTCCAGAAATAGAGATGCGGCACAAGAAGGCGCGCCGGCCCGCCATGTTCGGGGGTGAGCGGCTTGCCGTCATAATGGGTTGCGACCATCGCCTTGCCGCCCGTGAGATCGGCTACGGGCACGTTGGTCGAGTAGCCGTCATAGGAATGAGCAAGGGTGAAAGGCGTCGGCGGCTCGATTCCGGCATCCGCCAGCAAGTCGTCCACGAGCACGCCGCGCCAGGGAGTATTGAGCTTCGACCACTTCGTGACGCAATGGATGTCGCGGGTCATCTTGGTTTGTGGCATGGCGGTGAACTCGTCCCAGGTCCAGCGCTTCACCGGCCGCGGACCCGCCTTAAGCGTGAACGACCAGTCTGCGGTCGAGACACGCGGCGTCGGCCCCGCCGAGAGGACGGGAAAGCCCTCCGTGACGGACTGGCCCGGAGGGACGCGATCCGCCAACTCGGCTGCGGGCCGCCGGCCGGTGAAGCCGCGCGTGACCATGGGATATCTCCTGTTTTCTCACGGGCCTCCATAACGGAGGCGCGTCAGGTCGAGACGCACGCGCGGCGTGCCAGGCCGAGCTCAAGGGGCGACGCGCAGAGCGCGTTCTTCGAGCGCGCCGGGCGAGTTGTCATCCGCCCGGCTGCTGCAAGATCGATGACGTTGCAGGCGCGCCTCACGACGGTAGCGGCTTGCCGGCCTGCTCGGCGACGATGTAGTCGGCATACCAGTCCGGCCAGTCCTCATCGTGCCGGCCGCCGAGCCGCTTCTCGTGCTCGCCGTGCGCCGCCGCCGCCCGTCGCAACGTGCTCGCGAGCTCGCTCGAGGAGGTGAAGGTCGTGTCATCTCCATCCACCCGCCCGGGCAATCGCGTGGTGATCTCCTGCAACAGCCATTCGTTGCCGTCCGGATCGCTGAATGTGGCGAAGGAGGAGTAACTGCGCCGTGCCGGATCCGGACCGCTGACAGGCGGTTTTCCCGGACCGGCACGGTGAAACACGTCGCTCACATCCACGCCGCGAGCGGCGAGCTCGGCGCGGGCTGACTGGATGTCGGACACGACCAGATAAAGTCCGCGTGCCGAGCCAGGCACGGCCGACGTGAGCCCCATGCCGAAGTGGATCGAGCACGCCGAGCCCGGGGGCGTGAACTGCACCCCGCGGAACGTGTCGCCGACCACGAAGTCGCCGTCGAGTCGCCAGCCGAGGTCGCCGTAGAAGCGCTTGGCGCGATCGACGTCCGCAACCGGGATGACGACGACCTCGAGCTTCATGTCGACCTTTCGCGCTCGCGGAGCCTCGGTTGCGGTTTCGCTGCGCACGAGAATACTGCTCATTGTCTGCCTCCTCAGGTTGATTGCCCCGGTCGCGGACGAGCCCGGAGCTCAGCCGAATGTGAACGCAAAGGCCTCCACGCCGGGACCGGAAAACTCGATCTCGAACAGGCGATCGGCGACAGGCTTCGGCTGCCGGATCAGCTGATACAGCCGCTGTTCGGACACCGTGCCCTCGCCCCGGTCGTCGATGTCGGCTCCGTGAGCCGCGCCAGGCGGCTTTCCGTCGATCAGCACGCGAAACCTGACGGAGGTTCCCGGCGCCGCCGGACCCATGACGAGGTGGAGATCGCGGGCGTGGAAACGGTAGGCGATGCGTCCTTCGGGCTTGTTCAGCAAGGCGGCATCCTTCCTGATCGTCCAGTCGCCCGACAGGGCCCATTCGTTCGGGCGCAACCGTGCCGGCAGCTCGTACGTGCGCGGCTTGTCCATGACGGCGCTGCCAGGCGATGCAAAGCCTTCGCTGCGCTCATAGCCGACATAATTTTCGGCGGACCTCAGGCTGCTCCAGTCGGCGGGTGCTTCGACGCCGCGCCCGTCGACCGACACGGCCTGACGATCGATGCCCTCGGCTCCCGCCTCGGCCAGCAGTTGCTGGATGATCATCTCCGACTGCTCATAGGCACCCTCGCCGAAATGATGATGCCGGAGGCGTCCCTGCGCATCGATGAAATACAGGGCCGGCCAATACTGATTCCTGAAGGCGCGCCAGATGACATGCTCGTTGTCGACCGCGACCGGATAGTCGATCCGCATGTCCTTCACGGCCCGACGGACGTTGCCGATGTCTTTCTCGAATGCGAATTCCGGCGCATGAACGCCGATCACCACCAGTCCCTGGTCCCGGTACTTGTCTGCCCAGGCGCGGACATAAGGCACCGTGCGCAGCCAGTTAATGCAGGTGTAGGTCCAGAAGTCGATGAGAACGACTTTTCCGCGCAGAGCCGGCCCGGTGAGGGGCGGCGAATTGAGCCACGCGTCGGCGCGCTCGAGCGACACCAGCTCCGCCTGCCCGGCACTCTGGCGAGTGAACAGGCCGTGCAGGAACGGCACCCGTATTGCGGGGGAGATGGTCGGCTGCGCCATGCTAGTGTTCCCCGCGAGGCTTCCGACCACGCCAGCCACAGCGGCGGCGCGCACCGCGATTGCAAAGACCTTGTTCGTCTTCATCGATGAATGCCCTTCCAGGTTCCGACCGATGGAGTACTGCGATCTTGTGCATGCATGACATCGGTGACGGCATGTACGCTGGCAGGCATCATCGAGTGTTCGGCGCGCCTGTGCGAGTTAATCGGCGCAAATCCTCGTTAGCGGATGCGTGCGCGCCGGCAGCACGCTTCTCTAATTGCCCCTGATGAAATTGCAGACGCTGCCGCGATCCTCGAACCCGCCGGGGCACTGGCGCACGCAGGCGCCAAAGGCTTCCTTGTAAGGTGCAGGGCAATTGCCTGCCGAGAACGGCATCGCATAGGCAGGGCCGCTCGAAGCGGACGAATGCTGCTCGGCAGGCACGCGGCGGATGCGGCGCCGCGGCTCGTATTGCGCGAACCGAGCCGCGGGGCCATGAGCGGTTACAGCCGGCTGCGATAGCCAGGAGTTCAGGCTGGACCGGTCCTGTTGCGCGAGCGCGATGCCGGTCATCAGAATCCATGCCAAAGCTGCCACTGACCCGATGCGCAGGCGTATCATGTTAATATCTCCTCGTGAGAAACAGGATGTAGCCGAGACCGTGACGACGGCGCCCGCTGCAGGTCAGTGCGCCGGCCGGAGCGGTCTGAACGCGTCGCGGAGCTCGGCGCTGAAGAGCTTCGGTTCCTCCCACGCGGCGAAGTGGCCGCCCTTCTCGACCTCCCGGAAGTAGATCAGGTTGCGATAGGCGCGCCGGGCCCATGTCTCAGGGGGCCGATAGACGTCCTCGGGAAATACCGTGATGGCCACGGGAAGCGAGATTTCGGAAGTCCTCTGCGCGGCGGCTACGATGACGCTGCCGCGCGCCCCATTCTCCCAATACAGCCGCGCCGCCGAAGCGGCGGTGTTGGTCAGCCAATAGAGCGTGATGTTGTCCAGCACGTCGTCTTTCGTGGGGGACTGCTCGGGATCGGTTCCATATTTCCAGTCCTTGAAGCCCGGATGCACGAGAACCCACGCCGCGAGGCCGGCTGGGGAGTCGGTCGCGCCGTAGCCGACCGTCTGTGGCCGCGCGGTCATCATCGTGAAGTAGGCCAGGTTTCCGTTCTTTCCCGACGTCATGAGCGCTTCGAGCTGCGCGCGCTCCTTGTCGGAGAGTCCCGCCGGCACGGGTCCGCCGGCGAGCGCCGCCGCCACTTCGGGTGGCACCGTGGCCGGGAGGTTGATGTGGATGCCGAGCAATCCTTCGGCGTTCTGGCGCGCCATCGCGCTGGAGATGGGCGTGCCCCAGTCGCCCCCTTGCGCGACGTAGCGGGCATAGCCGAGGCGCTTCATCAGATGCGTCCATGCTCGCGCGATACGATCGGGGTCCCAGCCGGCGCCGGTTGGTCTCCCGGAGAAGCCATAGCCCGGCAACGATGGGATGACGACGTCGAAAGCATCGTCGGCGCTTCCTCCGTGAGCTGTTGGATCCGTGAGAGGACCGATGACCTTGAGTTGCTCGATCACCGATCCCGGCCATCCGTGCGTGATGATCACCGGTAACGCATTCTGATGACGGGAACGGACGTGAATGAAATGAATGTCGACGCCGTCGATAT
This sequence comes from Beijerinckiaceae bacterium, assembly GCA_036556825.1. Classification (GTDB taxonomy): domain Bacteria; phylum Pseudomonadota; class Alphaproteobacteria; order Rhizobiales; family Beijerinckiaceae; genus JAJKJG01. Next base: position 30,615 of record DATBIR010000043.1, read on the forward strand.
TCGTCACGAATTGCGGCAGAGCATTGAGCGTGGCTTCCGCCCTTCTCCAGTCGTAGGCGGTTCCCCAATACCGCATCAGCGCTTGCAGGTTCGCGAGCTGGATGCCCTGCGAGCGATCATCGACCGTCTCCCGGTCAGGCCAGCGCGTTGCGGCGACGCGTGCGCGAAGATCGGCCAATGCTTCGTCCGGCACATCGACGCGGAATGGACGGATCGCCTCGCCCTGGGCTGCCATGGGTGCGCCAGCGGCAAGGACAAGCAGCGCCACTGAGGTTGCGAGGAGACCGCGCCGGTTCGCGAGTAATGATCGTCCCGACATTGATCTTCTCCATCATGGGCGGCCGGGCTGGGCGGAGAATGCGAACGCCGTCGACACGCGCGTGGTCCCATCATCATCCGGTGTTCGCTGCGGGCGTGCGAGTTAATCGGCGCAAATCGTCATTAACTGATGGGCATCGCTCAAGGAGCGCATTGACATGCGCCCCTGGTTCTCGCGGCTCAGCCGGACGGTGAACCTCTCCGTGGTGAGACGTGGGTGAGCCACCACGCGAAGATCGGCCGGTTGCGCAAACGCATGCGGTCGGCTGGTTCGGCGCTGAGTTGCCGCTTCGCCCCGAATGCGACCGCGTTTCGAGCAACCGGTCAGTACTCCCAGGGGCCCGGCACGCAGCGAAAGACGTCGCCGTCGACTGCCACATGGCAGACGGACGGGAACGACAGGTGAGTGGCCACCAGCGACTCGCGGTTCGCCGCCAGCTCCCGCAAAAGACGGACCCGGACGCGGGCCGCCTCCGCGGGGTCGTGTTCGAAGCCGTTGTACCAGTCGGGGTGCTCGAACCCGACCTGGAACACGGCGTCGCCGGCGAATGTCAGCCGGTCGCCGCCGGACGCCAGGCGGACCACGCTGTGCCCGGGGGTGTGGCCGCCGGTGCGTTTGACGATCACTCCCGGCGCCACCTCGTACTCGTTCTCAAACGTTCGCAACTGGCTGTGGTACTCTTTCAAGAACCGCTTGCCGGTCCGCCGAAGCGCGTCCGGGAAGCCCGGAGGCATGGACACGCGGGAGAAATCGGGCGACTCCCAGAACTCGGCCTCGGCGGTCGCCACGTGGACCCGCAGGTCCGGACGCAGCCGCTCTTTCACCCCGTCGGCGAGCAGCCCGCCACAATGGTCCATGTGCATATGGGTGAGCACCACGTCGGTCACGGATGCGGGATCGATGCCGGCCGCCTTCAGGCGTTGGGCCAACTTCCCGGCCCGCGGCAAATCCGGGAACTCCATTCCTATCCCGGCGTCGACGAGTATGGTCCGGCCGCCGCTGCGCACCACGACCGCGTTCAGGGCCCATTCGAGCACGTCCGGCGGCAGGAACATGTCCTCCAGCCAGGCCGCCCGGACGGCCGGGTCGACATTATGGCCCAACATCGCGCCTGGCAGCGATAGCACCCCATCGCTGATCACCAGCACGTCAATGTCGCCGACCTTGAGCGCGTAGCGCGACGGAACCAGCTCGGGCTCCGGCCTACCGTGGCGGTACCGCGCATGCACCTTGTCAGCGCAGTGCTTGACCGAGGGGTGTGGGGTGTCGTCCGAGCTCATGTTGGTTACGGGTGCGGACTTCAGAATTGAGCGCATCGCTGATCTCCTCTCGCTGGCCGCTCGATCCTTTGACGACCGAGCGAATGTCGAAAACGCAATCGTCGAAGCGTGTTTTGCGGTCGATTGAGTGCAGGAAGGGGCAAAGGGTCTGGCCTATCCAGCGATAAAGGCGAGGAGGTCCGGGTTCACCGTATCGGCGTGGGTGGTGCACATGCCGTGCGGGAATTTCTCGTAGACCTTGAGAATCCCCTTTTTCAGGAGCTTCGCCGAGAGCAACGCCGAATCCGCGATCGGCACGATCTGGTCGTCGTCGCCGTGCATGACGAGTGTCGGCACGGCAATCATCTTCAGATCCTCGGTGAAGTCGGTCTCCGAGAAGGCCTTGATGCCGTCGTAATGCGCCTTGGCGCTGCCCATCATGCCTTGCCGCCACCAGTTCTGGATGACGCCCGGGATCGGCTTCGCGCCCGGCCGGTTGAAGCTGTAGAAGGGACCGGACGCGAAATCGACGTAGAACTGCGCCCGGTTGCCGGCGAGCGCCTTGCGCAAGCCGTTGAAAATCTCGATTGGCAGGCCGCCCGGATTGGCCGGCGTCTTCACCATGATCGGCGGCACAGCGCCGATGAGCACGAGCTTCGCGACGCGACCCTGAGGCTGGCCGTGCTGCGCGACGTAGTGCGCCGCTTCGCCGCCGCCGGTAGAGTGACCGATATGGATGGCATTTCTCAGGCCAAGATGCTCGATCACGGCGGCGACGTCGGCGGCGTAGTGATCCATGTCGTGGCCGTCGCTCACTTGCGACGAGCGGCCATGGCCGCGACGGTCGTGGGCGATGACGCGGTAGCCCTTGTCAACGAAATAGAGCAGCTGCGTATCCCAGTCGTCGCTGCTCAGAGGCCAACCATGGTGGAAGACGATCGGTTGGGCCTGCCTGGGCCCCCAATCCTTGTAATAAATGTCCACGCCATCTTTGGTTGCGATCGTGCTCATCGTCCTGGTTCCTGCGCTTGGGTGAGACGGGAGAAGATCCGGCTGTGGCGTCTGGGCGAAGGCGGTCGCAGGTAGGCCAGCCGCAGCGGCGGCCAGCAAGCCGCCCAGCAGGACATCGCGACGCTGCGCATCTAGAGGGGTAAGTGCGTGCTCACTCATCGGACTTGTTCCCGAGGCAGACAGGACGTCGTGGCGATTCGGGAATGATGATCGTTTCGACATGGATTTCTCCATCGCGGGAAGGTGGGCTGAGCAAACATGCAAACGCAGATGCGCGGGTCAGGGGGCTCAGATCACTGAGGCCGGCAACTACCGCTCGTGACGTCGATCATCTGTTGTTCGGTGCGCGCGCGCGAGTTAATGCGCGCAAATCGTCATTAACTGATGTTCGATGAGGCGCGGAGCTCCTTCACGCTTGCGCCAACTGGTCGAGCAGCGTCCTGGCCGAGACCAGATCGGCGGTCGCGAAACCTTCCGCGAAACGCGCGTAGACCGGAGCGAGCAGCTCGCGGCCTTCGCGCGTGCGGCCCTGCTGATGGCGCAGACGCGCCAGGCTCGTCGCCGTCCTCAGCTCCCACGCCAGCGCCTCCTGCCGCCGCGACCAGTCCAGCGCGTGCAGAAAATGCTCCTCCGTGGCTGTCGTGCCGCCTTCGTGCAGCGCGATCTCGCCGCGTATACGCAGCAGCTCGGCGATCGACCACCGCTCCTCGCTGTCCTCGCAGCGCGCCAGCGCCTCGTCGATGGCCGCACGAGCGTCGGATATCTGCCCTGCCGCGGCGCAGCCCTCGGCAAGAGATCCGAGGAAGGCGGTCAGGTATTGCACGAAGGTGGCGTTGCGGAGCTTGTCGACGCCGCCCCGGAGAAGACGCACGCCTCCGTCCGGATCGCCGCGCCGCAGCAGCAGCTGGCCTTGGAAGCACTTGCCGTAGGCATGCCAGACGTCCAGCGCCTCTCTGGTCGTAAGGTCGAGCAGGAGCGTGGTGAAGCGCTCCGCTGCCGGCAGGTCGCCGGCCAGGAGCGCGACAGGACAGGCCGCCTGCGCCAGGTCATTGCAAAGCGAAAGGGTGTGCCCGAGGGCCTGGGCCCTGTCGATGCTGCTTTGCACGGTGGCCATCGCCTGGTCGGCAAGGCCTTGCAGCCACAGCACGCGCGACAGGGTGATGTGGGCCGTGATCCGCTGGTCGAACTGAAAGCGCACCAGATGGGAGCGGTGCTTCGGCCGCTCATAGCTGCCGAGCATCCGTTCGATGTGGCGGCGGGCGCCGGTCTGGTCGCCCAGGAAATGCAGGGAGGCGCCGGTCATGCGGTCGCCGATGAGCAGCTCCGGCGCCTGACCGGACGTTGCGGCGACCGTCGAGAATTTCTTTGCCAGGGCGAGTGCGTCGCGGAAGCGGCCCTTGTTGATACTGTTTGCCCATAAGCCCCACAGGGCGCGCAACTGGTAATCGGTGTCGTCGAGGGCCTCAGCCAGCTCCAGCGCCTTGGCCCAGATGGAGCCGGTCTGACGGAAGGATCCAGTCGTGTACATTTCCGACCAGGCCAGCGCGGTATAAAGGTGCATCTTGCGGCGATCCCCGTGAGGTCCGGCCTGGTCGAGCGCCGCGAGCGCCTGCTCCGTGCGCGCGCGGCATTCTTCCATCAGCGAAAGCTCCAGCCAGAGAGGCGCGGCTGCAACGGTCAGGGGCACGCCGATGCCGACGTCGCCCTTCGGGGAGAAGGCCCAGTCGAGAGCGGCGCGCAGGTTATCGAGCTCGGGGCGGTATTCGGCCAGCCACTCGCCCGTCGGCCGCGTCTCCCACTCCGCTTCCGCCCGTTCGAACAGCTCGCAATAATAGTGTGCGTGGGAACGTGAAACCGCTTCTATCTCGCCTGCTGCATCGAGCTTCTCCAGGGCGTAGGCACGGGTGGTCTCGAGGAGCCTGTAGAACGTGGTGGGCCCTCCCACGTCGGCGACGACGAGCGACTTTCCGACGAGGTCGGCGATGCCGTCGATGACGTCGGCGAGATTCATTTTCTGGCTCGGCAGAACCGCCCCGGCAGCCTGCGCCGTGAACCAGCCGGCGAAAATGCCGAGGCGACGCAGGATCAGCCGCTCGAATTCCGGCAAAAGGCCATGGCTCCAATCGACGGTGGCGCGCAAGGTCCGGTGCCGCGCCAGCGCAGTGCGCCGCCCCCGAGTCAACAATCGGAAGCGATCGTCGAGAAGGCCGGCGATCTCGGCGAGGCCCAAGGTGTCGAGGCGTCCCGCCGCCATCTCGATGGCGAGCGCGATCCCGTCGAGCCTTCGGCAGATCTCGATCACGCCATGCACGTTGGCATCGGTCAGCTCGAAGCTGTCCTGGCTTGCCATCGCGCGCTCGACGAACAGCTGCACGGCCGGGAATGCAAGCGCCTCGGCGGCGGTGAGGGCTTTTGGGTCGTCGGGCACGTCGAGGCCCGAGAGGCGCACGATGCGTTCGCCTTCGGCGCGCAGCGGTTCGCGGCTCGTCGCCAGGACGTGCACGCCGGGCGCGTTCTCGAACACGTCCTCGGCGAGGCAGGCAGCGGCGCTGACCAAGTGCTCGCAGCTGTCGAGCACGATCAGCATGTCCTTGTCTGCCAGGAACGAGGTGAGGCCGGGCCGTGGATTGTCGGACCGGATGGCGACGCCGAGGGCCGACGCGAGCGTGCTCGCGGCCAACTGCGGATCCGTCACCGGCGCGAGATCAGCGAAGCGGACTCCGTCGCGATACGATGGCGACAGCTGGTGCGCGACGGCCAGCGCGACCGTCGTCTTGCCGATGCCGCCCGGACCGACAAGGGTGATGAAGCGCCTTTGCGGCACCTGAATGAGCAGCGTATCGACGACGTCGCTGCGTCCGACCATCCGGGTGAGGGGGGCTGGAAGGTGGTGCGCGGGGGCGTCGGGGGCCGCCGGCGAAGTTGGAGGCGGGCCCGGCTCCGGCTCCGACAAGGAGGCCACGAAGCGGTAGCCCCGGCCCGGGACATTCAGGATGTAGCGTGCGCCGGCATGGCCGTCGCCGAGGGCCCGGCGCAAAGCCGCCACATGAACCCTGAGGTTACCCTCTTCGACGAAGGTGTTCGGCCACACGCGGCCGACCAGCTCCTCCTTGGTGACGAGCTCACCGGCGCGCTCAACAAGAGCCTTCAGGATATCGAGCGCGCGGCTGCCGAGACGGACCGGCTTGTCTCCTTCGAGGAGGAGTTGCTGCGCCGAAAGCAGGCGAAACGGTCCGAACGAGATCGCGGGCCCGTTTGCAGGTGGTGCCTGATCCGCCACCGGTTGACCCCGCTTAACACGGATTAACTTGACACTTTAGATCGGGCGGGAATGGGGCGAAGGACCAGACGTGGAAACAGAGATGCGACCAGCCCGTATGACGCGCGAGATGAAGGGCTGGGCGGTTCGGCCACACAACGCAACAGCGTGCGACCTCCGGAAGCCCCAACTTCCGGCATGGATCGCCCGCATTGCGATCGCTGAATTGTGAACTTCCCGCCCGCGGTGCCCGCCCATTCACGACAACTCATTGGGCGGCGCACATTTCGGCGCGCTGTTCAAGACCTCATCGCCGACTCGTCCGGGAGAATAGCCATCGCCGTCCGCGCGGCAATTGCCGTCCCCGGTGCCATCCTCATGACGGCTGTCGCCTTTATCCTCGGCGTCGTGCCGCTCGTGATCGTCACCGGCCCTGGCGCCGGGATGCGGCAGGCGCTCGGAACGGCGGTGTTCTTCGGCATGCTCCGCATAACGTTCTTCGGCCTGTTCTTCACCCCGGTATTTACGTGGCGATCCCCAAGGCCGTCTTGCGCTTCGGCCGGGCGCGCCGGCGCGCCGAGCCCATGCCCGAGGCGACCCCGGCGCAGTGATCTTCAGCTTGAACTGCATTAAGGTCCGCGCTGGCGGAGCATCCAGGCGGTGGCGGGCGGACCGGTGGAAAATAGCGACATCGAACGCATCGCGACGTGGCTGGTCGAGCGCGGACTTGCCGGCGCGTCCGAGACCGAGCTGCTCGACGGCTTCTGCGCCGCCTGCGCCGGGGCCGGGCTCGAGCTGTCGCACGGGAACATGCTGATCGACACGCTGCATCCGGTTCACGAAGGGCGCGTCTTCAAGTGGCATGTCGATGGTGCGCAGTCGCCTGTGATCGAATACGGCCGTTCAAATCAGGCGGGAGCCGCGGCAGACAGCTGGCAACGCAGCCCCTTCTATGCGCTGCTCATCTCGGGTGAAAGCGAACTTCGCCGCAGGCTGACCGAAGCAGCATCCGATTTTCCGTTGCTCGCCGATCTGCGGCACGAGGGAGGGACCGACTACATCGCCTTCGTCCATCGCTTCGCGCGTGACAGCATGATCGGCGAAATGGATGGCGTCTACTCGAGCTGGTCGACGCGGCGCGACGGCGGCTTCGACGAGCGGCAGGTCGCCGCCTTGCGCCGGCTCGTGCCGGCCCTTGCGCTGGCGGCGAAAAGCGCATCGCTGGCCCGCGTCGCGCAGACGCTGGTCG
>DATBIR010000044.1:0-50038 GCA_036556825.1 Beijerinckiaceae bacterium
AAGCGCAGGAGCACGACCGTATCGGCGAGATATGTGACGTCGACGGGCGCCTTCATCTCCCCGACGAGGCCGTGCTGCGCGACCGTCAGGAAGGTCGTGGCGCCCTGGCGATTGAGATACTGCAGCAGCTCATGCATGTGCAGGATGAGCGCCTGCTCGCCGGGCATGGCCGCTTGATACCCGTTCAGGCTGTCGATCACGACCGTCTGAGCGCTGTAGACCTCCACGCAGCGTCGCACGCGCGCCGAGAACTCGCCCGGCGTCAGCTCGGCGGCGTCGACCTGCTCGATGACGAGCTGCCGGTTGTCGACCATGGCCGGGAGGTCGATGCCGAAGCCCTTGGCCCGGTCGAACAGGAGGCCGAGTTCCTCATCGAACACGAACATGGCCGCGCGCTCGCCGCGCTTGACCGCGGCCTCGACGAATGTGAGCGCGAGGAGCGATTTGCCGGCTCCCGCCGGACCGAGGACGAGGACGCTGGAGCCGCGCTCCACGCCGCCTCCGAGGAGCGCGTCGAGCTCGGGCGTTGCGCTCGGCACGGTCTCCCGCGACTTGCGCGCCTTGTGCTCGGCCGAGACCAGCCGGGGAAAGACGTGCGCGCCTCCCGTGGCGATGGTGAAGTCGTGGAAGCCGCCGCGGAAGCGGCGGCCGCGGTACTTGATGACACGCAGCTTGCGACGCTCTGCGCCGTATTCAGGAGCGGTCTCCTCCAGGCGGATGACGCCATGAGCGATGCTGTGCACCGTCTTGTCCGCCGCTTCGGTCGTGAGGTCGTCGAGCAGCAGGACGGTCGCTTCCTGCCGGGCGAAATAGTGTTTGAGGCTGAGCACCTGCCGGCGGTAGCGCAACGAGCTTTGTGCAAGCAGCCTGATCTCGGAGAGGCTGTCGAGCACGACCCGGTGCGGCCGCGCGCGCCCGAACGCTTCCAGGATGCGCCTGGTCGTCTCGCCGAGTTCCAGGTCCGAGGAGTAGAGCAGGCTTTGCTGTTGCGCCTCGTCGAGGAGATCCTCGGGCGGCGCCAGCTCGAACAGCTCGACGCCCGTCAGGTCCCAGCCGTGCGAGGCCGCGCCGGCATGCATCTCGTCCTCTGTCTCCGAAAGGGTGATGTACAAGCCGCGCTCGCCGGCACGCGCGCCGGTGAGCAGAAACTGCGTTGCGATCGTTGTCTTGCCCGTGCCCGGGCTGCCTTCGAGAAGGAAGACGCGCCCGCGTTCGAGACCGCCGCCGAGGACATCGTCCAATCCGTCGATGCCTGTTTTCGCCTGGCCCTCAACCTCAACCTGTTTCGACACCCTGCGCCCTGCCGTGTTCATCGCCGCACCTGTAGCATACCCGTGGATCGGCCGCAGTCGCTTATCTCGCCTCGGCATGCCAGCTGCGGCAGGCCCGGTGGATGTCCTCGGCTCGGCAAGAAAAATCAACCTGAAGAGCCGCTTAGGCCATCCATCAGCCAGCCGCTTGCGACCACTGCGGCGGGTTGTCAGGGTCGGCAGGCGAGCCTATAGGTCCGCCCCGTTGGCAGGTCCGCGCGCGGCGGGAACATTCATCGGCATGCAGAATCGATATCAGGTCGCGATCGTTGGCGGAGGGCCCGTCGGCGTCGGGCTCGCGATCGAGCTCGGGCTGCGCGGCATCTCCTGCGCGCTGGTCGAGCCGCGCACCAGCCTCGGCCGCATCCCCAAGGGCCAGAACCTGACGCAGCGCACGCTCGAGCATTTCGCCAACTGGGGAATCGAGGCGGAGTTGCGGGAGGCCCGCCTCATGCCGAAGGGCTATCCGATCGGCGAGCTGACGGCCTACGGCGACCTGATGAGCAAATACTGGCACGCGCCGGCGGGCCGCGAGCTGGTGAGGGCATTCTATTCCGAGGACAACGAGCGGCTGCCGCAATACCGGACGGAAGCGGTGCTGCGGCGCAAGCTCGCGACGTTGCCGAGCGTCGACGCCCTGTTCGGCTGGACGGCGGGTCGCATCGCGCAGAACGGAGACCGCGTCGAGGTCGCGATCGCGACCGACGATGGCGCGCGCACGCGCGTCCTCGAAGCCGATTATCTCGTCGGCTGTGACGGCAGCCATTCGTCCGTGCGGGCGCAGGTGGGCATCGCGCGCAGCAAGCAGGATTACGAACAGACGATGCTGCTCGCCGTATTTCGCTCGCGCGAGCTGCACGAGGCGCTGACGCGCTTTCCCGAGCGCTCGACCTACCGGGTACTGCGCCCGGAGCTGAAGGGTTTCTGGCAGTTCTTCGGCCGCATCGATCTTCCCGACGGCTGGTTCTTCCATGCTCCGGTGCCGGCCGGCTCGGCAAGCGAGACATTCGACGCGCTGGGCCTCATCCGGCAGGCCGCCGGATTTGCCTGCGCCTGCGAATTCGAGCATCTCGCATTGTGGAACATGCGCGTCGCCGTCGCCGAGCACTACCAGGCCGGCCGCGTCTTCATCGCCGGCGATGCCGCCCACAGCCATCCACCCTATGGCGGCTTCGGCCTCAACAACGGGCTGGAGGACGTCGTCAATCTCGGGTGGAAGCTCGCGGCCCGCCTCGAAGGCTGGGGCAGCGACGCGCTCCTCGAGACCTACAGCAGCGAGCGCCGGCCGGTCTTCTGGGAGACGGCGGACGATTTCATCACGTCGCGCATCCAGCGCGACGCCGCCTTCCTCGACCGCTACAATCCCGACATCGACGTGGCCGAATTCGAGCAGGCGTGGCAGGCGCGCGAGACGGATATCGGCTCGCGTTTCCAGCAATACGAGCCCAATTACGAAGCCTCTCCGGTCGTGTTCGGCCCGCCCGGCGGCCGCAACTCCGCGCACGGCGTGCACGCCTTCAAGGCGCGGCCCGGCCATCATCTTGCTCCGGCGCCCTTGTCGTCGGGCGGCAACACCTTTCAGGCGCTCGGCCGCGGCTTCACGCTGCTCGCCTTCGACGCCGACGAGGCCTCGGTCAAAGACTTCGAGGACGCGGCGCGGAAGCTGCGGGCGCCTCTCAGGATCGTCCGCGACAGCCGCGGCGGCGGCCGCGAGGTCTACGAAGCCGGGCTCGTGCTCGTGCGCCCGGACCAGTATGTCGTGTGGGCCGGCGAGGCTGCTCCCGGCGGCGCATGCAAGGTTCTGGCGCGGGCGATCGGGCAGGGCTGACCGGGCGCAATGACGGCGCCCGCCGCAACGGCGCCGGGATGCCGGCGGTTGCCGCGGCCAGGCTTGGCCCGTAAGCCTCGACCGTAACCGTGCGATGACATGTCAATGATGTGAGGGAGTCTTGTCGTGAACGCTGCTGCGCCGATCGTCGAACGCCGCCTGTTCCTGGCCGCCGCAGGAGCGTTGCTCGCCGCCTGCTGCACGGCGCCGGCACAGGCGCAGGACTATCCCAGCCGCAACATCACGATCATCGTGCCGTTCCCGGCCGGCGGCATCGTCGACGCGGCCGCGCGCCTGCTGCAGCCCGAATTCGAGAAGGCGTTCGGACGCACGGTCATCATCGAGAACCGGGGCGGCGCCGCCGGCGTCGTCGGCACCGCCGCGGTCGTCAAGGCCGAGCCGGACGGCCATACCCTGCTGATGGTCACCTCGAGCCACACCACGACCCCGGTCATCAACACCAAGGTGCCGTACGATACCGAGCGCGACCTTGCGCCGGTCGCGATCTTCGCGCGCGACCCGCTCCTCTTCGTCGTCAGCAACAATGTCCCGGCCAGGTCGCTCGCTGAATTCGTGGCGATGGCCAAGGCCGAGCCCAGCAAGCTCAACTACGCGACGCCCGGCTACGGCAGCGGGGCGCATTTCGTCACCGAGCTCCTGAGCCAGCGCGCCGGCATCAAGATGCAGCACGTGCCGTATCGCGGCGGCGCCCCGGCGGTGCTGGCGGTGGTGACCGGCGATGCGCAATTTTCGGCGCTGTCGGGCCAGGTGTCCTTGCCGCAGATCCATGCCGGCGCCATCCGCGCGCTCGCCGTGGGCGGCCTGCAGCGCCACCCGGCGCTGCCCGACGCGCCGACCGTGGCCGAATCCGGCTATCCCGGCTTCGAGGCCGTGCAATGGGTCGGCCTGCTGGCGCCGCGCGGCACGCCGAAGCCGGTCATCGACCGCCTGCATGCGGTGCTCACGCAGGCGCTGAAGACGCCGGAGATCGCCGCGCGTTTCACGTCGCAGGGCATGACCCCGGCCGTGAGCACGCCGGCCGAGTTCCAGGCCGTCATCGAGGCGGAAATGAAGCAATGGCGCGAGGTGGCCGAGGCGGCGAAGATCAAGCCTGAATAGGCTCAGCCCGCCTCAGTAGATCCGTCCGTCGCCGCGCAGGACGCTGCCGGTCTCCGTCGGCTCTTGGTCGTCGCGCCACCCTCGGCCGCGGCCGTAGGGGCCGTGGCTGAACGATCCGCCCCCTTCGAAGTCCGGCCGGTTTCGGTCGATGTCGGCGTCACGCTGCGGCCGGCGGCCTGCCTGCCCGGAGGGGCGAGGGCGGTCGAAGTCGAGGCCGAGATCCTCGTAAGGGCTGCGGCGGTTCTCGCGGCTGCCGCCCGGGTCGGGCGCGGGCTCCGGGCGGCGCTCGGCGGTCCTGTTCCGCTGCGCCCGCTCGCGCGCTGCGCGTTCGTGTTTGCGGCGCTGATAGATGCCGGCAAGGCAGCCTGCCAGGGCCCCCTTCACCCGATGCCCTCCGGACAGGTGGCCGACGATGGCGCCGCCCAGGCCATATTTGAGGCAGCCGCCCGGCCGGCTTTGCGCTTGCGCCGATCCTGCGGAGGCGGCGAGGGTCAGCAATACGGCGGTCGTCAATACGATTCGGTTCATGCAATGCTCCCGTGCACCTTGCAACGGGACGCGGCCGCACTGGTTCCGCGGGGGACGGCGTGCCACCGTCAGAACGATCCGCCCGTCCTGAAGCCGTCGCCGCCACCCATCGTTCCGCCGGTCGAGAAGCCGTCGTCGCCGCCGCCCCACCCGCCGTCCTGCGGGGAGGGTGGCGGGAAGGACGAGCGACCGAAGTCCGAATCCCAGGGGCCCGGCTGGCGATGGTAGCCGCCTTGCAGAACGTCCCTCAGCACGGTGCCCTGCAGCATGCCGGCCAGGATTCCCCCGAGAACGCTGGACAGCACAGCCTCGTTGCCGAATTTGGCGTAGGGGTCGTCATATCGGCGCCGTCGGAATTCGTCGCGTTCGGCTTCGATGGCGGAGCGCCGCTGCGCCAGTTGCCGGGCCTGCTCCCGCAACTCGATAAGCTTTTTCGCCGCCTCGACCAGAGCGGTCGCGGTCCCGTCGATCCGGCGAATGATGGCTTCGTCCTTCGGCGACGGGGTCTTCGCGGCGTCATCATAAAGGCGGCGGATGTCCTGCTGCGCGTCGGCCTGCGCAAGCAGTTCCACGGCCTCGCGATAGGGAGCGTCGCCCTGCAGGAACGATGTGTCGTAGGTCCGGTCGAATTCGGCGAGCCTCGCCTTGGCGTCCGCGAGCTTGCCTTCCGCCTCGCGGAGCGCCCGCGCGGCCTCGCTGGCGCGTGCCTGCAGCGGCTCGATTCCGGCGCGCAGGAGGGCCGCGCGCTCCACCTCCGCCAATTGCCGGCGCTGCGCATCGGCCTCGGCCTTGACGTCGTTCGCATGCTCGCGAAGGCGAACCGGTATGTCGTTGAGCAGGACGTAGTTGGCGCGGGCCCTGTCATAGCCGACAAGACGCGCCACCTTGCGGTCGAGGAAACGCGTCAGGAATCCGGCCCGGTCGTCCGGGGTGCCGAACTTCCGCCGCCACAGATACATGAAGAGCGGATCGGCTTCGTAGGGTTTGCGCTTCTCCTCCCGGTCGGCCTCCGCCTTGACCGCCTTTTCCTCGGCCTTCATCGCGACCGCGGCCGCCTCCGCCACCCGGGCGCGCTGCGCGGCCCAGTCGCCGCTGACCCGCGTGTCGGCCTCTACCCTGGTGCGAAGCTCCTCCATGGCCTTGAGCGCCTCTTCGAGGGCGGCGGCCTTTTGATGGCGTTCCTGCTCGGCGTCCCTCTCGGCGGCCTCGGCCGCCTGCCTTCTGTCCGTGAGGCGTGCCAGCGTATCGCGACGCTCCGCCAGCAGGTTCAGCGCGCGGCGCTCGGCGGCATCGATGTCGCCCAGGACATCCTTCCCGGCCTCCGGATCGAGCTTCAGGCGCGCCAGTTCGCGGAACGCCTCCATGCGCTCCATGCGCAGGCGCGCGACCTCATCGGCGGTGGCCTGCAGGGCACGTCCGGCCCGGCTTTCCTCGTCTCGCGCCCGCGCGACCGCCTGCTCGATGGTGGCCAGGGCCTGCCGTCCCGAGATCATGACCTCACCATCGGGTGATCGCGCCGCCGAGAACCGGCATCAGGTAATCGGGCTCGAGACGTCCGCGGCGCTTTTCGCCGAGCCGGTTCTGCTGCACGATGCCGTCGTCGTTCTTGTCGCGGCGGATCTGGTCGAACACCTCCTCGCTGACGCGGACACCCCATTTCGAAACGGTTTCGGTGCGGCCGTCCTCTTCGCCTGTCACCGGCAGGGTCAGGGTGCGGCCGTCCGGCGTCACGGCTTCGACGATCAGGTAATAGTTGCGGCCGGCGGGATTGCGCTGCGGCACGCGCCAGACGCCGCTCGGCTCTCCGGGACGCGACACGACGCGCAACGTGTATTCGCGGCGGAGGGAGGCGCGCAGGACCTCGAGATCGCCGATCGCCTGCTGCGCCGCCGCCGCATTCTCGCGTGCCAGGGCGGCCTTGCCGTCGGCGAGCAGGGAGTCGGCTCTCTCGCGCGCCGCCGCAACCTGCGCTTCGCGCCGCGCGTCCTCGTGCGCCTGTTCGAGCGCCAGCGGCAGCCGCTGTGTGATGTCGATACGCGCGCGCTCCTGCGCGAGGCGCGCCTGCTCCGCGCGCTCCCTTGCCGGCAGCGCGATGCCGACATGATAGGCTCCCCAGCCGATGCCGAGGGCCGCGGCCGCGGCGAGCAGCCCCTTGCCGATGCGGCCGCGGCCGACCCACATCCGCGCCAGCGTCGTGGCAACGCCCGGCGGCGGCGGCGCGTAGGCGAAGCGCCTCTCCTCGAGCGCCCGCACGCCCTCCTGCAGGACCCGGTCGGGAACCTCGATTCCCTGGCCGCGGTAAATGTCGCGCAAGCGCCGCAACAGGTCGGCCTCGCGCTGCTCGGCATTCAGCTCGCGATTGACCAGCGCCTCGCCGTGGCGGAGCGTGTCGACCACGTCCATGGCGAGCATCAGCTCGTCGAGCTTGTGCGGCTCCCGCGCGGCCGCGAGCGTCTCAGCCATCGAGCGGCAGCGCCTGTCCCTGCGCCACGAGCCGGGCGATGCGGCGCTTTCCGTCCTCGACGGCGTCGCGGATTTCCGCCGAGTTCTTTGTCGAGAGAACCCGCATCTCGTTGACGATGTCCAGGGAGCGTTCCTGGAACGAGATGACGGAATCGACGAGCTTCTTGACCGCATCGGCGCGGATGGTCGGCCCGTAGCCGGCGCGCACCGCCGCTTCGCCCACCTGGTCGCCGATCTCGGCCAGCACCTCCAGGCTCTTCGACATGCCCTCCTTCATGACCTCGAGAGTCTGCGTCGATTCATGCAGGCCGAACATGCCGGTGAAGGATGCCTTCAACGCCGTCAGCACGGAATCGTTGGTGGAGAAGAACGTGACCGCCTGCGAGTAGACCCGTTCCTTGGCGTTGGTCGTCTGCAACAGGCGCGCCATGATGACCTCGGACGTGTTGTAGCTGACGGTCAGGTTGTCCGAGAGATCCTTGGCGATCTGGTAGCGCTTGTCTTCGTCCTGGGTGCGCCGGATGTGCTCGTCGCGGACGAGTTCGAGGCGGGCCCGGTCCGCGGGGTCCGTGCCCTGGAAGTTGGCGACCGCATCCGACGCCTTCTGCAGTTCGGCCTTGGCCGCATCGAGGCGGCCTTGCGCGACGCGCAGGATTTCGAGAGCGAGCACCTCGGCCTGCTTCAGGGCGCCGCGGAAATCGCGATAGGCATCGAGGACTTTCTGCTCGCGGTCAATCTGATCGCGGGTCGAGCGGGTCACGTCCACATAGATCTGTTTGATCTCGTCGAAGCGGTCGGCGATGTCGCCGCGCGACACCTTCATCCAGACATTCGTCACCCGCTCCCAGAGGTCGATCTTGGCGTCGGCGATCTGGTCGACCATGGCCTTGGCATCGTCGCGGATCGAGTTGAAGGCCTCCGCGATCTGGCGGTAGCGCTCGCCGATCTCCATGGCCTGGGTCTGCTCGCGCACGACCTCGTTGAACACGCCGGTCTGGCTCAAGGTTCGGGCGATGATCGTGATCTTGTTCTCGTCAAGATCCGAAATTCGCTGCAGCAGCCCGAGGATCGGCGCTTCCTCGGCCTTGGGCGGCATGATGCCGAGATCCCGCAGGGCCATGGCCGCCGTGTCGAGATACTGCATGGGACTCTTTACGACGACGTTCGACATGCTGCCTCCTGATCGGGGTGGCCGCGTCAGCTCGGCGCGTTGGGCGGCTTGCGGAAAACGATTGACCTCGGCCGTCGTTCCTGAACCGCCGTCGGCGCGCCTCAGCCTCGAGCGATCGAGCCGGATGAGCGATGCCGCCGACCCGCAACTGATTTTGCTCCGGAGCGTGACGCTTGTCTCTATCGCTCCCAAATGCCCTCAGTCATCTCCGGCAAGGGCAGATGTGTCAGATGGCTACGGTGGATCGTCGGCGCAGGGTGATGCCGATTGAATCGTGCCTGGGCTCGCGCGGCATGCGCGCGTCGACCGCGCCTGTAAGCCGGCAACAAGGCGCCTTGCAAAGCTGGTGCGTCGAGGCGGCTCGCGACCTCTCGCATTCGGCCGCTGATCTGCTCGGCAATGATCAGGGATTTGGTGGAGCCAGGCGGAATCGAACCGCCGACCTCTTGAATGCCATTCAAGCGCTCTCCCAACTGAGCTATGGCCCCATTAAGTCCGCGGCGTCGGGAAGACCGCGGAAGCTGATTTGCGTGGCTCTATAGCCAGCTATTGCGGCTTTCTCAAGCCTCGTCTTCGTCCTCGATGTCGCCGTCGATCAGGTCCGAGACGTTGTCCTCGCCTTCTTCCTCTTCCTCGAGGAAGGTGTCCTCGCCGCCGACATCCTCGCCGATGTCGATATCCTCTTCGAGCGCGGTCTCCTTCTCGGCCTCGTCGGCCTCGACGTCCTGGAGCGACACGACCTCGGGCCCGCCGGCGGGCTCGATCTCGGTCTCGTCCTCTTGGCGCTGCGGGCGCGGGGCGGCGGCGGCCGCCGGCGGCGACACGCGCGTCGGCGCGACCGCCTGGAACACCACGCCGCATTTCGGGCAGACGATGGGGTCGCGGTTGAGGTCATAGAACTTTGCGCCGCAGCTCATGCATTGGCGCTTCAAGCCGAGTTCCGGTTTGGCCACGAAGGGGTGCCTTGCCTATTGTTCGAGAGAGAGGCCCCGTTAGTCGCCCGGGGCGCGCCTGTCAATTGGTGAATGCAGGGAGTCTTTCAAGCGATGACGGCGGCGAAAGCGCGTGCTAACGACCCGCCACGCCTCAGCAGATTTGTGCGGACCGGACCACGGTTTCCGGCCCGCGCAAACCTGCAAGGCTTTAGATTCCTGCAGGTTTTCGGAGCCCGCACGCGCCCCGGCATGGGCGGAGCGCCGGAAGCCTGCTTAGCCTCCCGGAAGCCGCCGTGTCGACCAGCCATCCGACCCCATCGCCCGTCTCCGCCGGGCGCAGCTCGCCCCTGCGGGGACGCCTGCGCGTCCCGGGTGACAAGTCCATCTCGCACCGGGCCCTGATCTTGGGACTCCTGGCCATCGGCGAGACCCGCATCGAGGGGCTTCTCGAAGGCGACGACGTGCTGCGCACCGCCGAGGCCTGCCGGGCGCTCGGCGGCGCCGTGACGCGGCTCGGTCCCGGACGCTGGCAGGTGCGGGGGGCCGGGATCGGCGGCCTCGGCGAGCCTGCGGGGATTCTCGACTTTGGCAATGCCGGCACCGGCGCGCGCCTGATGATGGGCGTCGCCGGCAGCCATCCCATCGTGACGACCTTCGACGGCGACGCCTCCCTGCGCAAGCGCCCGATGCGCCGCATTCTCGACCCCCTGGTCAGGATGGGCGTGACGGTGGTCAGCGAGGCCGCGGGCGGCCGCGTCCCCGTGACCCTGCGCGGCCCGCGCGAGACCATTCCGGTCACCTACGAGACGCCGGTGCCCTCGGCGCAGATCAAGTCCGCCGTGCTCCTGGCGGGCCTCAACTCCCCGGGGCGCACGACGGTGATCGAGCGCGAAGCCTCGCGCGACCACACCGAGCGCATGTTGCGCCATTTCGGGGCGGAGGTCGCGGTCACCGCGCACGGGCCGCATGGCCGCCGCATCGCGCTCGAAGGCCAGCCGGAGCTCAAGGGGGCGCCGGTCGTGGTGCCGGCCGACCCGTCCTCGGCGGCCTTTCCCATGGTTGCGGCGCTGATCGTGCCCGGCTCCGACGTCGTCATCGAGGGCGTGATGATGAACCCGCTGCGCACCGGGCTGATCACGACCCTGGTGGAGATGGGCGCCGAGATCGAGCGGCTCGATGCGCGCGACGAGGGCGGCGAGGACGTCGCCGATCTGCGCGTGCGCGCCGGTCCGCTGCGCGGCGTCGATGTTCCGGCCGAGCGGGCGCCGTCGATGATCGACGAGTATCCGGTGCTCGCGGTCGCGGCCGCCTTCGCCAGCGGCGCGACGCGCATGCGCGGCCTGCACGAGCTCCGGGTCAAGGAATCCGACCGGCTGGCCGCCGTTGCCGCCGGCCTCGAGGCTGCCGGCGTGCACAGCGAGATCGACGGCGACGACCTGATCGTCCACGGTCTCGGCGGGCCGCCTGCCGGCGGCGGCGTCGCCGCCACGCATCTCGATCATCGCATCGCCATGGCTTTCCTGGTCATGGGCCTTGCGGCGCGGGACGGGATGACCGTCGATGACGGCGCCATGATCGCCACCAGCTTCCCGACCTTCATCCCGCTGATGCGCGAACTCGGCGCGTCGATCACCGAGTCCCGATGATTATTGCGATCGACGGGCCCGCGGGCTCCGGCAAGGGCACCCTCGCCAAGCGGCTGGCCGACCATTACGGCCTGCCGGTGCTCGACACCGGGCTCCTCTACCGCGCCGTGGCGCTGGCCGTGCAGGAAGCCGGGTGGCCTCTGAGCGATGCCGCCGCGGCGACCAGGGCCGCGGCGTCGCTCGATCCGGCGCGTCTCGACGACCCGCGGCTCAGGGGGCGCGAGATGGGCGATGCCGCGTCCGTCGTGTCGGCTTTCCAGCCGCTCAGGGACGCGCTGCTCGACTGGCAGCGCCGCTTCGCGGCCCAGCCCGGCGGCGCCGTGCTCGACGGGCGCGACATCGGCACGGTCATCTGCCCGCATGCCGACATAAAGCTGTTCGTGACCGCCGCTCCCGAGGAGCGGGCGCGGCGGCGTCACCTCGAGCTCTCCGCGCGCGGCGAGGCGGCCGACCTCGCGGCGATCCTCGCCGACATCCGGCGCCGCGACGAGCGCGACACCAGCCGCAGCGCCGCTCCGCTCAAGGCGGCCGAGGACGCGGTCGTGCTCGATACGACGACGCTCGACGCCGACGCCGTCTTTGCGGCGGCGCTGGCGATCGTCGAAAAGGCGCGATAGCCATCCCGCGCGGGCGGAGCGGCTCATCCCGCGCGAGCGGAAAGCAAGACCCGGGATCGCCGGACGAGGGAGACGCTGTTCGGCACGTCATCGATCGCCGTATCGCTCCGCCCGGACGAGGCGTTATGGGATCGCAGCGGGACGCGTTATCCTGACGCGATTCCGCCTCCCGCGCCGTGCGCGCTCCGACGGAGATCTGCGATGCTGCGGTTCCTGCGTCACTCGTTCCTTGCGCTCGGGCTGCTGGCGGCGGGCGCAAGCGTCGCGCCGGGCGGGGCCCGCGCCGATGTCGAGGTCGATCTCGCTCTCGTGATCGCCGTCGACATCTCCTATTCCATGGACCCGGAGGAGCTTGCCCTGCAGCGCCAGGGCTTTGCCGATGCGTTCCGCTCGGCCGTCGTGCACGATGCCATTCGCAACGGCGTGCTCGGCCGCGTCGCCGTGATCTACATGGAATGGGCCGGCAACTGGGATCAGCGGGTCATGGTGCCGTGGACCGTGATCGAGAACCCGGACAGCGCGCGCGCCTTCGCCGACAAGGTCGCGGCGGTGCCGGTGCGGCGCGCGCAGCGCACGTCCATCTCCGGCGCCATCGACTTCGGCGTCGGGCTCTTGGGGCAGAGCGCCGTCGACGCCACCCGCCGCGTCATCGACATTTCCGGCGACGGCGCCAACAACCAGGGACGCGTGGTGACGGTGGCCCGGGACGAAGCGGTGGCGCAGGGCATCGTCGTCAACGGCCTGCCGATCATGCTCAAGCGGCCCGGCTATCTCGATATCCCCGATCTCGACATCTATTACAGGGACTGCGTGATCGGCGGTACCGGCTCGTTCATGGTGCCGGTGCGCCATCGCGACCAGTTCGCGCAGGCGATCAAGACCAAGATCATGCGCGAGATCGCCGATCTCGCGCCGCCGCAGCCATTGATCCAGCGCGCCCAGGCCGGCGAGGCAGCCAGGGCGAACTGCCTCGTCGGCGAGACGCAATGGCGCGAGCGCATGGGCAATTGAGCGCCGTGCGCCGCCTGGCTCTCGTCGCGCACGACGCCAAGAAGGGCGAGATGGCCGACTTCGTTGCGCGCCATTGCGAACTGATGCGCGGCTTTGCCATCTGCGCCACCGGCACCACCGGCGCGCGCGTCATGGAACGCTGTCCCGACCTGTCGATCACGCTGCTCAAGAGCGGCCCGCTCGGCGGCGACCAGCAGGTCGGCGCGATGATCGCCGAGGGCCGCATCGACGCGTTGATCTTCTTCGTCGATCCGCTGTCGCCGCACCCGCATGACGTCGACGTCAAGGCGCTGATGCGGCTGGCGCTCGTCTACGACATCCCGATGGCGCTGAATCGCGCCACCGCGGAGCGCCTGGTGCACACGCTCGATCCTCTCCCCGAGGGGGAGAGCATCTGTGTTGCTCGTCAAGCCGGCTGTGACGGCTGAGACTGCCACAGCCGATCTTGGGCGATGAGCGTTGGGGCGATGATCGTAGGAGCGTTGTCGTCATCGTGCTCACAGCAACAATAGCGGGGGAAATCGTCGTTAGGTGGTTCGAATTCTGTGAGCTTAATTTTGGTCAGCCAAAGCCCAAGTGGGTGACATATCTCAGGCGAACGACCACTTCTCCGTTAGCCGCCATTCCCACCATCTTTCTATTGCTACTGCTGCTGCGCATCGGGTCGAGCCCAACGTCGCCTTGACGGCGATCGTGCCGCACTGAGCCATGACCTATTTAGGCGCACAACCCCGATGGCAGCAGGAGATGCGCAGCGATCAGCTGCCGCGCGGCTTGGCGCGGCGGGTCGGCGGCGCCGCCAGCGGGTCGTCCGGCCACGGATGCTTCGGGTAGCGGCCGCGCATGTCCGCCTTCACGGCCGCCCACGAGCCGCGCCAGAAGCCGGGCAGGTCGCGCGTGATCTGGATCGGGCGGTGCGCCGGCGACAGCAGGTGCAGGATCAGCGGCACGCGTCCGCCGGCGATCGTCGGATGCCGGTCGAGACCGAACAGCTCCTGCACGCGGACGGCGAGGGCGGGGCCGTCGGCCGCCGCGTAGTCGACGGCGATGTGCGAGCCCGTCGGCACCTCGATATGCGTCGGCGCCTCGGCGTCGAGCCGGCGCTGCAGCGCCCACGGCAGCAGCGCCTTGACCGCGGCGGCGAGATCCTCGGCCGTGATGTCGCTCAAGGCCGCCTTGCCGGTCAGGTGCGGCGCCAGCCAGTCCTCGAGTGAGGCCGTGAGCGCGGCGTCGGACATGTCGGGCCACTCGGCGCCTTCGGCGTGGTGCAGGAACATGACGCGCTCGCGCCATTGGGCGAGGGCCTTCGACCAGGGCAGCGCCTCGAGTCCGATCGAGGCGATGCCGCGCGCCAGCATGCGCGCCGCCGCTTCCGTGGCCGGCACGGGGAGGGGCCGCTCGTTGAGCACGAGCGCGCCGAGGCGCCGCATGGCGCGCGCCCGCAGCGATCTGGTGCCGCGCTCGAATGTGAGGTCCTCGCTTTCGACGATGCGCTCGCCGGCGATCGCTTCGATCTGCGCAAGGGCGATCGGCGCGGCCGCAAGGATGCGCGCCGCGGCGGCGCCGCCGGCGATCTCCGCGACCGCCAGGAACGGCTCGCGCGCCAGCCGCTCGTGCGCCTCGAGCACGGCGCCGCGCCCGTTGGCCAGCAGGAATTCGCCAGGCCTGCCGCGCGCCTTGGCGATGCGGTCCGGATATGCAAGCGCCAGCAGCGCGCCGACAGCGCCAGCATTCCCTCCCCCACTGATCTCGGGCTCGCCCGAGATCAGCACCACCTTGCGCAAGTCGGGCAGGGCCGACTTGCGGTGGGGGAGGGCAGGGACGGGAGCGTCACCGCCGACCTCGGAAGCATTGGCCCCGCTCGCCATCTTCGCCCAGATCTGGGCCATGCGGCGCGTGTCCTGCGCGCGCTGCGAGCGGTCGCGGCGGAAGCGCTCGACGCGCTCGCCGAGATCGACGGCGTCGCCGCCGAGACCGCGCTCGACGAGCACGGCCGCGACATCGGCGGCATCGCGCGCGCCTGCGGCGCCGCCGAGGCCGCCGGCGGCGAGCACCATCCGGGCGAGCCGCGGCGGCAGCGGCAGCGCGCGCAGCCGCGGGCCGGTTTGGGTGATGCGGCCGTCGCCGTCGAGCGCGCCGAGTTCGCCGAGCAGCGTGCGCGCCTCGCTCAAGGCCGGCGCCGGCGGCGGATCGAGAAAAGCCAGCGTTGCCGGATCGGTGACGCCCCAGGCGGCGCAATCGAGGACGAGCGGGCTCAGGTCCGCCGCCAGGATCTCGGGCCGCTGAAACGGCTCGAGCGCGCCGGTCGACGCCTCCTCCCACAGGCGGTAGCAGACGCCCGCTTCGGTCCGTCCCGCGCGGCCGCGGCGCTGGTCGGCGGCGGCGCGCGAGACGCGCACCGTGACCAGCCGCGTCAGGCCGATGTCGGGCTCGTAGACCGGCACGCGCGCCAGCCCTGAATCGATCACGACGCGCACGCCCTCGATGGTCAGCGAGGTCTCGGCGATCGAGGTCGCGAGCACGATCTTGCGCCGTCCGGCCGGAGCCGGCGACACGGCGCGGTCCTGCTCGGCGCGCTCGAGCGCGCCGTAAAGCGGCACGAGATCGACCGCGGGATCGCCGACGCGCTCGCCGAGCAGCGCCGCGGTCCGGCGGATCTCGCCCTGCCCCGGCAGGAAGACGAGGATCGAGCCGGGATCGGCGCGCAAGGCCCGCAGCACCGCGTCCGTGACCTGCTCCTCGATGCGCCGTCCCGGATCGCGGCCGAGATAGCGCGTCTCGACCGGCCAGGCGCGCCCCTCCGAGCGGATCACGGGCGCCTCGCCGAGCAGCGCCGCCACCCTGGCGCCGTCGAGCGTCGCCGACATGACCAGGAGGCGCAGGTCGTCGCGCAGGCCGGCTTGCGCATCGAGCGCCAGCGCCAGGCCGAGATCGGCGTCGAGCGAGCGCTCGTGGAACTCGTCGAACAACACCGCCGCCACGGATTCGAGCGCCGGGTCGTCGAGGATCATGCGCGCGAACACGCCTTCGGTGACGACCTCGATGCGCGTGCGGCGGCTCACCTTCGAGCCGAGCCGCACGCGCAGGCCGATGCTTTCACCGACGTCTTCGCCGAGGCTGCGCGCCATGCGATCGGCCGCGGCCCGGGCGGCGAGGCGCCGCGGCTCGAGCACGATCAGCTTGCGTCCCGCCACCCACGGCTCGTCCTTGAGCGCGAGCGGCGTGCGCGTCGTCTTGCCGGCGCCCGGCGGCGCCACCAGCACCGCGTTGGTCCGCCCCCTGAGCGCCGCGGTCAGATCGGGAAGCGCCTCGTCGATCGGCAGTGGCGTGTCGAATCGCATCTCTTGTCACGACGGTGTCCCGACATGCGGAACGGTTGTTGCGGGATGTCCCGGCCTGCGGAACGAGTTTTCAAGCTTGGCGTTGCCTTACATGATCCTCATTGAGGGAGGGAGCCCATGCAGACGACGAACACTCCGGCGAGCGCGGCCCGCACCGACGACAGGCGGGAGACGCAGGCGCTGATCGCCAGTGACAAGGTCGAGGGCACGCCGGTGCGCCGTTCGGACGGTGAGAAGATCGGCACCATCGAACGCGTGATGATCGACAAGCGTTCGGGCAAGGTCGCCTACGCCGTCATGAGCTTTGGCGGCTTCATGGGGTTGGGCGAGGAATATTACACCCTTCCCTGGGGCGTCCTCAAATACAACACCGCGCTCGACGCCTACGAGCTCAACCTGACCGAAGACCAGCTGCGCGGCGCCCCGCGCCGCACCGCCGAGGGGCGCGACGCTTCGTTCGACCGCGATTGGGAAGAGCACGTCCACCGCTACTACAACGCGACGCCGTATTGGGGCATCTGAGGCACCGGCTGTCGCCGACCGGGAGCATGATCCCGCAAGAGCTTGCCATCCGCGGGTGTGAACCGCGTTGGCGAATGGATCATGCGAGTCAAAGAGGAACAGGGCTGGATCGGTTCAATCTGACTCGATCCTGCCCTAGTCGCGCGGCCGCCTGGCGACAGGCGGTCGCTTCTTGTCGACCGGCGCATGATCCGGCGGGACACGCTTTGCCGGGAAGGATCATGCGACGCAACGAGGACAGGCAGGATCGGCTCGATCCCACACCATCCTGCCCCACGCCGCGGACGAGGCACGCATGCTCAAATGGGCCTTCATCTTTCTCATTGTCTCGCTGGTTGCCGGCGCGCTCGGCTTCAGCGGCATCGCCGCCGGCGCGGCGACGCTCGCACGCATCCTGTTCGGCATCTTCCTGGCCATCTTCCTGATCCTGCTCGTGGTCGCGCTGCTTCTCGGCGAGGCGCTGTTCTAAAGCATGATCCGGCAAAGTGGGCACCGCTTTGCCGAAAAGGATCATGCGACACAAAGAGAAGGAGAGCAGGATCGCTTCGATCCGAATTGATCCTGCTCCAAAGCATGATCCGGCAAAGTGGGCACCGCTTTGCCGAATACGGCTTGTCCCGGACCTGATCCGGGATCAGGCGGATCAAATCGAAGGACGCCCCGCCGGGCTTCCGGCGCAACCGCCGCGATGCTACGACTCTTGAGCTCACGTAGAGCATGATCCGGCGACAGCCTGCCCGCGGGCTTGATCCGGGGGTGGATCCCACTTCGCCGGCAAGGCCTGTCCCGGACGCGATTCGGGATGATGCGTCTCAAAGACTTGAAAGCGTGATCGATCCAATCTGAAGCGATCACGTGCGAGGGGTTCGCGATGGTCACAAGCGTGTACGGACGACGCTCGCCGGTCGCCCTGTTGGTGATCGGCTTCGTGGCGGGCGCGCTCGCGGTTTTCATCTTCCACCAGCTCACCATCCTGCTGCTCTCGCTGGGCGCCGCGACGCCGGGCAACGTCTACTCGATGCGTCCGATCCCTCCTTTCGGCGTGCCCGCCGTGTTCAACCAGGCGTTTTGGGGGGGCCTGTGGGGCTGCGTCTTCGCCCTGGTCGCCGACCGCTTCCCGCGCAGCTGGCCGCTGTGGCTGGCGGGCCTCGTCTTCGGCGCTGTCGGGCCGACCCTCGTCGGCTGGTTCGTGGTGGCGCCCCTGAAGGGGAATCCGGTCGCGCAAGGCTTTGACGCGGCGCGCATGTGGCGCGGCCCGGTCATCAACGGCATGTTCGGCCTGGGCCTCGGCATATTCTTCGATCTGCTGCGCCGCTTGTCCGCCCGGGCGCGGTGGGCATGAGGCGCCGCGCCGCCGATCCAGGCGCAGCGTGAGGGATTACGCAAACCCGCTGGAGGACCGAATGCGCATCGTCATCTGGGTTGCGGCGCTCGCCGTTCTCGTCACGTCGGCCGAGGCGCAGCAGCAGCGGCCGCAAGGCCAGCAGAAGCCGCCGCCGGCGCAGGCCAAGGCGCCGCCGCCGCCGGCGCCGCCGCCCCTGTTTCCATGCCGCACGGCCGAGGAGGTCTGCTATCTCGGGGTCGTGACCGGCCCCAACCAGGTCGCCATCCTGTTCACCAACAACCCGCAGGCGGACGACCTCGAGAGCAAGCCCGTCAGCGTCCTGTCGAGCGATTCGCCGGCGGCGGCCGGCAGCGGCACGCCGCTCGATCTCGGGCAGCATCTCGGCCGCGTGGTCATGCTCACCGGAACATATGACGCGCAGGCCGGGTTGACGAAGGCCGAGCTCGTCGAGGTGGCGAACCCGCTCGTATCGTTGACGGTGAAGGCGCAGCTCCTGGTCGAGGAGGCGCAGGCCTCTCAACAGCGGGGCGGGAAGCCTCAGCCTCAGGCGCGGCCGCGGCGCTAGTTTCGGGATTGCGCAAAGCGGGGACGACGTTGCCGAAAGATGATGCTTCAGAACGCGCGTCACCCCTGGACAGACCACACGCTCCGCGCTTGGATGGCGCAACGAGGAGGGAGGAATTCATGAAAGGCGCAGTATTGGCGGCACTTGTCGGCGCGACGGCCCTGGTTCCGTTGCCGTCGCTGGCGCAGACCGGCGCTCCGGCGCAGCCGGCAGGCGGCGGCCGCGGGCCTGCCAATCTCTGCCAGGAGCTGGTCGCCTATGTGCGGCAGGCGACTGCGCCGGCGCCGGGCGCCGCGCAAGCGGCCGCGGCGGCGCAGAGCCCGCAGCCGAGCCCCGCGCAGCAGGTCGCTCCCACCGCCGCGCCGACGGCGCCCGCTACGGCCGCCGCTGCCCAGCCGCCGGGTAAGGACGCACCCTCGCAGTCCGGCATTCCCGGGCCCGTGCCGCAAGCCCAGACGCAGGGAACGCCGGGCCCGCAGGCCGCCGGCCAGAACCCGGCGGTGACGCAGCCGCAGACGCCGGCCGCGGCCCAGCCCGGCGGGCAGGCGCCACCGCCCGCGCAGGCCGCCGCCGCTGCCCCTCCGGCGCCACCCCAGGCGCCCAAGCCCACCGCGGAACACCTCGCCAAGCTCGAGGCTGCGGCGCAGGGCAACGACCTCGCCGCCTGCCGCAATTACGGCCAGCAGATGCGCCGGGCCGGCATGCCCATGCCGCCGCCGCTGCTCGCCCTTGCGGGCCTCGACCTCAAATATCTTCAGCAGGCGCAGCCGCCGCAGCAGCAATAGGCCGCCGGGCTCCGTTGCCTGCGCGAGAGGGGCGGCGTGAGGGAGGCCTCACCCGCCGCTTCGTCGATGCTATTGGCGCTTGTCGAGGCTCACCGTGGCGTCCGTGCCTGAGCCCTGGATCTTCACGGCATGCGCCGACAGCTCCCGCCAGGCGGCCTGCGTGTAGGCGCCGTTGTTGAGGATGGCGTCGGCGCCGATGGCGATGACGGCGATAAGAAGCAGAAACCTGATCATGGGCGGGCCCTCCTGACGGAGGGAACGAGGATCGCGCGGCTCTGTTCCGCTATAGAACATGATCCGGCCAAGTGGCCACCACTTGGCCGGATAAGGCTTGTCCCGGACTCGATCCGGGATCATGCGGCACGACAAAACCGTGAGCAGGATCGATTCAATCTGAAGCGATCCTGCGCTAGCGGTTCCGGCGACGCTGGCCGTCCTTGATGGCGTTCTCGACCTTGTCCAGCTTGTTCTCG
Source organism: Beijerinckiaceae bacterium (assembly GCA_036556825.1). Classification (GTDB taxonomy): domain Bacteria; phylum Pseudomonadota; class Alphaproteobacteria; order Rhizobiales; family Beijerinckiaceae; genus JAJKJG01. The sequence goes on from DATBIR010000044.1 coordinate 19,660, forward strand.
AGCTTGTCGAGCTTGGCGAGGATCTGCGTCAGGATGTCGGGCGTGACGCGCGCATATTCGACGCTTTCGCGCGTCGCCTTGGCGGTGGCCCTGGCGGCTTCGACCAGCTCGCGCATGTCGGCATTCGCCAGCGGCGGCGTCGTCTGCGCCTGCGCGGGGGCCGTCAGCCCGAGCACCACAAGTCCCACGACGATTCCACCGCGCATATCCGTCTCCTTCGCTGGGCATGATCCCGAAAAAGCCTGTCCCGGACGTGATCCGGGGTGAGCACCACTTTTCGGGGAAAGATCATGCCGCATCAAGCGGCTGGAGCGGGATGACCAATCGAAGAGAAGTCATCCCGCTCTGATCGATTGCGGGACGCAGGTTTACGAAGCGGCGCGCGCGGTCAAGTCCGGTTTTGGAGCATGATCCGGCGAAAGCCTGTCCCCGGACTTGATCCGGGGATGGTCACCGCTTCGCCGCATGAGGTCATGCGGCGCAAACGGATGCAGAACGTGATCGGCTCGATCTGTAGCGATCACGCTCGACCGGCGGATGCGCCCGCCAGGCGCCGTTCACGAGCGCTTGAAGGCGCCGCAACGCACTTGATCTCGCGCGTCCGGGAACGGAACTTCGCAAGAGCTCATCGGGAGGCAGGCATGATGGCTCGCCCTTTGCTGCTGGCGCTGGCCGCCCTGGGTCTCGCCGGCACGGCATTCGCGCATCACGGCTGGGGCAGCTACGACGCTGCCGGGAAATTCACGATCGTCGATGCCGTCGAGCGCATCGAATGGCAGAACCCGCACGTGCATCTCTATGTGCCCTATCAGGGGGCGACATGGGAGGCGGTGCTGGCGCCGCCCTTCCGCATGCAGGCGCGCGGGCTCGCTCCGGCCATGCTCAAGCAGGGCACGCGCGTCGCGGTGGAGGGCTATCCGTCGACGCAAAACCAGCGCGAGATGCGCGCCGAAAGGATCGTGGTCGGCGGCAAGACCTACGAGCTGCGCTGAGCCGGCGATGTATGCAGAATGGCTCGCCTGGCTCGAGCAAACCGGGCTCGGCCATCTCGCGCGGCACTCCGCCTGGCTGTTCATGATCGTCAACGTCCTGCACGTGCTCGGCGCGGCGCTGGTGGTGGGCGGCATCGCCGTGTTCGATCTGAACGTCCTGCTCGATCGCAAGGATGCGGCCGCGACCGGCCGCATCGCCATCCCGCTCGCCGCGCTCGGCGTCCTGATCCAGGTCCCGACCGGCGTGACGCTGCTGGCGGTGGAGGCGCGTGCGCTCGGCGTCAACCCGGCCTTCTACGCCAAGATGGCCTTCATCGCGCTGGGCCTCGTCAATGTCGCGGTCTTTCACGCCCGCTTCGGCAGCGCCATGGGGAATCTGCCGCTGCCGCCCTCGGCGCGGCCCTTCGCCATGGTGTCGCTGGCGGCGTGGGTGCTGGCGCTGATTGCCGGGCGCATGATCGCCTATCTCTGAGACGATCGGATGGACCGGACGCCGGCGCCGCGTCGGCTTTGACGCCCGTCGGCGCCGCCCTATGGTGCCGCGCGGTCCGGCTTGCGAGGGGAACGATGACGCTGCTGATCAACAACGAGGTCGTCGCCAAGGTGCTGACGATGCAGGACACCATCGCGGCGCTCGAGGCGGCCTACGGCCAGCTCGCGCGCGACGAGGCGGTGTGCCGGCCGCGTATCGACATCCAGATCCCGACCCGCGATCCGCACAAGGTCTACCAGTGGGGCACCATGGAGGGCGGCTCGCGCGCCGGCTACTTCGCCATCCGCATGAAGTCGGACGTCATCTACGAGCAGGAATATAACGGCGCCGTCACGCAGGAGAAATACTGCACGCGCCCCGGCCTTTATTGCGGCCTCGTGCTGCTTACCGCGATCGAGAGCGGCGAGCCGCTCGCCATCATCAACGACGGCGTGCTGCAGCACATGCGCGTCGGCGGCGACGGCGGCATCGGCGTCAAATACATGGCGCGCGAGGATGCGCGGGTCGTGGGCATGCTCGGCTCCGGCGGCATGGCGCGCACGCACATGGATGCCTTCATGGCCGTGCGGCCGGGGATCGAGCGGCTGCAGGTCTACAGCCCGACGCCGAGGAACCGCGAGGCCTTCGGCGCCGAGATGCGCAACAAATTCGGCATCGAGGTGGTCGTCTGCGACAACCCGCGCGACGCCTATCGCGGCGCCGACATCGTCGCCGCGCTGACCGATTCCGCGGTGCCCGTGCTCACCGGCGAATGGATCGAACCCGGCGCCCATATCGTCAGCGTCGGCGGCGGCGGCGGGCGCCCGCCCGAGGACACGCTGGCGCGCGTCGACGTGTATTTCCGCTTCGGCAGCGCGCCGGCCCCGTGGGGCCTGCCCGACCTGCGCCTCGACGACGAATACGTGACCTATGCGGCCAAGGGCGATCCGGACGCCTTCCGCATGAAGCGCAGGGGCAAGCGCGGCCACGGCGCCGCTTTGCCCGACCGCATGGTGAGCTTCCAGGACCTGCTCGACGGCAAGCCCGGGCGCACGCGCCGCGACCAGATCACCTATTCCGAGCGCGGCAACCTGCAGGGCAACCAGTTCTGGGCCGTCGGCGCCCTGGCCTACGAGAAGGCGAGGGCGCAGGGTCTCGGCCACACCATTCCGACCGAGTGGTTCCTGCAGTACATCCGCGATTGAGGAGGCGCGATCTGCTCCTCTGCCCGCCTGCGGGGAGAGGGGTTCTATCGCGCCATGAAACCGGTGCGCCACGCCGTGCGTTCAGCTAGGCCACCTCGGAGAGCGTCATGGGTATCATCTGGACCATCATCATCGGTTTCATCGCGGGCGTGATCGCCAAGTTCATCATGCCCGGGCGGAACGAGCCGAGCGGCTTCATCCTGACCACGATTCTCGGCATCGTCGGCGCCTTCGTGGCGACGTGGCTGGGCCAGGCGATCGGCTGGTACCGGGCGGGCGAGGGCGCCGGCCTGATCGGCGCGGTCGTCGGCGCGATCATCGTGCTGGCGATCTACGGCGCCATTGCGAGCCGCAGCTCCTCGACCCGCGGCGTGTGAGCGGCGCTGCCGCGCCAGCACGGCTGATCCCGGACGTGATCCGGGATCATGCGGCTGAAGAGCAATGAAGCGGGACCGACTCGGCCCGTGCCGAGGTCAGGATCTGCCGGCGATCCGCGGGCGGTCGCTCGCCTCGGTGCCGAGGAACGCGATGTTCAGAGGATCGCGGCCCGTGGCGCCGCGATAGGCGAGATAGGCCCCGCCGACCAGCGCCGCGACGTTGAGCAGCGGGTTCGGGCGCGGCTTCGCCGCCGCGGCCGCGAGGCCCAGCCCGACGACGGTCGAGATCGCGCGTTCCTGGAAGGACAGATTGGTCGGTCCCTCGAACAGGGACAGTGCGTTGGCCATGGCTTCGTTCTCCAAAACTCCTCTGGCGAACGCGAGAGGCAGTCAACTCGTTCCCTCCCTGCGAGGGGAGGGACTCAGCTGTCCATCTTGAGCGCGGCGATGAAGGCCTCCTGCGGGATGTCGACCTTGCCGAACTGGCGCATGCGCTTCTTGCCTTCCTTCTGCTTCTCGAGGAGCTTGCGCTTGCGCGTGATGTCGCCGCCGTAGCATTTCGCGGTGACGTCCTTGCGCAGGGCGCGGATCGTCTCGCGGGCGATGATCTTGCCGCCGATGGCGGCCTGGATCGGGATCTGGAACAGGTGCTGCGGGATCAGGTCCTTGAGTTTTTCGCACATGGCGCGCCCGCGCATCTCGGCGCGCGCGCGGTGCACCAGCATGGACAGCGCGTCGACCGGCTCGGCGTTGACGAGGATCTGCATCTTGACGAGGTCGCCCTCGCGGTAGTCGGTGATCTGGTAGTCGAACGAGGCGTAGCCCTTCGACACCGACTTGAGGCGGTCGTAGAAGTCGAACACGACCTCGTTGAGCGGCAGGTCGTAGACCACCATGGCGCGCTTGCCGACATAGTTGAGGTCGACCTGCTCGCCGCGCCGGTCCTGGCACAGCTTCAGGATGCTGCCGAGATATTCGTCGGGCGTCAGGATGGTGGCGCGGATCCACGGCTCCTCGATGCTCTCGATCTTCATCACGTCCGGCATGTCGGCCGGATTGTGCAGCTCGATCTCCCGGCCGTCGGTGAGGCGGATCTTGTAGACGACGCTCGGCGCCGTCGAGATCAGGTCGAGGTTGAACTCGCGCTCGAGCCGCTCCTGGATGATCTCGAGATGCAGGAGCCCGAGGAAGCCGCAGCGGAAGCCGAAGCCGAGCGCCGCCGAGGTTTCCATCTCGTATGAGAAGCTGGCGTCGTTGAGGCGCAGCTTGCCCATGGCGGCGCGCAGATTCTCGAAATCGGCGGCGTCGACCGGGAACAGGCCGCAGAACACGACCGGCTGCGCCGGCTTGAAGCCGGGCAGGGCAGAGGCCGTCGGGCGGCGGTCTTCGGTGATGGTGTCGCCGACGCGCGTGTCGGCCACTTCCTTGATCGAGGCGGTCAGGAAGCCGACTTCGCCTGGTCCGAGCCGTGCCGCCTCCGACATCTTGGGGCGGAACACGCCGATGCGGTCGACCCCGTAGCTGGCGTCGGTGCCCATCATCTTGATGGTCATGCCCTTCTTGAGCACGCCGTCGACGACGCGCACCAGCACGACGACCCCGAGATAGGCGTCGTACCAGCTGTCGACGAGCAGCGCCTTGAGCGGCGCCTTCTCGTCGCCCTTCGGCGGCGGCAGGCGCTGCACGATCGCCTCGAGCACCTCGTCGATGCCGAGGCCGGTCTTGGCCGAGATCGGCACCGCGTTCGACGCGTCGAGGCCGATCACGTCCTCGATCTGCTCCTTGACGCGCTCCGGCTCGGCCGCCGGCAGGTCGATCTTGTTGAGGACCGGCACGATCTCGTGGCCGGCGTCGATGGCGTGGTAGACGTTGGCCAGGGTCTGCGCCTCGACGCCCTGGCTGGCGTCGACCACCAGCAGCGAGCCCTCGCAGGCGGCCAGCGAGCGCGACACCTCGTAGGCGAAGTCGACGTGGCCGGGCGTGTCCATCAGGTTGAGGATGTAGGTCTTGCCGTCCCTGGCCGGATATTCGAGGCGCACGGTCTGCGCCTTGATGGTGATGCCGCGCTCGCGCTCGATGTCCATCGAATCGAGCACCTGCTCGGTCATCTCCCGCTCCGACAGGGCGCCCGTCATCTGGATCAGCCGGTCGGCCAGGGTCGACTTGCCGTGGTCGATATGCGCCACGATGGAAAAATTGCGGATATTGGCGATGGGATGGGTGGTCATGAAAATCCGGGCGGCGCCTCGCGGCGACGAGCGTCCTGAGAATGCATATCGAACCGGGGGGCGGAACGAAGTCGGCCGGGAGATAACAGCCGGGTCCCGGTTCGCCAAGGGAATGCGGCGTCGCGGCGAGGCTTATGCCCGCGTGGGGATCCTCGCGACCCCTATATAGGGAGGCAGAGATACCTGGCGCAGCCCGCTCGCTTCGCAGCCAGGGTCCCGGCGCGCGACGGCATCGCACGCAACGGCCTGCCCCGGGTCTTGGCGCGCGGGGCAGCTTGCGCGGACCGGCCCAAATGCCATCCCCCGACAGCGCTTCCCCGATCCGACCGTTCCCGACCGTTAAGGGGTCGCGCGCGCGCCGGCTTTGATCTGCCGCAAACACGGCCGCTGCCGGTCGCGGGCGAAGCGTCGCGAGGAACAAAGAAGGCCGGCCAAGCGTTGCCGTTGCGAGCCGTGCAGCTCCGGTGGTCCCCCGCGCCGGAGCCCAGCTGAACGGCGGCATAGACGCGGGGGTCGCATGCCATCTTCGGATTCGCCGCGAGCCGGTCCGGCCCGCTTCGACGCCATCGACGACATCGATGACGCGGCGCTCGAGCGCGTCATGGACGAGGTGCCGCGCGGGGCGCTGGCGCTGTCCGGGCTGACGGTCGCGCTGCTGATGCTGGCCTGGTTCCTGATCTACGCCTGGGTGTTCCTGCCGCGCGGCATGGTGGGCTGAGCCATGCCCGCCAACGAGGAAGCCATCCTTCGTTCGGAGCTGGGCTGGGCCGCCGTATCGATGGGCACCGTGACGGTCATCATGCTCGCGATCATCTATGCCGGGCTCGTTCACCACATCAATCCGCCAAGCAACATCGAGACGATCGATCCCAAGACTCTGCATCTCGAGGGCGAGTTCACGGAGGACAATCTTGGCACCCGCATCGAGACCAACGGGCAAGTCACGAGCCGCATCGTCGCGACCCAGTTCGCGTTCCAGCCGCAATGCATCGTCGTGCCGGCGGACAGCCCGGTCACGCTGCGCTTTGCGACGCCCGACGTGATCCACGGCATCCTGGTGACCGGCACGAACGTCAACACCATGATCGTGCCGGGCTATGTGAGCCAGGTGCATACGGTCTTCACGAAGACCGGCGACCTGCTGATGCCCTGCCATGAATATTGCGGGCTCGGTCACAGTCAGATGTGGGCGACGGTGCGGGTCGTGCCGGAAGCCGAGTTCAAGCCGGGCGCCGACGGGAGGGTGAGCTGTGACGCACGCTAGAGGTCTCACGCTCGCCCATTTGTGGGTCGCCTTCATCGCCTTTGCCGTCGCGGCGGTGCTCGGCGTGTGGCAGATGTGGGCGCGCAGCCCGTTGCCGGCGCCCTTCCTGACCGCGCATGCCTATTTCACGTCGGTGACCGCACACGGCGTGTCCATGGCCTATGTGCTCACCACCTTCTTCGTGATGGGCTTCGGCTATTACGTCGCCGAGACCGCGCTGGCGCGGCCATTGCCGCTGCCGAAACTTGCCTGGCTCGGCTTCGTCCTGGGCCTGGTCGGCGCCGGCATGGCGGCCTTCACGGTCCTGAAGGGCACGGCCACCGTCCTGTTCACCTTCTATCCGCCGCTGACCGCCAGCCCGTATTTCTACATCGGCCTCGTGCTGGTGGTGGTCGGCTCGTGGATCTGGTGCGGGCTCATGATCCTCGCCATGACGAGCTTCAAGCGCGCCAATCCCGGCGTGCCGGTGCCGCTCGCCATGTTCGCCACCGTCGCCAACGCGGTGATGTGGCTGTGGACCACCGCCGGCGTCGCGGTCGAACTCCTGTTCCAGATCATCCCGGCGGCGTTCGGCTGGAATCTCGGCATCGACGTCGGCCTCTCGCGCACGCTGTTTTCGTGGACGCTGCACGCCATCGTCTATTTCTGGCTGATCCCCGCCTACATTGCCTTCTACACGATGGCGCCGCAGGCGGCCGGCGGGCGCCTCTACAGCGACACGATGGGGCGGCTCACCTTCATCCTGTTCCTGATCTACAGCCTGCCGGTCGGCATCCATCACCTGATGATGGATCCGCAGCAGTCGAATGCCTTCAAGTTCCTGCAGATGAGTTTTACGGCGCTGGTCGCCGCGCCGACGCTGCTCACCGTGTTCACGATCTCGGCGTCGATGGAGATCGCCGGACGCCTGCGCGGCGGCCGCGGCCTGTTCGGCTGGATCGCGGCGCTGCCGTGGGATCGGCCGATGGTGCTCGCTACCGGTCTCGCCTTCTTCATGCTGTGGTTCGGCGGCGGCGGCGGCCTGATCAACATGAGCTACGGCATGAACGCCATGATCCACAACACGTCATGGGTGACGGCGCATTTCCACCTGATCTTCGGCGGCACCGTGGTGATCATGTATTTCGCCATCGCCTATGCGATCTGGCCGGTGCTGACCGGGCGCATGCCGGGGTCGCTGCGCGCGCAGCGCCTGCAGCTCTGGCTGTGGTTCGTCGGCATGATGGTCATGACCCTGCCGTGGCACTATCTCGGCCTGCTGGGGCAGTGGCGGCGGGTCGCCACGTTCAACTATGCCGACCCGATCATCGCACCGTGGGGGCCATGGGTGATCGTCTCGCTGGCCGGCGGCGTGATCCTGCTGGCAAGCGCCTTCATGTTCGTGTGGAACATCGCCGAGTTCCACCGGGCCCGCGCCGTCGTGACCGCCGGGCTGCGTCCGCTCTATGCGCTTGCCGTGCACCCGCCGGCGCGCCTGCCTGCGGCGCTCAACGGCTTCGCCCTGTGGAACGTGCTGGTGCTCGTGCTGATGGCCGCGGCTTACGGCTACCCGATCGCACAGTTCTTTTTCATCGACCCGCCGCAGGCCATCGTGCACCGCGTCGACGGCAGAGGATGAGCCATGCAGCCCGCCGAACCCGAAGCCCTCGACCGCCCCTGGCGCTACTGGGCCAGCATCATCATCGTCGGGGTGCTCGGCTTTTCGGTGGTGTTCGGCTTTCTCGTGCTGCCGGTCGTGCAGGGCTACGGCGCCGGCATCGATCCGTTCACGGCCATCTGCCGCGCCATCGGCATCGCGCCGGGCTCGCCCGCCATGTCGCAGCCGCCCAGCGCCGCAAAGGCGCAGCCGACCACGCGCGTGGCGTGGAGCACGGACCTGCTGCGCAACCTGTCGCGTCCGAGCGCGGGCGGCGCCGAGGTGGCGCAGGCCTGCGTCGGGTGCCACGGCGAGCGTGGCATCGCCTCCGATCCGCAGAACCCGAACCTTGCCGGGCAATCGGCGGTGGCGATCTACAAGCAGCTGCACGACTACCGCACGGGCAGCCGCGCGCACGACGTCATGACCGCCATCGCGCAAGGCCTCGAGGAGCAGCAGATCCCGGACGTGGCGGCGCATTTCGCCTCGGCGAATCGGCTTGCGCTGGACCCGACGACCGCCGGCGTCGTCGACGAGGACATCGTGCAGCTGGTCGAGAAGGGCGACCCGGCGCGCAGCCTGCCGGCCTGCAACGCCTGTCACGGCGCCACCGCCGGCGGTCCCATCGAGACGCCGACGATCGCCCAGCAGAACCGGGATTATCTCGCCAACCAGCTGCGCGCATTCAAGACCGGCGCGCGCCGCAACGACATCTACACGCGCATGCGCAGCGTCGCGGCGCGGCTGAGCGAGCGCGAGATCGACCGGCTCGCGGCCTATTATTCGACCACGCTGCAGCCGTGAGGCGTCTCAACGCGTTCCTCACGCTGTCATCACCGGGCTTGTCCCGGTGATCTCGATGTAAAGTGCTCTTCGAATCGAGATGGCCCTGACAAGCCCGGCCATGACAAAGAGCGGCGCAGCTAGCGCCCGCCCTCGAGGATGCGCGAGATCACCCTGGCCGTGTAGTCGACCATCGGCACGATGCGCGCGTAGTTGAGCCGGGTCGGACCGATCACGCCGAGCACGCCGACGATGGTCTGGCTGGCGTCGCGGAACGGAGCCGCGATCATCGACGATCCCGACATCGAGAACAGCTTGTTCTCCGAGCCGATGAAGATGCGCACGCCCTCGCCGCGCTCGGCGCGGGTGAGAAGGTCGATCACGTCGGTCTGCGTCTCGAGATCGGCGAACAGGAGGCGGATGCGCTCGAGATCCTCCGCCGCCTTCAGGTCTTCGAGCAGGTTGGCCTGGCCGCGCACGATCAGGTGGCGGCCCTCGGCCGAGCCGGCGGTGGTGGCGAGGCCCGCCTCGACGAGGCCCGCGGTCAGCGCGTCGAGCTGGCGCTCCATCTCGGCGTGGCGCGCCTCGATCTCCTGCCTGATCTCGCCGAGCGTCTTGCCGCGGATATGAGCATTGAGAAAGTTCGATGCTTCCGTGAGCGCCGACGGCGGCAGCCCGGCCGGCAGGTCGAGCAGGCGGTTCTCGACCGAGCCGTCGTCGGCGACCAGCACTACCAGCGAGCGGGTCGGGTCGAGCCGCACGAATTCGACGTGCTTGAGGCGGGCATTCTGCTTGGTCGTGACGACCACGCCGGCGCCGCGCGACAAGCCCGACAGCAGCGCCGAGGCCTCGGCGAGCGCCGATTCGAGGGTGTGGCCGGTGGCGGCCGCCTTGACCTGCGCCTCGATGCGGCCGCGCTCCTCGGCCGCCAGGTCCCCGATTTCGAGCAGGGCGTCGACGAAGAAGCGCAGGCCCAATTCGGTCGGCAGGCGTCCGGCGCTGGTATGGGGCGCATAGACCAGCCCGGCATGCTCCAGGTCCGCCATCACATTGCGCACCGAGGCCGGCGACAGGGTCATCGGCAGGATGCGGGCGATGTTGCGCGAGCCGACCGGCTCGCCCGTGGCGAGGTAGCTCTCCACGATATGCCGGAAGATCTCGCGCGAGCGCTCGTTCAGCTCAGCGATCGCGCGGGCCTGGTCGGACACCTTCGAACCTGTGGTCGGGACGTTCATGGGGGGCGGCCACCGCCGTCGCTACTCCGGTTAAGCCCGGATTATGTGTCGGGCCCAGACCGCAAGTGCAAGCCTCCGGTCGCCAGGTGGTTACTCCTGGTCGAGCAACCACCCATAATCCTGTGCACCGTGCAGGATGTGCAGGATTTCAATCCTGTTGCCCCGGATGCGGTAAAAAACAAGGTAGTCGTGATAGGAGCGGCGACGAATCCCCGTCCGACCGAATTGCGATACAATGGAGTAGGCGCGGGGGCTGTGGGCCAGTTGCTCGCAGCAGGCGCGCAATTCGACAACAAAGGTGACGGCCCGCGCCGGATTATCAGCCGCGATCCAGTCGCCAATCCGCTCGAGGTCAGCTTCCGCAGCCTCGGTGACGACGACATCCATTCACGCCTTTGCTTTCGACTGTTTTTCGTATTTAGCCTGCAGACGCCCGAAAACCTCATCCATGGGTGTGACGCGCTCCGCATCCGCGTCGGCGAGACCGCTGGCAATGGCAGCGTCGAGAGCCGCGAGACGCGCCTCGCGCTCCTGGACGAGTCGGACGCCCTCCCGCAGAACATCGGTTCTCGAGCCGTACCGGCCCGTTTTGACAAGGTCGGCGATCACTTCCTCGAGTTGCCGGCCGAGATCGACGCTGCTTTCCATTGCATGCTCCCCAACGGCGAATTTCTCACTCCCGATGGCCCTTATCAAGGGCGCCGTCTTCCCGGCTTGCCCGGCCCGGCGCGAGCCTCTAGAGGATGATCCGGCAAAAGCCTGCCCCGGACTCGATCCGGGCTGGACGCCGCTTTGTCGAAAACGATCATTCGACACAAGGAGAAGGAGATCAGGCCCGATCGACCTGACGATCCTGATCTGAGAGCGCCTTTCCGTTCACGGAGATCATTTGATGCGCCCCTCCAAGCGTGCGCCCGACGAGTTGCGCAAGGTCAGCCTGGAGCGCGGCGTCGCGCGCTATGCGGAGGGCTCGTGCCTCGTCGCCTTCGGCGAGACCAAGGTCCTGTGCACGGCCTCCCTGGAGGAGCGTGGGCCGATGTGGCTGCGCGGCACCGGCAAGGGCTGGGTGACGGCCGAATACGCCATGCTGCCGCGCGCCACTCATGAGCGCACGCGCCGCGAGGTGACCTCGGGAAAGCCCTCCGGCCGCACCCAGGAGATCCAGCGGCTGATCGGCCGGAGTCTGCGCGCCGTGTGCAACCTGCCGGCCATCGGCGAGCGCCAGATCGTCGTCGATTGCGACGTCATCCAGGCCGACGGCGGCACCCGCACGGCGGCGATCACGGGGGGCTGGGTGGCGCTGCACGATTGCTTCCAGTGGATGCAGTCGCGCTCGATCATCTCGGTCAATCCGCTGCGCGAGCACGTGGCGGCGATCTCCTGCGGCATCCACGCCGGCATCCCGGTCCTGGACCTCGACTATGCCGAGGATTCGGCCGCCGAGACCGACGCCAATTTCGTCGTCACCGGCTCCGGCGGGCTGGTCGAGGTGCAGGGCACGGCCGAGGGCAAGCCGTTCTCCGAGGACGAGTTCCTGGCGCTGCTGCGCCTCGCCAAGGGCGGTGTCGCGCAACTGATCGCGCTGCAGAAGATGGCGGTGGCGTAACGCGTGACATGCCCCGCATCCTGACCGGCAAGGTCGTCATCGCGACCCACAATCCCGGCAAGCTGCGCGAGATGCGCGAGCTGCTCGCGCCCTATGGCGTCGAGGCGGTCGCGGCGGGCGAGCTCGGCCTGCCCGAGCCGGACGAGACCGGCACCATGTTTGCCGAGAACGCCGCCATCAAGGCGCATGCGGCCACCGCTTCCGGCCTGCCTGCCTTTGCCGACGATTCCGGGATCTGCATCGACGCGCTCGACGGCGCCCCGGGCCTGTTTTCGGCGCGCTGGGCCGGGGAGACGAAGGATTTCGGGACCGCCATGGAGCGCGTCGAACGCGAGCTGCGGCGGCGCGGCGCCGGCGAGCCGAAGGCCCGCCGCGCCCACTTCGTCTCGGCGCTGGTGCTGGCCTGGCCGGACGGGCACGAGGAGCTGTTCGAGGGCCGCGTCTTCGGCACCATGGTGTGGCCGCCGCGCGGCCGGAAGGGATTTGGCTACGACCCGATGTTCCAGCCTGACGGCCACGACATGACCTTCGGCGAGATGTCGGCCGGGGAGAAGCACGGCATTACCTGGACCGGCGGGCGCGGCGAGGCGCTGTCGCACCGCGCCCGCGCCTTTGTCGACCTCGCCGGCGCCTGCCTGCGCAAGCCGGGTTGAATCGGGCTTCCCGCGGCGCCTTTACCTTAATCCGCTAGGTTAATTCCGGCTTTCCCGCATGTATCCGGCGCCGGGTGTTAAGGTGGCCGTAGCAACGGAGGAACGTGTGATGCAGGAAAGGCGCAAGACCGCCCGGCCACGCACCTATCTCACGGCCCAGATCATCTACAACGATCGCAGCTCGCTGATGGATTGCCTGGTGCGCAATTTCAGCGGCACGGGCGCAAAGCTCGTCTTCGCCAACACCGCGGCGGTGCCGCGCGAGTTCGAGCTGCTGATTCCGAGGGACGACCGCCGGCTCCGCGCCCGCATGGTCTGGCGCCGGCCGAACGAGGCCGGCGTCGCGTTCGAGCAGGCGCCGCGTCCGACCCTGCCGTGCCGGCCCGCCGGCGCGAAACCCGCGCCCGAACGCTGGGCGATCTGACTCGGACAGAACAACTGGCCCGGGCAAGACAACCTCACGCCCCGGCGAAATACCAGACGGCGGGGCAATGCCCCGCCGAACGTGTTTCTGGAAACCGCCTTACCTAGGCCGACGGCGGATGCTGGCCGCCATTCCGGCGCCGCGCCATGAAGGAGTCGAACTCCTCGCGGTCCTTGGCGCGCTTCAGCTCTTCGACGAAGGCCGCGAAGGCATGCGCTTCCTCTTCGAGGCGGCGGCGCTCCTCCTCGAGGCGGGCCAGCTCGGCGCGCCGGTAGTCGTCGAAGGCGGAGTTGCCGGTGCTCTGGAACGGCGACGCGGTCCGGAACGAGCCCTGGAAGGCAGGAACGAAGGTGCGCTCCATCCAGCTGCGCCATTCGGCCGGCATCGGATAGCCGGCGAGTTTCCAGACCAGGTAGGCGAGGGCGAGCGGCCACACGAAGATGAAGCCGAGGATGATTCCGGCGATCTCCCAGGCGCGGCGCGGCGAGCCGCAACGGTGACGGGCGGTCCCGGAATTCCAGGTCGCGGACGAGGCACAGGACATCGTGGTCTCCACCATGTGAATGTGAACAACATTAACATGCGGGACCGTGGCCGAGCTTTCAAGCCGCTCCGGTCAAATTATTTGGGGCACGTGAAGAGGCCAGGGCGGGATGACGACTCGAAGACAAGTCGTCCCGCTCTAAGCGGGACGGGCGGCGCCGTGCACGAGCGCCATGACGCCGGCGCGCAACAGCTCGTATTTGTCGGGCAGCCCCGGACCTTTGGGGAGCTGGCCGGCGGCGTCGAGGGTGGCGAGGCCGTGCGAGAGCGCCCACACCTCGACCGCCACGAAGCGCGGGTCGACGCTGCCGAAGCCGTCGGGAAAGGTGTGGGTCAGCGCCTCCACCAGGAGCGCGAAGGCCGCGCTCGGAACGGGCTTGCCTTCCTCGCCCGGCGGCGGCCCCCACACACCGAAGCCGCGCTCCTCCGGCCCGCGCGGCGCGAACATGGCTGCGTAGAAGCCCGGCTCCTCCTCGGCGAAGGCGAGGTAGGCCTCGCCCATGCGCGTGAAACGCTCGATCGGCGTGCCGCCGCCGCGCACCGCCCGGCCGAGCCGCTCCGCCAGCAGCGCGAAGCCGCGTCCGGCGACCTCGCTGACGAGCGCGTCGCGCCCCTGGAAGTGGCGGTAGAGCGCCGCCGGCGTGACGCCGGCGAGCCGCGCGGCGTCGACCAGCGTGAAGCCGCCGAGGCCGCGCTCGGCGATGAAGCGCCGCGCCGCCTCGATCAGCGCCTCCTTGAGGTTGCCGTGGTGGTAGCCCTTGCGATCGGAAGGGCCGCCATGAAAGGACTGCATGAAATGTTGTCCGAGCCGGTGCCACCGTATCAGAGACGGGCGAATAGCGAACGGCGAATGGCGAATAGGGTTAGGGCCGGCACGCTGTGCGCCATTCCGCGGTGACTCGCCTTGCCAAAACCATCCACCCGGCTCACATCCGCCTGATGATCGATCACCCCACCCGCGACGCCGGCTTCGGCGTCTACGTGCACTGGCCCTTCTGCCTCGCCAAATGCCCGTATTGCGACTTCAACAGCCATGTGCGGCGCGCGCCCGTCGACCAGGAGCGTTTCATCGCCGCCTTCCGGCGCGAGATCGCCCACGCCGCCGCCCGGACGCCGGGCCGGGTGGTCAGCAGCGTGTTCTTCGGCGGCGGCACGCCGTCCCTGATGCGGCCGGAGACCGTCGGCGCCATTCTCGATGCGATCGCCGGCCATTGGGGGCTCGACCGCGATTGCGAGGTGACGCTGGAGGCCAATCCGACCAGCGTCGAGGCCGGGCGTTTCGCCGGCTACCGGCAGGCCGGCGTCAACCGCGTCTCGCTCGGCGTTCAGGCCCTCGACGACGCCGACCTGCGCGGTCTCGGCCGCATGCATTCCGTCGACGAGGCGCTGGCCGCGGTCCGGATCGCGGCCAAGAGCTTCGAGCGCTATTCCTTCGACCTGATCTATGCCCGGCCGGGGCAGACGCCGCAGGCCTGGGCGCGCGAGCTCAGGGAGGCGATCGGCCACGCCGTCGAGCACCTGTCGCTCTACCAGCTCACCATCGAGCCCGGCACCATGTTCGAGCGCCTGCACGCCGCCGGCAAGCTCCAGGTCCCCGACCACGACACCGCGCGCGCCCTTTACGAGGTGACGCAGGACGTGTGCGAGGCGGCCGGGCTGCCGGCCTACGAGATCTCCAACCACGCCCGCCCCGGCGCGGAATCCCGCCACAACCTCGTCTACTGGCGCTACGGCGAATATGTGGGCGTCGGGCCCGGGGCGCACGGCCGCATCGTGACCGCATCGGGGCGCCTCGCCACGGCCACGGAAAAGCACCCGGAAACCTGGCTCGAGGCCGTCGAGACGCTCGGCCACGGCGTCGTCACCGAGGACCTGCTCAGCATGGAGGAGGAGGGCGACGAGTTCCTGCTCATGGGCCTGCGCCTGCGGGAGGGCGTCGACCCGGCCCGCTACGCCGCCCTGGCCGGGCGCGGCCTCGACGAGCGCCGGGTCCGCGACCTCGAGCAGGACAACCTGATCGCCCGCCGGCCGCGCGCCCGCCTGGCGGTCACGCATGAAGGCTTTCCGGTCCTCGATGCGGTCGTCGCCGATCTGGCAGCGTAACCGTCATCCCGGACGGCGCGCAGCGCCGATCCGGGATCGTATGACGATGACGGCGCCCTTTCCGGCTACCGATCCCGCTTCTCGCGTCACTCGCCCGCGATGACGCCGCGCTGCGGCGTCACGTCGCCGACTGGCTGAGGGCTTTCGGTGCGGGGCTGACGGTGGCGGCGGCGCCGTTGCGGACCTCGATCACGGCCAGCGCCCGCTCGTTGGTGCCGTCGGCCCGGAACCGGAATACGCCGTCGGCGCCGGCAAAGCCGGACGAGCTGGTGAGCACGGTTTCGGAGAAGCGCTGCGAGCCTTGCGTGCGCGCCAGCGCCGCCGCCAGCGAGACGGCGTCGTAGGACAGCGTCGCGACCCGCGTCGGGTCGCTGCCGAAGCGCGCCCGGTAGCGTTCGGCGAAGGCGTTGAAGCCGGACGAATCCGGGGCAGCGAACCAGCCGCCCTGAAGCGCCGCGGTGCCGAAGGCGCGCGCATCGTTCCATATGCCGGTGCCGATCGGTTTGACCCGCTGCGGGTTGAATCCGATCTGCGCCAGCGCCTGTCCGACGGCGGGCAGCCCGTCGGCGGAATCCGGGATGAACAGCGCGTCCGCCTGTGCCGACGCGCCGCCGATCAGCGGCGCCATGCGGCTGACCGCGGCCTGCGGCTGTCCGACGGGATAGCGCTCGAGCGCCACGACGCGGGCGCCGCGGCGTGCCGCCGCCTCGCGGAACTGCGCCTCGACGACGTTGCCGTAAGTGGTCTCCGGGATCAAAGCCGCGAACGAGCGACGTCCCTTGTCGACCGCGTAGTCGACGATGCGGTCGACCTCGGACTGCGCCAGGAAGCTCAGCAGGAAGATGCCGCGCGAGGCGACGCTCGCGTCGGTCGAGAAGGCGATGACCGGCTTGCCCGCCTGGCGCGCCACCTGGCCGGCGGCCTGGGTGGAGGCGGCGAACAGCGGTCCGATGATCAGCTCGGCGCCTTCGCTGACCGCCTGCTGGGCCGCCTCGCGGGCGCCCTCGGGCGTTCCCTGGTCGTCCTTGACGATCAGCGTGATGTCCGGGTTCTGGAACTCGGCCATGGCCATGTCGGCGGCATTCCTGAGCGAGGCCGCCGCGACCGCGCCTTGCCCCGAGCCGGTCAGCGGCAGGATCACCGCCACGCGCACGGCGCCGTTGCCGATGGTCGAGGCTTGCCCGGCTTGCGGCGTCGCCGCCGGCGGTTCGACGAAAGTTCCAAGGTCGAGGCCCGAGCCGAGGCAGCCCGCCAGCGAAACCGCCGCGAGACCGGCCGTCACGACCTTGAGGCCGCGAGCGAGATGAGAAGCGCTATACCCCACTGGACCCCCCACTAGCGCCCTTTCGGCGCTTGTCCGGGCGGCATGTGCCATGATTCTGTAGGGTCCGCGAAGATTGTGGCGAAGACAAGTAAGCGATCTTTTGTAAAGTCCTTTTTCACCGTTCATTGCGGCTGGCGGGCGTGCCACACTCGATTCGATGACCAGACCGATCGACAATCGCAGCAAGCGCCCTGTTCCTCCTGCCAGCCGCGCCGGCGTGTTCACGGCCTTCGGCCTCGCCGCCGAAGCCGAGCCGCTGGCCCCCGGCCTTTACGTGGTGGCGACGCCGATCGGCAATCTCAAGGACGTCTCGTTCCGGGCGCTGAACGTGCTCGCCGCGGCTGACGCCGTGCTCGCCGAGGATACCCGCGTCACCAAGACGCTGCTCGCCCATTACGGCATCACGACGCCGCTCCTCGCCTATCACGAGCATTCGAACGCGGCGGTCCGCGAGCGCATGATCCACCGCCTCAAGGAGGGACAGGCGCTGGCGCTGGTTTCGGACGCCGGCACGCCGCTCGTTTCGGATCCCGGCTACAAGCTGGTCCAGGCGGCGATCGCCGAGGGCGTTCCGGTCACCCCGATCCCCGGCCCGTCGGCGATCCTCACCGCGCTCGTCGTGTCCGGCCTGCCCACCGACCGGTTCTTCTTCGAAGGCTTCTTGCCGCCGAAGAGCGGCGCGCGGCGGGCGCGTCTCGCCGAGCTTGCCCGGATTCCGGGAACCCTGATGCTGTTCGAAGGCCCGCACCGCCTGCCGGAGATGCTCGCCGACGCCGCGACGGTGCTCGGCGAGCGTCCTGCCGTGGTGGCGCGCGAACTCACCAAGCTGTTCGAGACCGTGCGGCGCGGAACCTTGCCGCAACTCGCGGAGGAGTTTGCCAGGGAGGGGCCGCCGAAGGGCGAGATCGTGGTCCTGATCGGGGAGGCCGCGGAGCGCAAGGGCGAAGAGGTCGACGCCGAGGTCGATGACAAGCTGGCGGCGGCGCTCAGGCACCATTCCATCAAGGATGCCGCGGCGCTCGTCGCCGACGAGACCGGCCGGCCGAAGCGCGAGGTCTATGCGCGCGCCCTGAGCCTGGCGAAAGCGTCGGGCGGCGAAGACGGCCCATGAAGACGGCGCTCGAGCGCAGGCAGGCGACCTATCTGCGCGGGCACTGGGCCGAGCACGTGGCTCTCGCGCTGCTCGTGATGAAGGGCTACCGCCTGCTGGCGCGCCGCTACGCTGCCTCGGGCGGCGAGATCGACCTGATCGTCAAGCGCGGCCAGGCCATCGCCTTCGTCGAGGTGAAGGCGCGCGGCATGATGGATGATGCGCTCGGCGCCATCGGTGGGCAGAAGCGCGAGCGCTTCTCGCGCGCCGCCCGGGCCTGGGTGGCGCGCAACGGCTGGGCGGCCGGCAAGGTCCTGCGCGCCGATGCCGTGTTCGTCGCCCCTGGCCGCCTGCCCCGGCATCTCGTGGCGGCCTTCGAGATGGATCTGGGGGATTTCCCCTGCCACGGATCGCGCGCAAGCCCGAGATCGGCATAAGACGTGCGCAAGTCGGGAGCCGCCGACTTGCGTGGCGCCGGCTGGCGAGACGTGGGCACTTGAAGCGTTGATTCCGGCGTGGCAGCACAACTGCCCGGGTTGAGCTCTGATCCGACGCCCCCACCCCTGACCCCGCCGCGCGGGGATACGGAGACCCCTCATGTCCCTTACCGTCGCGGTCCAGATGGACCCGATCCAACGCATCAGGATCGCCGGCGACTCGACCTTCGCGCTGCTTCTGGAGGGGCAGGCGCGCGGCCATACGCTCCTGCACTACACGCCGGACCGGCTGTCGATGCGCGGGCACCGCGTGACCGCCGAGGTCGAGCCCCTGCAGGTGCGCGATGTCGAGGGGGACCATTTCACCTTGGGCGCGCCGGAACGCACGGACCTCGCCGGCGTCGACGTGGTGCTGATGCGGCAGGATCCGCCGTTCGACATCGCCTACATCACGGCGACGCATCTGCTCGAGCGGATCCATCCGCGCACCCTCGTGGTCAACGACCCGGCGAGCGTCCGCAACGCCCCCGAAAAACTGTTCGTGACGCTGTTTCCCGAACTGATGCCGCCGACGCTGATCACCCGCAACAGAGCCGAGATCGAGGCCTTCAGGGAGGAGTTCGGCGAGGTCGTGATGAAGCCGCTGCACGGCCATGGCGGCGCCGCGGTGCTGCGCGTCACGCGCGAGGATCCCAATTTCGGATCGTTGTTCGATCTGTTCTCGACGAGCTTCAAGGAACCCTGGGTCGTGCAGCGCTTCCTGCCGCAAGTGAAGGAGGGCGACAAGCGTATCATCCTGGTCGACGGCGTGGCCGCGGGCGCGGTCAACCGCGTGCCGGCGCCGAACGACATCCGCTCGAACATGGTGCGCGGCGGCGCCGCCGCGGCGACGGAGCTCACGCCCCGCGAGCGCGAGATCTGCGAGACGATCGGGCCTGAGCTGAGCCGCCGCGGCCTCCTGTTCACCGGCATCGACGTGATCGACGGCAACCTCACCGAGATCAACGTCACCTCGCCGACCGGCTTGCGCGCCATCAGGAAGCTCGGCGGGCCCGACCTTGCCGTGACGCTCTGGGACGCGATCGAGACGCGCGTCGCGCGACGGTGAACGTCATCGCTTGAGCGGTTCAGGCTGAACCGATCCTGCTTGTCCTATGCCGCATTGTCCCGGATCGGGTCCGGGCAAGCTTCTTTCGGCGAAGCGGCTCTCCCCCCGGATCGAATCCGGGGGCGGGGCTTCGCCGGATCAAGCTCCGGCATCCGGCGTGGTCGGCCGCGCCACCCGCTCGATCTTCATTCGCGCGGCGCTCTGCTCGCGCCGCCGCTTGGCCCGGCGCGAGAGCAGGTTGAGGCCTTCGACGGCGGCCGAGAAGGCCATGGCGGCGTAGATGTAGCCCTTGGGCACGTGCGCTCCGAAGCCTTCGGCGATCAGGGTCGTGCCGATCATCAGGAGGAAGCCGAGGGCCAGCATGACGATCGACGGATTGCGGTCGATGAAGCGGGCGAGGGGATCGGCGGCCAGCAGCATCACCGTCACCGCGACGATCACGGCAATCACCATGATCGGCACGTCGTCCGTCATGCCAACCGCCGTGATGATGCTGTCGAGGGAGAAGACGAGATCGAGCAGCAGGATCTGGAAGATCGCCGACGCGAAGCTCATCTCGACGACGCCGCGGTCGAACATATCGGGGCCATGGTCGGGATCGACGTTGTGGTGGATTTCCTTCGTGGCCTTCCAGACCAGGAAGACGCCGCCGCCGATCAGGATCAGGTCGCGCCACGAGAAGTCGTGCCCGAAGGCCGTGAACAGCGGCTGCGTCAGCTGCACGATGAAGGCGATGGTGCCGAGCAGGCCGAGGCGCAGGATCAGTGCGAGCCCGATGCCGATGCGCCGGGCTTTCGTCTGCTGATGCGCGGGCAGCTTGTTGGTGAGGATCGAGATGAAGATCAGGTTGTCGATGCCGAGCACGACCTCCATGACGATCAGGGTCACAAGGGCCGCCCAGGCCGCCGGATCGGCGGCCAGTGCCGAGAGCTGCTCCAACATCGAAATCCTTCCTGACTCAGGTCCGGCCGTATGATCGCGTCGGCCGGCCCCAGCAGGCAAGACGCGCGAAGGCGGGCGCTCGTTCCAAACCGCACATGCGGGACCAGGCCTGTTTAGCGGAGGCCCGCGTCGCGCCCGGTCGAAAACACGCTTAGCGGCCGACGGCGACGCTCAGCTGCGGCTTGTTGTTGAGCGTCTGGAAGACGACGCAATAGCGCTCGGTGAGCTTGAGCAGCTGGTCGACTTTCTCCTGGGGGGCGTCGGTGTCGATCTCGAATTTGAGGCGGATGGCCCTGAAGCCGACCGGCGCCGTCTTGTCGACACCGAGGGTGCCGCGGAAGTCGAGATCGCCTTCGGCCTTGACCATGCCCTTGCGCAGCGGGATCTCGAGGGCCGTGGCCACCGCCTTCAGGGTGACGCCGGCGCAGGCGACGAGCGCTTCCAGCAGCATGTCGCCCGAGCACAGCTCCGCGCCCGAACCGCCGGTGGCCGGATGCAGCCCGGCGACCGCCAGCGCCCGGCCGGTCTCGACCTTGCAGGCGATGTGCTGGTCGTCGAGCGTGCCCTGCGCCTTCAGCGTGATCACGGCCGCATCGGGGGCCTCGCGGTATCTGTCCTTGAGCGGCGCCTGCAGCGCGCGCAATGCGGTTGCATCCATTTCCATTGGTCCCTGTTATCCGGTCACACTATAGAACAGCGGCGGCAGGCAGTCGGCAATTTGGCAAATCTTTTCGATCGCCGATTGCCGGCCATTCACCCCGTCACCACCACAGCCCCGCATCCTGCTGGGTGCGCTCGCCGTGGCGCGGCTTGTCGGCCTCCTGCAGCGAGCGGTCGAGGGCGGCGAGCACGCGCCGCGTCGCGGACTCGAAGGCCGGCGAGGTCTTGTCGCGCGGCCGGGCGAGGCCGAGCGGCATTTCGTCGTAGATGCGGCCCGGTTTCGGCTGCATCACCACGGCGCGGTCGGCGAGGGTGACGGCCTCCTGCACGTCATGCGTCACCATCAGCACGGTCGGGCGGCTCTCGTCCCACAGGCCGAGCAGGTGCTCGTGCAGGCTGGCGCGCGTGAACGCGTCGAGGGCGGAGAAGGGCTCGTCGAGCAGCAGCACTTTCGGATTGGCCACGAAGGCGCGCGCGATGGCGACGCGCTGCTGCTGACCGCCTGACAGCTCCTTGGGCCAGCGCCCGGCATGCTCGGCGAGGCCGACCTTCTCGAGCGCGTGCCCGACACGGGCGCGGCGCTCGGCGCCGGGCCGGTCCGCGAGCCCGAAGCCGACATTGTCGGCGACGCTGAGCCAGGGCAGCAGCCGCGGCTCCTGGAACACGATGCCGATGGCGGGATGCGGCTCGGCAACCGCTTCGTCGTCGAGGCGGATGCTGCCGGCGGTGGCGCGATCGAGCCCCGCGAGCAGGCGCAGCAAGGTGGTCTTGCCGCAGCCGGAGCCGCCGATCAGGGCGACGATCTCCGACTCCTGGACGTCGAGCGTGATGTCGGCGAGGGCGCGCGTGCCGTCGGCATAGGTCTTCGAGAGGCGTTCGAGCTCGAGCATCTACAGGCGCTCCCGCGCCACGTCCTGCCAGCGCACGAGCGGCGACGTGGCGGCGACGAGAAGGCTGTCGGCGGCCTTGCCCATCAGGGCGAAGGCGATGATCGCGGCGACGATCTGGTCGGGCTTGCCGAGCTGCTGCCCGTCGACCAGCAGATAGCCGAGGCCTTCGGACGCGCCCATGAACTCGGCCGCCACCACGAACATGAAGCCGAGGCCGAGGCCGGAGCGCAGTGACACGAGCGCCTCGGGAAGAACGGCCGGCAGCAGGATGCGCCGCGCCAGGGCGAATTGCGACAGCCGGAAGACGCGTCCGACCTCGACCAGCTTGCGATCGACCGACAGGATGGCGCCTGCGACGCCGAGATAGACCGGGAAGAACGTGCCGGCGGCGATGAGCGCGACTTTCGACGCCTCGAAAATTCCGAACCACAGGATGAACAGCGGCACCCAGGCGATCGACGGGATCGCCCGCAAGGCCTGCAGGGTCGGGTCGACGAGCCGCCGTGCGCTCTCGACGGTGCCCGAGAGGGCGCCGAAGACGATGCCGCTGACGGCGCCGAGCGCGAAGCCGACGGCCACGCGCCACAGCGTCGCCCAGGCGTGAACCCACAGCTCGCCGCTGAGCGCCAGCGCGTAAAGCGTATCGAAGATGCGGCTCGGCGGCGGCATCAGCCGCCCTTCGGCGAATCCGAAGCGCACCGCCGTCTCCCAGCCGAGCGCGAGGCCGAGCGGCAGCAGCAGGCCGAGCGTCCATTTGAGGCGGGGCGCGACAGCGAAAGCGCCGGAGGGGGCCCCGGCGCGTGCTTCAGGTTGCGCCCGAACGGGCGCGGCGATGTCCGCCATCAAGGCACTCACGGTCAGTTGGTCGCCCGCGTGAGATAGCGCGCATCGATGAGGTCGTCGACTGCCGCCTTGACGTCGACATTGGCCGGGATGACGCCGGCGCTTTGCAGGGCGAGGCCGGCGGCGAGGATCGACTCGCGCTGCGGCTCGCCGATCACGCTGTGGGTGAGCTCGGTGCGGGTGTCGATCTGGCGGTCGACCACCGCCGGCGCGAGCTTGGTGAAGTCGGCGAAGATCTTCTTCACCTCCTGCGGATTGGCCAGCGACCAGCGTCGCGCCTCCTCGTAGACGGCGAGCACGCGCTTGACGATCTCCGGGTTCTTCTTGGCGAAGTCCTCGCGCACGTTGAGGATGCCCCACGTATTCGCCTCGGGCTTGCGGTAGAACAGGACGTCGTTGTTCTCGATCTCGGCCGCGGCCATCATCGGATCGAGGCCGGCCCAGGCATCGACGTCGCCGCGGTCGAGGGCGAGACGGCCGTCCGGGTGCTGCAGCAGCACGAACCTGACGTCCTTGTCGGTCAGGCCCGCCTCCTGCAGGGCGCGCACCAGGAAGATGTGCGGGTCGGTGCCGCGCGTGACCGCGACGCGCTTGCCTTTGAGATCGGCGACCTTGGTGATGCCGGTGTTCGGGCGCGTGACCAGGGCGGTCCATTCCGGACGCGAATAGACGTAGATCGACTTGAGCGGGTTGCCGTTGATCTTGGCGACCAGCGCCGCCGAGCCGGCGGTCGAGCCGAAATCGATCGAGGAGGCGTTGAGGAACTCGAGCGCCTTGTTGGAGCCGAGGGTCTGCACCCAGCGGATGGTGATGCCGTCCTTCTCGAACGCCTTCTCGAGCAGCCCCTTTTCCTTGAGGACGAGGCTGACGGGATTGTAGGTGGCGAAGTCGATGCGGATCTCCTTCGGCGCCTGGGCGAATGCGCCCGAGGCGAGCGAGCCGAGGCCGGCGGCGAGGGAGAGGGCAAAAAGCGAGCGGCGAGACAGGTTCATCGAGGCATCCCCGGTTTGGCGTGGGGACCTGCTGCGCGACGGCTTGACCGTCTCGCTTTCCCCGCGCTTTAGCTGCACTTGTTCCGCGCCCGCAAGCTGCCAGCTTCAAATCGGCGCGCGTCCTTTGTTTAGGACGAAATGTTTGTTATGTCAAACGATGGCCATTAAATTTCACTATTTTGCTGGGCCGATCCGGCGGACCGGCGTGACGCCGGACGACCCGCTCGGTTACATTTGGCGCCAATGAATGCCGCGGCAGCCCTCGCCCGACTGAGTGAGCATCTCGAGATCGCGGACGGCGGCGATGCGGCCGCCCTGCGCGCCCGCCTTGTGCCCGAACTGCGCCGCGTCATCGAGCAGGGGCGCGCCGAGGCGCACGAGCGCCTGCTCGTCGAACGCGACGGCCTCGCCTGCGCGCGCCGCCTGTCCGGGCTCATGGACGGCGTCGTCAGGCTGGTCCACGACGCCGTCGTGCGGCAACTCTATCCGGCCGATAATCCGTCGACCGGCGAGCGCCTGGTGATCGTGGCCACCGGCGGCTACGGGCGAGCGGCGCTGGCCCCGGGCTCGGACATCGATCTCTTGTTCCTGATGCCGTACAAGCAGACCGCATGGGGCGAGAGCGTGGTCGAGGCCATGCTCTACGTGCTCTGGGATCTCAAGCTCAAGGTCGGCCACGCCACGCGCTCGGTGGACGAATGTATCCGCGAGGCGAGGAGCGACATGACCGTGCGCACGGCGCTGCTCGACTCACGCCTGCTGCTCGGCGACGCAACGCTCTATCGCGACCTCGTGCAGCGCTTCGACCGCGAAGTGGTGCGGCGTTCGGCTTCTGAATTCGTCGAGGCGAAGCTCAGGGAGCGCGATACGCGTGTCGTGCGCGCGGGCGCGTCACGCTACGTCGTCGAGCCGAACGTCAAGGACGGCAAGGGCGGGCTTCGCGACCTCAACACGCTCTTCTGGATCGCCAAATACGTCTATCGCGTCGACGAGCCTGCAGACCTGGTCAAGGCGGGCCTGTTCACGGACGAGGAGTTCCGGCTGTTCGCGCGCTGCGAGGAATTCCTGTGGCGCGTGCGCTGCCACCTGCACTTCCTGACCGGCCGCGCCGAAGAGCGGCTCAGCTTTGACCTGCAGCGGCTGGTCGCGGAACGGATCGGCTACACGGGCCGCAAGGGGCTGTCGTCGGTCGAGCGCTTCATGAAAGCCTATTTCCTGATCGCCAAGGACGTCGGCGATCTGACCGCGATCGTGTGCGCGGAGCTGGAGGCACGGCAGGCGAAGCAGCGGCCTGTCCTCGATCGCGTGTTCGGGCGCTTTCGCCGCCGCCGCGGGGGGGCATTGGAAAGCAACGATTTCGTGGTCGAGAACGACCGCATCAATGTGCGCGACGAGAACGCCTTTGAGCGGGATCCCGTGAATCTGATCCGGCTGTTCTGGCTCGCCGACCGCCACAACCTGCCGATCAATCCGGACGCCACGCGCCTCGCGACGCGCTCGCTGCGCCTGATCGATCAGGCGCTGCGCGACAATGCCGAGGCGAACCGGCTGTTTCTCGACATCCTCACCTCGCGCAATGCGCCGGAAGTCGTGTTGCGGCGCATGAACGAGGCTGGCGTGCTCGGCCGCTTCGTGCGCGATTTCGGACGCGTCGTGGCGATGATGCAGTTCAACATGTATCATCACTACACGGTCGACGAGCATCTGATCCGCTCGATCGGCGTGCTCGCCGACATCGATGCGCGGCGTGTCGCCGACGAGCATCCGCTCTCGCACCGCATCGTCGACACCATCCAGAACCGGCGGGCTCTCTACGTGGCGATGTTCCTGCACGACATCGCCAAGGGCCGCGCCGAGGACCATTCCATTGCCGGCGCGCGCATCGCGCGCAATCTCGGGCCGCGCTTCGGCCTCGACGCGGCCGAGACCGACACCGCGGCGTGGCTGGTGGAGCATCATCTCCTGATGTCGACGACGGCACAGAGCCGCGATCTGTCCGACCCGAAGACGATCGAGAATTTTGCCCGGGTCGTGCAGACGATGGAGCGACTGAAGCTGCTGCTCGTCCTCACCATCGCCGACATCAAGGCTGTCGGCCCGGGCGTGTGGACCGGCTGGAAGGGCGAGCTGCTGCGCAGCCTCTATTACGAGACCGAGGTCGTGCTGAGCGGCGGCGTCTCCGAAGTGGCCCGCATGGACCGGGTCAGACAGGCCCAGGCCGCGTTGCGGGACACCTTGCCCGATTGGTCCTCGGAGGAATTCGAGAGCTACACCCAGCGTCATTATGTTGCCTACTGGCTCAAGGTCGAGCTGAGTCGGCTGACCAAGCACGCGCGCTTCCTGCGCGATGCGGAGGCGGCGGGGCGCAGCGTCAGCACGGCTTTCGAGACCGACAAGTTCCGCGGCGTCACCGAATTGACGGTGCTGTCGCCCGATCACCCGCGCCTTCTCGCCATCGTCACGGGCGCGTGCGCGGCGGCCGGCGGCAACATCGTCGACGCGCAGATCTTCACGACCGCCGACGGCATGGCCCTCGACACGTTCTTCGTGTCGCGCGCCTTCGACCGCGACGACGACGAGCTGCGCCGCGCCGAGCGCATCGCGCTGGCCATCGAGCGCGCCCTGAAAGGCGAGGTCAGGATCGCCGATCTGGTCGAGGGCCGTCGTCCGGCGCGGGAGCGGCAGCGCACGTTCCATGTCGCGCCCGAGGTGGTGATCGACAACAGCTTGTCGAACCGCCACACCGTGCTGGAGATCTCGGGCCTCGACCGGCCCGGCCTGCTTTACGATCTCACCACTGCCCTCGGTAAGCTCAACCTCAACATCGTCTCCGCCCACATCGCCACTTTTGGCGAGAAGGCCGTCGACGTGTTCTATGTCACCGACCTCACCGGGACCAAGGTCACCCACCCGGGCCGCCAGGCCGCCATCCGGCGCGCGCTCCTGGAGGTGTTCGACAGCGACGGCGGCGAGACGCCGGCCCGGACGACCGGGCGATGAACCCCAAAGGGTTGATTTTGCCGATGCCCGGACTGATATCAGCGACGAACCAACTGGAATTGCCGACCCCATGACGAAGCCGAACACGCCCGGCAAGGGCGCGAACGAAGAAGTCTTGAGGCCCGCCGCGGCCAATGATTCCGTGCCGCCGGTCGATTTCGAGACGCCTGATAGTTCGACGGGCTCCGCGCCAGAGCCGGACCGGGTTGCCCAGCTTGAGGCCGACAAGCTCGACCTCAAGGAAAAGCTGCTGCGCACGCTTGCCGACATGGAAAATCTGCGCCGCCGCACGGAGCGCGAGATCGCTGATGCCCGCACCTATGCCGTCACCAATTTCGCGCGCGACATGCTGAACGTGGCGGACAATTTTCAGCGCGCCATCGACAGCGTGCCGAAAGAGGCGCGCGAGACCGGCGACGCCGTGTGGAAGGGGCTCATCGAGGGCGTCGAGCTTACCGAGCGCGACATGCTCAAGACGCTGGAGCGCTACGGGGTCAAGCGCCTCGACCCGCAAGGCGAGAAGTTCGATCCCAACCTGCATCAGGCGATGTTCGAGGTGCCCAATCCGGACGTCCCCAACGGCACCGTGGTCCAGGTCGTGCAGACCGGCTACGTGATCGGCGATCGGGTCCTGCGCCCGGCGCTGGTTGGCGTCGCGAAAGGCGGCCCCAAGGCCGCCTCGCCGGACGTTTCGGCTGACACAGCCGCCGGGCGGCCGTAACGGCCATCCCTGTCCGGCGGGCAGGAGGGAGCCGCTATTTCGGCTCGATCGCGTCGGCGACGGCGCGGAAGCGCGACAGGATCTCGTCGCGCGACTCGATCCGGGCCATGCCGAGCACCCGGATATAATGGTCCGGCGCGAAGCGGAGCACCTGGGTGACGATGACCGGCCGCCCGGAAGCCACGTCGGTCGCCTTGGCGACGATTTCGTGCCAGTCGGAGCCGCGCTGCCGGAAGCCTTGCGCGCGTTCGAGGACGACGTCCCTGAGGGTGTTGTTCGAGCGAAGGGCCGCGCGCGCCAGGGCGTCGCGCTGATCGCGTGGCGGCCCGCCGACGGCGTGCGCCACCACCATCATCGGCTGCTCGACCTCGCGGATCACGTCGTCGGGCCCGTCCGTCAGCAGGATTGAATTGCCCGACATCACGCGCACGGCGCGGAAGCCGCCCATGTCGCCGAGCCGGAAGGGCAGGGCCGAGACCTGCTCGTCGAGCGCGCGCGGCTCCCTGATCGCCACCGTCTTCAGAGCCTCGCGCATGCCGCGGCTCGTGTCGCCCTCGCCGTGGGCGAGTTCCTGGCCGATCACGAAGGCTGTCATCGTCGACTCTTTGACGACCAGCAGCCATTTACGCACCGCCGGCGTGCCGGCCTGGTCGCCCTCGAGGAGCAGCGCCTCGCCGGCCGCGACCTTGAAGGTCTCGCGCGACCTGACCGACAGGCCCTGCTTCTTGAGGTTGTCGGCCGTGAGCCCGGCGCTGAGCTCGTCGAAGGCCTGGGGGGGCATCTCGACGGCGGTGATCACCGCGCCGGGACCGTGCGTTTCGAAGCCGGCGAACCGTTGCGACACGTGCATATCGACGGGTGGCACGAGTCCGATCCGCGACCCGGGAGGAAACACGACCTCGGCGGCCCGGCTCGTGCCGGCAAGGGCAAGCCCGGCCACCATCAAGAATGCTGCAGCAAGTCTCATGCGATCGGTCCAGGTTGATCGTCGGCGCAGATTGCCGAAAAGCGGCGAAGACGAAGATCCGTCCGCCGGATGCCCGAGAGCTGGCTCCGGTCGCCGAAGAAGATGCGTTTTAGGGGAAGACCTGAGCCGTTTCCAGCTGTCGCGGCCGGACACCTGGCCGCGCCCCCGTGATTTGCACGCGTTCATGACAGACTCGCTTGACCTCTGCCCTGTGCCGGCCGGGTGACGCGCCGCAATGTCAGGTTGATGCGCCCGCCGTTCGGCAGCAGCGTCGAGGTGCCGGGGATCAGGCGGTCGATGCCGTGAAAGACGAGCCTCGATGGCCCTCCGAACACCAGGGCGTCGCCGGATTCCAGCCTGATGGACTGCGTCGGGTCTTGCCGGCGCGTGCCGCCGAACCGGAACAGGCCCGTATCGCCGAGGGAGAGCGACACGACCGGCGCGTCGAGATCCGCCTCGTCGCGGTCCTGATGCAGGCCCATGCGCGCCTTCGGCGCATAGACATTGACGAGGCAGGCCTCGGGCGGATGTTTGTAGCCGCTCAGCCGTTCCCAGGCGCGTCCCGCGAGCGCCGGGATCGGCGGCCACGGCGTGTGCGTATCGGGATGCGTCGCCTGGTAGCGATAGCCGCCGATGTCCGAGACCCAGCCGAGCGTGCCACAATTGGTCATGCGCACCGAGAACGGTTTTCCGGTGCGCGGCATGCTGGGCGTGAACACCGGCGCCGTGCGCATGGCGGTGCGGAGGTCTTCGAGCAGGGCTTCCTGCGCCGCGCGGTCCAGGTAGCCGGGATGATAGACGAGCCCGGGGCCCAGGGTGATCGAAGCCGTCATGGGGCTGTGTGTGCATGGCGCCTCGCCGGTGTCCACCCGGCGCCGATTGACGGGGCAGCGGCGATTGCGCACAAGGGGCGCGCCATCGGCCGTCGCGGCCGCAACAAGACAATCAATCACCACCTCGTGGTGGAGCACGAAGGAAGCCGAGATGGAGCAGCGCCGTCCGGTGATGCTGGCGATTCTGGACGGCTGGGGTTGGCGGGACGATCCCGCCGACAACGCCGTCCGTCAGGCTCGCACGCCCAGCTTCGACCGGCTTTGGTCGAGTTGCCCGCGCGCCTTTCTGCGCACCTCGGGCAGGGACGTCGGCCTGCCGCAAGGTCAGATGGGCAATTCCGAGGTCGGCCACCTCAACATCGGCGCCGGCCGCACCGTGAAGCAGGACCTGCCGCGCATCAGCGACGCGATCGAGGACGGCGAGATCGGCAAGGCGCCCGCGCTGCAGAACCTGATCGCGCGCTTGCGTGCGAGCGGCGCCACCTGTCACCTGATTGGCCTGGTCTCTCCGGGCGGCGTGCATTCGCACCAGGGCCATGCTGCGGCGCTCGCCGCGATCCTCACCGAGGCCGGCGTGCGGACCGTCGTGCATGCCTTCACCGACGGCCGCGATACGCCGCCGCGCTCGGCCGACGAGGACATCCGGCGTCTCGAGGCCGCCCTGCCGTCCTCGGTCCCGATCGCGACGGTCAGCGGGCGTTACTACGCCATGGATCGCGACAAGCGCTGGGAGCGCGTCAAGAAAGCCTATGACGTGATGGTCGACGCGGACGGCCCGCGCTTTGCCAATGCCGGAGCGGTTGTCGCCGACGCGTATGCGCACGACCTCAGCGACGAGTTCGTGCTGCCGGCGGTGGTCGGCAACTACGCCGGCATGCGCGACGGGGACGCCTTGTTGTGCTTCAATTTCCGCGCCGACCGCGTGCGCCAGATCCTCGCCGCGATCCTCGATCCCGACTTTTCAGGTTTTGCACGCGAGCGCGTGGTACGCTTCGCCGCCGCAATCGGCATGACCGAATACAGCGAGGCGCTGAACCGCTTCATGCAGGCC
>DATBIR010000045.1:0-2352 GCA_036556825.1 Beijerinckiaceae bacterium
ACGGCAACGGCCGGCTGGTCCGCATCGACGGCGAGCAGGCCAGCGGCTCCGGCGCGCTCGGCGATTATCTGCAGGTGCTGTGGCTGATTCCGGCGATGGACGGGCTGTTCACCGGGCCCGCATCCGAACGGCGCCGGTTTCTCGACCGGCTGGTGTCGACGTTCGACGGCTCGCATCGCACCCGCCTCAACCATTTCGAACGCGCCATGCGCCAGCGCAACCGGCTTCTGGAAACCGGCGAACGCGCGAGCCGCATGTTCGACGCCATCGAGTGCCAGATGGCCGAAACCGGAACGGCGATCGCCGCCGCCCGTATCGAGGCCGCCGATCGCCTGACGGGCGCTGCGATCACGCCTCGACGGGATGGCGCGGTGGCATTCCCACACGCGGCTCTCGCCCTCGAAGGCCCGCTCGAGGCCGCCTTGCGCGAGAAGCCGGCGGTCGATGTCGAGGACGATTACGCGCATGAGCTGGGCGCAACCCGCGAGCGCGACCGCGCGGCCGGGCGCACGCTCGCGGGACCGCATCGCTCCGACCTTCTGGTGCGCCACGGACCCAAGGACATGCCGGCCCATCTGTGCTCGACGGGCGAGCAGAAAGCCTTGCTGATCGGCCTCGTTCTCGCTCATGCGAAAGCGGTGAAAGATGCCCGTGGCGGTCTTGCGCCCCTCCTGCTTTTAGACGAAATTGCAGCGCATCTGGATGCGTTGCGGCGCGAGGCTTTGTTCGAGGAAATCGAAGCTCTCGGCGCGCAGGCATGGCTGACCGGCACCGATGAGGGCGTGTTCGCGCCGCTGCAAGACAAGGCGCAGTTCTTTACGATTTCGGACGGCTCCGTAGCCGCAAAGATCGCCGCCGATGTCGCCGTCGATGATTTCCGCAGCGACCCGCCGGCGCGGGTCCTGCATAATGGGCATAAGGATTGAGTGCATATGGCCGGCAATACTGCCCGTAAGATGATGTCCGAAGACGAATATGGCGCGGATTCCATCAAGGTCCTGAAGGGCCTCGATGCCGTGCGCAAACGGCCGGGCATGTATATCGGCGACACCGATGACGGCTCCGGCTTGCATCATATGGTCTATGAGGTGGTCGACAACGCCATCGACGAGGCGCTCGCCGGCTATTGCGACCGCGTCGTCGTGCGGCTGAACGCCGACGGCTCGGTGACCGTCGAGGACAATGGCCGCGGCATCCCCACCCAGATGCATGAGGAAGGCGTCTCGGCAGCCGAGGTCATCATGACCCAGCTCCACGCCGGCGGCAAATTCGACCAGAATTCCTACAAGGTGTCCGGCGGGCTGCATGGCGTCGGCGTGTCCGTCGTCAACGCGCTGTCCTCGCGCCTCGATCTGACCATATGGCGCGGCGGCAAGGAGCACGCGATCTCCTTCGAGCACGGCGTCGCCGTCGAGCCGCTGAAAATCGTCGGCGAGGCGCCCGACCGCACCGGCACGCGCGTGACCTTCACGCCCTCCACCGACACCTTCACCAAGACCGAATTCGATTATTCGACGCTCGAGCACCGGCTGCGCGAGCTGGCCTTCCTCAATTCCGGCGTCCGCATCGTCCTGGAGGATCTGCGCGGCGTCGAGCCGAAATCCGAGGAGCTGATGTATGAAGGGGGCCTGGAGGCTTTCGTGCGCTATCTCGACCGCGCCCGCACGCCGCTGCTCCCCGCGCCGATCTCGGTCAGGGTCGAGCGCGACGGCATCACCGTGGAGTCCGCCCTGTGGTGGAATTCGGGCTATCACGAGAGCGTGCTCTGCTTCACCAACAACATCCCGCAGCGCGACGGCGGCACCCATATGGCGGGCTTCCGCGCCGCTTTGACCCGCACGGTGAACACCTATGCGGCCGAAAGCGGCATAGCGAAGAAGGAAAAGGTGCAGATCACCGGCGACGATGCGCGCGAGGGGCTCACCTGCGTGCTGTCCGTGAAAGTGCCCGACCCGAAATTCTCCAGCCAGACCAAGGACAAGCTGGTGTCCTCCGAGGTGCGGCCGGTCGTCGAAAGCACCATGGTCGAAGCGCTCGGCACCTGGTTCGAGGAGCATCCGAGTGAAGCCAAGTCGATCGTGCAGAAAATCGCCGAGGCGGCGATGGCCCGCGAGGCGGCGCGCAAGGCCCGTGAGCTGACCCGCCGCAAGGGCGCGCTCGACGTCGCCAACCTGCCCGGCAAGCTCGCCGACTGCCAGGAACGCGACCCCGCAAAATCCGAGCTGTTCCTGGTCGAGGGCGATAGCGCCGGCGGCTCGGCCAAGCAGGGCCGCGACCGCGCCTTCCAGGCCGTGCTGCCTTTGCGCGGCAAAATCCTCAATGTCGAGCGGGCGCGCTTCGACAAGATGCTGT
>DATBIR010000046.1:0-6144 GCA_036556825.1 Beijerinckiaceae bacterium
GACCCCAGCGGCCGTATCGTGGCTTGCGCCTCGACATCTCCGGGCGGGCGTCCCCATGCGGAGGCCAACGCGCTGGCGGAGGCCGGCAAGGCGGCGGCCGGCGCCACCCTCTACGCCACGCTCGAGCCCTGCGCCCATCACGGCAAGACCCCGCCCTGCGCCGACGCGATCGTCGAAGCCGGCATCACCCGCGTCATCTACGGCGTCGTCGATCCCGATCCCCGCGTCTCCGGCAAGGGGCTGACCAAGCTGCTGACATCGCGCATCAAGGTCTTTCCCGGTCCGCTGAAACGCGAGGCGCGCTGGCTGTCGCTCGGCCATGAGCTGCGGGTGACGCGAAGCCGGCCCTTCGTGCAGATCAAGCTCGCCGTCGACGGCGCCGGTCTCGTGCCGGCCGGCGGCGGCGGCGTTCCGGTCTGGGCAACGAGCCCCGTCGCACGGGCGCGCGGCCATCTCCTGCGCGCCGAGGCCGATGCGATCCTGGTCGGCCACGGCACCGTGCTCGCCGACGATCCGGACCTCACCTGCCGCCTGCCCGGCATGTCCTGGCGCTCGCCCGTGCGCGTCGTGCTCTCCACCGAAGCCAAGCTCAGCCGCCACGCGAAAATGCTGAAGAACCTCAGCACCGCGCCGGTCTGGGTGGTCTCGTCCGACGGCGCGCCGAAACGCAACCGCGAGCGGCTGGAGGGACTCGGCGTCGAAACCATCGCCGTGCCGCGCGTTCCGAAGGGCCGCCTCGATCTGCATTTCGTCCTCAACGCCCTTGCCGAGCGCGGCATCACCCGGCTGCTGGTCGAAGGCGGGCCGTCCGTCGCCATGAACCTGCTGACCGCCGGGATGGCCGACGAGGTGCTGATCTTCCAGGGCTTCAAGGAGGTCGCGGGACCCGCCCTGATGCCCTTTGCGCCTTACGGGCTGGAAGCCGTCACCGACAAGGCCGAGTACCGCCTCTACGACATGCGGCCGGTGGGCGCCGACCGGCTGTGGATCTACCGCCGCGCCGAATTCTGGGAGAATTGAGATGTTCACCGGGATCGTGACCGATCTGGGCGAGATCAGAGAGGCGGATGGCGGCCGGTTCCGCATCGCCTGCGGCTATGACGCCGCGACAATCGCCATCGGCGCATCGATCGCCTGCGACGGCTGCTGCCTGACCGTGACGCGCGTGGAGGCGGAGAAGCCCGGCCGCGCGATCTTCGACATCGAAGCCTCGAACGAGACGCTGAGCCTGACGACGCTCGGCGAGTGGATCGCCGGCCGCCACATCAATCTGGAGCGGTCCTTGAGGCTCGGCGACGAAATGGGCGGCCATCTCGTCACCGGCCACATCGATGGGCTCGCCAGGATCGACAGCGTGACCCCCGACGGCACCTCGAAGCGCTTCGAGATCATCTGCCCCGAAGCGCTCGGCGGTTTCGTCGCGGCCAAGGGCTCGGTCGCGCTCGACGGCACGTCGCTGACGGTCAATACTGTCTCCGGCAACCGCTTCGCGGTGAACATCATCCCCCATACGCTGGAAGTCACGACATGGGGGCAAAAACGCGCAGGCGATCGCCTCAATATGGAGGTCGATCTCATTGCACGCTATGTTGCCCGTCTGACCGGGCAGAAGAGATCGGACGCATGAGCATCGCAGAAAAACCGCGCCATTTCGGCCAGCTCTCCTCGATCGAGGAGATTATCGAGGACGCGCAGAAGGGCCGGATGTTCATCCTGGTCGACGCGGAGGACCGCGAGAACGAGGGCGACCTCGTCATCCCCGCGCAAATGGCGACGGCGGAGGCGATCAACTTCATGGCCCGGTTCGGCCGCGGCCTGATCTGCCTGGCGCTGACCCAGGCTCGCGCCGACGAGCTGCATCTGGAGCTGATGGCGCGCTCCAACCAGTCGCGCCATACCACGAATTTCACCGTCTCCATCGAAGCGCGTGAAGGCATCACCACCGGCATCTCCGCCCATGACCGCGCCCACACCATCGCCACCGCCATCGATCCGTCCAAGGGCGCGCGCGACATCGTCTCGCCCGGCCATGTCTTCCCGCTCGTCGCCCGCGAAGGCGGCGTGCTGATCCGCGCCGGGCACACCGAGACCGCCGTCGATATCGCCCGGCTCGCCGGGCTCTATCCCGCCGGCGTGATCTGCGAGATCATGAACGACGACGGCACCATGGCGCGGATGCCTGATCTGATGGCCTTCGCCCAGTTCCACGGCCTGAAGATCGGCACCATCGCCGACCTGATCGCCTACCGGCGCAAATATGACAGCCTCGTCCGCGTCGTCGAGGAGAAGCATGTCGACGATCTGTTCGGCGCTCCGTTCGAGCTGAAGGTCTACCAGAACAAGGCCGACGGGCAGGAGCATATCACGCTGGTCAGGGGCGACGTTGCCGCGCCCGGTCCCGTGCTCGTCCGGATGCACGCCTTGAACGTGCTGGAAGACGTCCTGGACTTTTCGGCGGAAGCCGGGCGTCACGGCCTCGTCGAACGGTCGCTGCGGCTCCTCGCTGGCGTCGAGCGCGGCGTCTTCGTTCTGATCCGCGAAGGCCAGGCGGCGACCCTCTCGCAGAAACTGCGCGACGCCATCGAAGGCGGCAGGCACGAAGCGGCGGCGCGGCTGATCGATTATGGCGTCGGCGCGCAGATTCTGCTTGATCTCGGCGTGCGTGAGATAGAGCTTCTTTCGAATTCACCGCTGCCGAAAATCATCGGCCTGGAAGGATATGGGCTGAAAATCATCGGCCGCCGTCCCATCGAGTAGGTACATGGCCAGTTTCAGCCCATCGGTTCTCATCATCGAGGCGCGCTTCTATCCCGAGCTTTCGGACGAGCTCGCCAAAGGCGCGATCGCCGCGCTCGAGGAGGCGAATGCGAGCTTTCACCGGATCGCGGTCCCCGGCGCGCTGGAAATCCCGCAGGTGCTCGCCTTGGCGGTCCGCGCCGGCCTTGCGCCGTTCGGGGCGACCCGCTGGCGCTATCACGGCGCGGTGGCGCTCGGCTGCGTGATCCGGGGCGAGACCTCGCATTACGATATCGTGGCGAACGAATCCGCCCGGTCGCTGCTGTCGATCGCGACCGCGAGCGGCGTTCCCCTGGGGAATGGCATCCTGACTGTCGAAAATGAGGCACAGGCCTGGGAAAGAGCGTCCGTATCGGACGGAAACAAGGGGGCCGACGCTGCCCGCGCTTGCCTGAGGCTGATCGATGTGTTCATGGAATGCCATGGCTTCCGATCAGAATGATGCGGCTCGCCCGCAGCCGAAAGGCGAGGGCAAGGCCCTCGGCGCGCGCGGTACGGCGCGCCTCGCCGCAGTGCAGGCGCTCTATCAGATGGACGTGGCGCAGACCGATGCCGCCGTCGTCGTCGCCCAGTTCACCAGGCACCGTTTCGGCCATGAGGTGGAGGGCGCCTATTACGATCAGGCGGACGAGCCTTTTTTCCGCGACCTCGTGCTCGGCGTGGTGCGCACCCAGCTCACCGTCGATCCGTTGATTGCGGGGCATCTCGCGGAAGGCTGGCGTCTCGCCCGCATCGACAGCATTCTCCGCGCCATCCTGCGCGCCGCGACCTATGAGCTCAGCGAACGGCGCGACGTGCCGGTGAAGGTGATCATCAACGAATATGTCGACGTGGCCCACGCCTTTTTCGGCGGCGATGAGCCCGGCGTCGTCAACGGCATCCTCGACGCGGTCGCCCGCGAGGTGCGCGCCGCCGACTTCAGAAGCAAAGGCCATGGCTGACCCTGGCGACACGGACGCGACCGAAGGCCTGCCGGAAGATGCCCTGATCGCCCGTCATTTCCGCCCGCTTGCCGCCGGGTATCCCGGTGCGCTCGGCCTTCGGGACGACGCCGCGCTGGTCGAGGTCGCCGGCCACGAGGATCTTGTCGTCACCACGGATACGCTGATTGCCGGCGTGCATTTCCTTGCCGGCGACGATCCCGCCGATATCGCGTTCAAGGCGCTGGCGGTCAATATCTCCGACCTGGCCGCCAAGGCCGCCAAGCCCGTCGCCTACAGCCTGGCTCTGGCCTTGCCGCGCGGCACCGCCGAGGCATGGATCGCCGGTTTCGCCGGCGGGCTGAGGCTGGCGCAGGAACGTTTCGGCATCGGCCTGAGCGGCGGCGACACCACGGCGTCGCCGGCGGGGCCGCTGGTGATTTCGGTCACCGCTTTCGGCAGTGTTGCGAAGGGCCGGATGATCCGCCGCGGCGGTGCGGGCGCGGGGGATCGGCTCTATGTCAGCGGCACGATCGGCGATGCCGCGCTCGGGCTGAAGCTGCACCTCGACGAGGCCGGCACGCGAGGCTGGCCGCTCGACCGGGCCTTGCGGGACATGCTGATCGGCCGCTATCTGCATCCCGAGCCGCGGCTCGGGCTCCGCGCCGCGCTGCTCGATGCCGCAACCGCCGCGATGGATGTATCGGACGGGCTGGCCATCGATTGCACCCGGCTCTGCGCCGCCTCCGGAGTCGCCGCGCAGATCGAAACGGCGAAGGTTCCGCTCTCGGGAGCCACCCGGCTCGTGCTTGCGGCACAGCCGGATTTATTGGAAACCATCCTGACGGGGGGCGACGATTACGAGATCCTCGCAGCCGTCCCGCCGGCACGCAAGCCGGCCTTCGAGGCCGCCGCCCGGACCGCCGGCATCCCCGTCACGCCGATCGGTATGCTCGGCAATGGCGCGCCGACGCTCACGGTCCTCTCGGCCGGCGGCAGCCCGATGCCTTTCTCGCGCCTCGGCTACAACCACCAGATTTAGTCCCCCCAGCAATCGCTGGCGGTCCATATTTTCCTTTTGTTATAGTCCCTACGGAAAAACCCCTACGGGCAGCGCGCAACTTCGCGGATGGAGAGCCGGGCAGGCATTATTTCCGGCCGGTTCTTCCCGGTGAGGACAGAAGGTGGCAAGCTGTGTGCCCTGGGTTCATGGCTCCGGCGCCGTTTAGAGTGCCCGCAGATCATTAATAAGAGGGGGCGGACATGTCGATATATTCGAAGTGCATTTTGATGCTGCATGCTGCGCGACAGCCGATCGCGCCCGTCATTATCTTATTTGCTTTCGCACATGCCTCCGAAGCTTACAGCCAGACGCCGCCTGCTGCGCCTGCCGTCTCCGACGCCCAATATGGCGAGCTGGTCAACGAGAACACGGTCGGCATCCTCGGCGGCCCGTCGAGCGGCGCCTATATGCGCATCATCGAGGACATGGCCGATGTGATCGACGACGGCGAGAAGCTGCGTATCCTGCCGATCGTCGGCAAGGGGGGCCCGCAGAACCTGCTCGACCTGCTCTACCTCAAGGGCGTCGATCTCGCGCTCGTCCACGCCAACGCGCTCAGCGCCTTCAAGGACGAGCCGCGCTTCCGCAACCTGGACAAGCGGGTCTGCTACGTCTCGCAGCTTTATGCCGACCAGTTGCATGTGATGACCGACAGGGCCGGCCCGATCGAGCAGCTCAGAGGCAAGACCGTCGCTTATCACGACGCCGCCTCGCGACAGGCCGGCGAACGGCTCTTGGGCGCACTCGGCATCAAGCCGAAGAACAGCATTCAGATGGACATGATCGAGGCGGCGCGGAAGATGAAGGCCGGCGAGGTGCAGGCGATCGTCCGCGTCGCTGCCAAGCCGATGCCGGCAATCGACGAGCTGCTCGCCGCGAACGACAAGCTCCGGCTGCTCAAAGTTCCCTATTCCAACGCCCTGGCCGAGGATTTCCGGCCGGCAAAATTCGCCAAGGGCGACTATCCGGCTCTGATGGGCGGGGTCGCCAGCATCGATACGGTCGGCGTCGGCGTGGTGCTGGCCGCCTTCAACTGGGCGGCGGGATCGGAGCGCTACAAGCGCGTCGCCAAGCTGATCGACGCGTTTTTCGACAAATTCCCCGGGGTTGCGCTCAGCAGGGGCAGCCAATGGCGGGATGTCGACCTGCAGGCGCAATTGCCGGGATGGCAGAGATGTCCGGCGGCGCAAGTGGCGCTGGACGGGCTGAAGAAGGTCAGGCAGACTGTCGATGAGACGACGGTCCGTAGCCGGATCAAGCAGGTCGCGCCGGACGATCCCGCGGAGCAGGAGCGTTTGTTCCGGCAGTTTCTCGAATGGCTCCGGACCCAGAAGGCAGAGGGCGGCCAGCCGCGTTAGCGGATCG
>DATBIR010000047.1:0-7150 GCA_036556825.1 Beijerinckiaceae bacterium
CCGACACGCGCAACGCCTTCCGCTCCCTGTGGCACAATCTCGCCTTCTGGCGTTTCGCCGGCCTCGCAAGCGCGGCGGCAACCGTGCTTCTCGCCTTCGGCATCTTTTTCACCGCCGACTTCATGAGCCGCGAGCTTGCGACGGAGCGCGCCCGCAAGCCGGTCCTTGTGGCCGTGCTCGTCAAGGAAGGCAGCAACGAGCCGGGGGCGGTCGTGAACGCCTTCGCCAGCGGCGAGGTCGAGCTGATCCCGCTGGAGCGCATCAACGTGCCGCCCGACCGCGCCCTGCAGATATGGACCTTGTGGGACCGCAGCGTCGGGCCGCGCTCGGTCGGCCTCATCCACGAGGCCCGCTCCCTGCGCCTCAACCTGGAAAACCTGCCGCGGCCGGGCCCGAACCAGCTCTTCGAGATCACCCTCGAGCCGGCGGATGGCTCGCCCACCGGCCGCCCGACCGGGCCGATCCTGATGAAGGGCACCACCAGCACGGCGCTGTGAGGTTGGAGCGCGGCGGCTCCGGACTGGCGGCCTTCGGCGCGCTCCGGAACGCCGCTGCAGGGCGGTCTTTGAAGGGGAAAACCGCCTTTCCGCGGCCGGATTTTGATCCCATATACGCCTGATGGCGAAATCCCCCCGCTCCTCTCGTCCCAAGACCAGCAAGCCTGACCTCAAGCCGCTCGATCCCTATCTGGCGGAGCTGTTGAACCCGGCCATCAACCGCGAACGGGCCGGCGACGCGCAGGGAGCAGGCGAGCGGCCGCAGGCGCCGTTCGAGACGGGCACCGTCAAGGATGTCGATCCGGCGCTCGCCAAAAAGCTTGGCTTGGGCGCCCGCCCGAACGGTGAGGCAGCGCCGCCTCGCGGGCGCGCGGGAGGCAGGGCGAATGCTCGCGCGGCGGCTCCCCCTGCCCTGCCGGCCCTCGCGGGCGGCGACGGCCTCGACGGGCAGGACGACGACGTCTCGCTGGCCTCCGAGGGCGTGTCGGCGACGGTGGCGGCGCTCACGCGGCTGCTCACCGACGGCAATCCGCTGTTCAAGGACGGCAAGCCGTGGATGCCGCACCGGCCGCCGCGTCCGGACAAGTCCGAAGGCGGCATCAGCTTCAACCTCAAGTCGGATTTCAAGCCGGCCGGCGATCAGCCGGTGGCGATCGGCGAGCTGGTCGACGGCGTGCGCCGGCAGGAGCGCGACCAGGTGCTGCTCGGCGTGACGGGCTCGGGCAAGACCTTCACCATGGCCAAGGTGATCGAGGCGACGCAGCGCCCCGCCCTGATCCTGGCGCCCAACAAGACCCTGGCGGCGCAGCTCTATGGCGAGTTCAGGGCGTTCTTCCCGGACAACGCCGTCGAGTATTTCGTCTCCTATTACGACTACTACCAGCCCGAGGCTTACGTCCCGAAGACCGACCTTTATATCGAGAAGGATTCGTCGATCAACGAGCAGATCGACCGCATGCGCCACTCGGCGACGCGCGCCCTGCTCGAGCGCGACGACGTGATCATCGTCGCCTCCGTGTCCTGCATCTACGGCATCGGCTCGGTCGAGACCTACACGGCGATGTCGTTCGGGCTCACCGTCGGCGAGCGCATCGAGCAGCGCCAGCTGATCGCCGACCTCGTGGCGCTGCAATACAAGCGCACGAGCATGGATTTTTCGCGCGGCACGTTCCGCGTGCGCGGCGACGTCATCGAGCTGTTCCCGGCGCACTTCGAGGA
This sequence comes from Beijerinckiaceae bacterium, assembly GCA_036556825.1. GTDB lineage: Bacteria > Pseudomonadota > Alphaproteobacteria > Rhizobiales > Beijerinckiaceae > JAJKJG01. The sequence goes on from DATBIR010000047.1 coordinate 1,716, forward strand.
CCGCGCCTGGCGCATCTCGCTGTTCGGCGACGAGATCGAATCGCTGGTCGAGTTCGACCCGCTCACCGGCCAGAAGACGAGCGAGCTGAAATACATCAAGGTCTACGCCAACTCGCACTACGTGACCCCGAAGCCGACCCTGCAGCAGGCCATCAAGGGCATCAAGGAAGAGCTCAAATGGCGGGTGCAGGAGCTGACCCGGATGGGCCGGCTGCTCGAGGCGCAGCGGCTCGAGCAGCGCACGGTGTTCGACCTCGAGATGATCGAGGCCACCGGCTCGTGCAGCGGCATCGAGAATTATTCGCGCTACCTCACCGGGCGCAAGCCGGGCGAGCCGCCGCCGACCCTGTTCGAATACCTGCCCGACAACGCCCTCGTCTTCGCCGACGAGAGCCACGTCACCATCCCGCAGATCGGCGCCATGTATCGCGGCGATTTCCGGCGCAAGGCGACGCTGGCCGAATACGGCTTCCGCCTGCCTTCGTGCATGGACAACCGGCCCTTGCGCTTCGAGGAATGGGACGCGATGCGGCCGCAATCGGTGCATGTCTCGGCGACGCCCGGCCCATGGGAGATGGACCGCACGCAGGGCGTCTTCGTCGAGCAGGTGATCCGCCCGACCGGCCTCGTCGACCCGCAGGTCGAGATCCGGCCGGCGCGCTCGCAGGTCGACGACCTGCTCGGCGAGGTCAAGGAGGTGGCGCAGCGCGGCTACCGCTCGCTCGTGACGGTGCTGACCAAGCGCATGGCCGAGGACCTGACCGAATACCTGCACGAGAACGGCGTGCGCGTGCGCTACATGCACTCCGACATCGACACCATCGAGCGCATCGAGATCATCCGCGACCTGCGCCTCGGCGCCTTCGACGTGCTGGTCGGCATCAACCTGCTGCGCGAGGGCCTCGACATTCCCGAATGCGCGCTCGTCGCCATCCTCGACGCCGACAAGGAAGGTTTTTTGCGCAGCGAGACGTCGCTCGTGCAGACCATCGGCCGCGCCGCGCGCAACGTCGAGGGCAAGGTGATTCTCTATGCCGACCAGATGACCGGCTCGATGCAGCGCGCCATCGCCGAGACCGACCGCCGCCGCGAAAAACAGCTCGCCTACAACGCCGAGCACGGCATCACGCCGGAGAGCGTCAAGAAGAACATCGCCGACATCCTCGACAGCGTCTACGAGCGCGACCGCGTCAACGTCGACGCGGGCTTCGCCGAGACCGCCGCCACGGTCGGGCACAATCTCAAGGCCGTCATGGCCGACCTCGAGAAGCGCATGCGCGAGGCCGCCGCCGACCTCAATTTCGAGGAGGCCGCGCGCCTGCGCGACGAGCTCAAGCGCCTGCAGGCGACCGAGCTCGCCGTCGCCGACGATCCCATGGTGACGCAGACGCGTGTCGAGCACGCCGCCGGCCGTTCGGCCGCCGCGCGGCCCTACGGCGCCGGCGCCAACACGCCCTCGCGCGTGCGCAAGCCGACGCTCGACGAGATGGGCCCGCACAACCGCGAGATCCCCCTTCCCCGCTCGACGCAGGGCTTTGGCGGCCAGCGCCCGAAAAGCCGCCGGGGCCGCTGATCGCAGCGATCCTCCGCCCAGCGATCTCGGCTCGCCCGAGATGGGAGCACCCGACTTGCGTTGCGAGAGGGTAAGGGTGAGGGCGAATGCCGCTTCCGGATGGAGCTCTTCGCTCACCATCCGCGAGAGGGAGTTCGCGAGGCGACGCACACGGCGCCCGTGCGCTTTGCGCGGCGCAGTCACGAGGACCGGAGGAAGCGATGGCGTTAAGAGATCACATGCGCGCGCTGTTCGGGCGCGGCAGCGTGCTCGGCTTCGTGCTGATCCTGCTCGCCGCCGTGCTCGTGCTCTTCCTGATCTTCTGGCCGGTCGCGTGACCGCGATTCAGCAGGAAAGCGGGCCTTCGTCTGGAGGGTCCGAAGGCACCGGGTCGCGACACGCGATGTCCGGTGCGGCTCACATAAAGGACCAGCACCTTGACCAGTGCGGCGGCGACGCTGAGCGGGCGGTCCATGGTGGCGGTCCATGCAATGGGCACGGCGACACGAGCTTGCCCGCTTCGCCGTGATGGTCTGCTTCAGCGCGTGCGCACGGACTTGACGATGCGCTTGCCTTGCGGCGTCTCGGCGATCTCGAAGGTGACGCGTTCGCCGGTGCGTGGATCTAGGACGACGAGTACCATGACAAACTCCCCTGGTTGCTTGCAGTGTGCCGCAAGCGCCAGGGAAAGCTGTGTGAAACCACACACGGCGCGCATCGCAGGCGGAAGCTCGAAGCGCTTTCGCGCCAGAAAATCGCCGGGAGCGCAGCGGGCGACGGCCGCGTTGCGCCCGCTACGCCGCCGCAACGTCCGCGAAATTCTGCAGGATGAGGCCCCAGCCGCCATCGGAGTCGATCTGGCCGCGCACCAGGTCGGCCTTGTCGCCGAAGCGCTCGAGGTTGCGGTGCTCGAGATCGACGCGCGTCCCCTCGCCTTCCGGCGTGAAGCGCACCTCGACTTCGGTGACGAGGCTCGGATCGAATTGCCAGTCGGCCGACAATTGCCAGGCGAGCACGACGCGCTGCGGCGGCTCCCAGGCCAGCACGCGGCCCCACTCGCATTCGCTGCCGTCGACGCCGCGCTCGTACCAGCGCCCGCCGGCGCGCGGCTCGATGATCGCGTCCTGCAACTCCGCCTTGCCGACATGATGCGATGGCGGCCACCAGCGGCCGATGCCCGAGGTGAACACCTCGAAGGCACGCTGCGGCGGCGCTTTCACGAGAATGCTCTTGCGCACGGGCGCGGGCGTGATGACAAGCATGAATCCCTCCGTCATGGTTGTCAGGATTGATCCCGTTCGACTTCGCGCTGGAAGGCGTCGAGCGCCTCGCTCCAGAACTGGTCGAGCCAGATGCGGATGGCGGCGAGGCCGGCCGGATCGACGTGGTAGACGCGCCGCGTGCCCTCCGCCCGGTCGGCGACGAGGCCGGCCGCCTTGAGGATCTTCAGATGCTGCGACACGGCCGGCCGGCTCACCGGCAGGCCGCGCGCCAGCTCGCCGACCGAATGCGGCCGGCGCGCCAGGCGCTCGAACACGCTGCGCCGCGTCGGGTCGCCAAGGGCTGCGAGCGCGGCTGAAACGTTAGTCATAACTTACCGTAAGTGATAACTTACGTATATGTCAAGTCCGATCGGACGGCCGCCAAATTTCAGCAAAATACTGAGGCCCGCCCGGCTGCCGGTCTATTCCGGACGCATCAGCGCGTCGGTCCAGCGCGTCCTGGCGCCGGTCACGGCCGGCTTGTCGCTGTCGCACAGATAGGTCGGACCGAGCCGGTCGGCGGTGCCGCGCGCCAGCTCGTTGGCGCGCCGGTTGGCGCGCGCGTCCACATAGGCGATCGGGCACACCTCGGCCTCGGCCGGATCGACGCGCAGCACCGCGAGGACCTCGCCGTCGGCGCCTCGCGTCGCCGCCTCCGGATCCTTCATCAGCACGCGCACGATCGCCGCGTAGGGCTGAAAGCCCTTATTCGACTTGATGCCGCGCCATTCGACGCTCTTGCCGAGGCTCCAGCCGGCGACCACGTCGGGCACGCGCTGGGTGCGCGAGAAGCGGAAGCTCAGCGACACGCGCGTGTGGCTCGACAACGTCTCGAGCTCGAACTCGCCGTGGCCGGGACAGCGCTTGAGCGCATCCTCTCCCGTCTCTCTGTCCTGCGCGACGAAGCGACAGCGGCCGCCGACGAGGTCGGTGTAGCGCGTCTCGTGGCGCGCCGGAGCCTGGGCGAGGGCCGGAGCGGCGGCGATCGAGGCCGCAAAGCAAGCCGCAACACAAAGAGTTTTGAGGCGCATTCCGATCATTCACCGCTTCGTTACGAGCACCGCGCGACGGCCGGGAGTAACCTTAGCCGAGGACCGGGAGGCATTGACAGGGGAGGATCGCATGGGCTCGCGCATCATCGCGGCGGCTGCGGCTGCGTTCGTTGTCTCGGGCGTCGCCGCCCAGGTCCGCGTCAGTGGCGACAGGATCGGCTTTCCGCAGCATTTCATGCAGGGGACGCTCTACACGACCGTCGACCGCGCCGACAACAAGCAGTTCCGCGAGCTGTTCGTGTCGCCGCCGGCGGCCATCGAGGCGGCCAGGAAGGGCGAGCCGCTGCCCACCGGCACCGTGCTGACGCTGGTGCAATACCGGGCGCAGCTCGACCCCCAGGGCAATCCGGTCAAGGGTCCCGACGGCCGCTTCCTCAAGGGCGAGCTCGCCGCCTACACGGTCATGGAAAAGCGCGCCGGCTGGGGCGCCGACGTGCCCGAGGAGATCCGCAACGGCGACTGGCTCTACCAGGCCTTCACGGCCGACGGTAAGCCGAACCCGAACGCCAATCTCACGGCCTGTTTCCAGTGCCACAAGCCGCTCGGGACGGCGGTCGACTTCGTCTACTCCTATGACCGGCTCAAGGGCGCGGCGGTGAAATAGCAGCCGCCCTCAGGGGCGGTGGTCAAGATTGCATGGCGCGCAGGCGCAGCCGTCGCCATATCAAGCGGAGACGATGATGCACGGAGAAACCAGATGACGATGCTGTCACGCTTGTTCGGAGGCCAGGAGGCGGACGCCAGGGAAGACAAACAGTTTCCCGTCAGCAGGACGGAAGAGGAATGGCGCGGAAGCCTTTCGCCCGAGCAATATCGCGTGCTGCGCGAGCACGGCACCGAGCGGGCCGGCACCAGCCCCCTCAATTACGAGAAGCGCACCGGCACATTCTCGTGCGCCGCCTGCGGCGCGCCGCTGTTCACGTCCGAAACGAAGTATGAATCGGGCACCGGCTGGCCGAGCTTCTTCAAGCCGCTCGATGGCGCCGTCGAGACCTCCGACGACACGTCCTTCTTCATGAAGCGCACGGAGGTGCATTGCGCGCGTTGCGGCGGTCATCTCGGCCACGTCTTCGAAGATGGTCCTGCGCCGACCGGCGAGCGCTACTGCATGAACGGCGTCGCCATGACGTTCAAGCCTGCGGAGACGTAACGGGAGGCATTCATGAAGCGGTTGTGGCTCGCTGCCGCGGTCGCCGCCGCACTCGCATCGGCAGGCCTGCACGCTGAGGAGCGCACGCAGCTCGCGCCAGACGCGCCACCCGGGCTGGCGCTCGCGACCTTCGCCGGCGGCTGCTTCTGGTGCATGGAGCCACCCTTCGACAAGCTCGCCGGCGTCGTCTCGACGACGTCGGGCTACACCGGCGGGCACGTGCCGGGAGCCACCTACAAGGACGTATCGCGCGGCGGCACGGGCCACACCGAGGCGGTGCGCGTCGTCTTCGATCCTGTCCAGGTCAGCTACGAACAGCTCGTCGACACCTTTTGGAAGAACGTCGATCCCCTCGATCCCGAAGGACAATTCTGCGACCAGGGCGACATGTACCGGCCCGCCATCTTCACGCATGACGA
>DATBIR010000048.1:0-5598 GCA_036556825.1 Beijerinckiaceae bacterium
CGATCAAAGCGAGGAGCTTCTCGTCGCTCAGCGCCGGGCCCACAACGTCACCGGAAGCCTGGGCGCCGCATCGCGCGTGTTCCGCCTGATCCTGCAGTCGGCGCTGCTCGGTCTCGGCGCCTATGTCGTCGTCCATGGCGAGGCGACCGCCGGCGTGATGATCGCCTCCTCCATCATGGCCTCGCGCGCCCTCGCCCCGATCGAAGGCGCAATCGCGAACTGGCGCGCCTTCATCGGCGCACGGCAAAGCTTCCGGCGGCTCGCCAAGGTGCTCGGTCCGCTGGCCGAGGAGCCGGCGCCGATCGCGCTTCCGCGCCCGCAGCGAACCGTAGCCGTCGCCGAGCTGTTCGTCGGCGCGCCGGGACAGCGGCAGCCGATCCTGCAGAATATCGGCTTCACGCTCGAAGCGGGCGAAGGGCTGGGCATCATCGGCCCCTCGGCGTCGGGAAAATCGACGCTGGCGCGCGCCCTCGCGGGGGCGTGGAAGCCGCTGCGCGGCACCATCCGGCTCGACGGCGCGGCGCTCGATCAGTGGGATCCCGAGGCGCTCGGGCGCGATATCGGCTATCTGCCGCAGGATATCGAGCTGTTCGACGGCACCGTTGCCGAGAATATCGCCCGGCTCGATCCCGACACGCCTAGCGACGCCGTCATCGCTGCGGCCCGCGCGGCCGGCGTCCATGATATGATCCTCGGCCTGCCCGACGGCTACGGCACGCGAATCGGCGAGGGCGGCGCCATGCTCTCCGGCGGGCAGCGCCAGCGGATCGCGCTGGCGCGGGCGCTTTACGGCGATCCGTTCTTCATCGTGCTCGACGAGCCGAATTCCAATCTCGACGCGGAAGGCGACGCCGCGCTGATCGCCGCCATCGCCGGCGTCCGTGCGCGCGGGGGCATTGCGGTGATCATCGCGCACCGCTCGGCCGCTCTCTCGTCGGTCGAAAAACTGGCGGTTCTCGCCAATGGCCAATTGCAGGCATTCGGGCCGAAGGAGGAGGTGCTGGCTAAAGTCATCCAGCCGGTCGCCTCGCCGCGCGCCAGGCCGGCAGACCAGCAGGCCCGCCTCATGGGCGTACGCGCATGATTACCCGCGAGGCGCTTCTGAAGCTGGCGATCCGCAACGCCCGCGGGCTCGGCGCCTATCTCCGGCGGGTGGAGTACAAGCCCTATGGGCCGGACGGCGTACGTTCGGCGCTGGCCGGCGGGCTGGCGGTCGCCGGCGTGCTCATCCTCGGCGGCGGGCTCTGGGCGGGGACCGCGACGCTTGCGGGGGCCGTGCTCGCCTCGGGCACGGTGGTCGTGGAGAGCAACGTCAAGAAAGTCCAGCACGCCACCGGCGGCACCATCGGCAAGATCTATGTCGAGGATGGCGACGAGGTGCAGCAGGGCGCGCTGCTGATCAAGCTCGACGAGACCATCGTCCGCGCCAATCTGCAGATCATCACCAAGCAGCTCGACGAGCTCGCCGTGCGGCGGATGCGGCTGAGGGCCGAGCAGGAAGGCGCAGAGACCCTGACCGTTCCGGACGATCTGGCAAGCCGCTCGGGCGAGCCGGAGGTCGCCGCGCTTCTCAGCGCTGAGCGCAAGCTTTTCGAAAGCCGCCGTGACGCGCGCCGGGGCCAGCAGGCGCAATTGCGCGAGCGCATCGTCCAGCTTCGCCAGGAGGCCGACGGCCTCGCCGCGCAGCAATGGGCCAAGGGCCGCGAGATCGACTTGAACGGCAAGGAGCTGGAAGGCGCGGACAAGCTCTGGGAGCGCAATCTGATCCCGATCGCCAAGTTCACCGCGCTGCAGCGGGAGGCCGCGCGGCTGGAAGGCGAACGCGCGCAGCTCCGCTCGCAGCACGCCCAGACCAAGGGGCGGATCTCCGAGATCGAGCTGCAGATCATCCAGCTCGACCAGGATCTGCGCGCCGAGGTGATGAAAGACCTGCGCGAGGCAACCGCGAAGGAAGCCGAGCTCGTCGAGCGCCGCGTCGCCGCCGAGGACCAGCTCCGGCACATCGAGATCCGCGCGCCGAGGGCGGGCGTCGTGCACCAGCTCTCCGTGCACACGGTCGGCGGCGTCATCGCCCAGGGCGAAACGCTGATGATGATCGTCCCCGAGCAGGATGCGCTCGTCATCGAGGCCAAGATCGCCCCGCGCGACATCGACAATGTGCGCCAGGGCCAGCCGGCCTTCATCCGCTTCACCGCCTTCGACCAGCGCACGACGCCGGAGCTCGAGGCCCAGGTGACCCGCGTCGCCGCCGATCTGACCACGGACCCGCAAACCGGAGCATCCTATTATGTTGCGCGGCTGTCGCTGGGAAACGCCCTGGATTCCGGCAAAGCCGCCGTCCATGACGGGCTCGCTCTGGTGCCGGGAATGCCGGCCGAGGTGCACATCCGCACCGGCGATCGGACGGCGATGTCGTATTTTCTGAAACCGCTGGCCGATCAGTTCGCGCGGGCGTTTACGGAAAGATGAGGCGAAGGGGAGCGCGAAAGATCACATAGTTTCTCATTATAAATGCGTTTTGGAAGGCCCCTGCAAATTTACTTTATAGTATCCCGAATATTTAACCTCGTTTGTCGCGTTCGCTGCGTTTAACTGCAATCGATCACAGACATATGATCTTTATGATCTGCGCAATCGACTTGAGTAGTTCATAAATCGTGAAGTGAATCCAATGCGGTTTCATAAAACAAAATTTGTATAGTGCGCATTTGAGTAAATAAAATTGCTATAAGCTGCACGGAGAAAGCGCAAATGACTTTAGCGGTAAATTACACATTCAAAGGACACGGAAACTGGTCGCTGGATGCGACAGGCGGCAGCGCTACGAATGGCGGCACGATCGACGCCGTCATCCCGACCAACTCTCACGTCGAAGCGGCGTTCCTCTATGCTACGACTTTCTTCAACGGGGATGTCGGATCGGTCGACTTCGACGGAACCCACCTCGATGCCACGGATTTCGCGGCGCTCGGCTTTACAAGCGCTGCCAGCCTGCAGGCGTTCCGAGCGGATGTGACCGACCTTGTCTCAACCGAAGTCGGCGGCGGAGCCGACACGCCCTTTAGTTTCGACATCTCGAACCTGTCGTCGAGCGGCGTGGATGGGTACGCATTGGCCATTGTCTACAGCAATCCGGACGAGCCGACCCGTTCGATCGTTCTTGCTGACGGCAGCAGCGATCCTGCCGGTGATTCGTTCGCGGTCGATTTCCCGACGCCGATCGATACCACGGTCGATGACTTTTCTGCGCTGCTGTCTCTGGGCATCGGCTTCGGCTTTCAGCCTGCGGGCCAATTCTCGACGGTCGATGTCGACGGCCGGCGTCTAACGTCATTCGCCGGTGGGCAGGATGACGGATCGTCCGGAAACGGCGGCCTGATTACCATCGGAGGCATCGGCGACGACCCAGCCAACCCCGCGGACCCCGCTGCACAAGGAAGCGACCCCCGCTTCGACGATGAGCTTTACGATCTCGCGCAAGGCGACGGACTCAATTCCGCACCGTTCCTGCCAAACGGTGCAACCTCTCTGACGATCAGCACACTTAATCCGTCAAATGACGACAACATCTTTTTCGCCGGCTTCAATATCCTCGGCGATGCGATCGTCGATTCGGAAGGAAACGACACGCCGACAGCCGTCGACGACAACGTCGCAACCCTCGCCGATGCGTCGATCCCGTCGATCGATGTGGTCGGCAATGACATCGATCCGGATGGCGATCCGCTCGTCGTGACGGAGCTTGGCGGCGTGGCGGCCGTGGTCGGCACGCCCATCGACCTGGCCTCCGGTGCGCAGGTAACGCTCAATGCCGACGGCACCGTATCCTACAATCCGGATGACGGGTTCACGGCTCTTGCGCCCGGCGTCGATGCGGCCGACGACTTCACCTACAAGATCTCCGACGGCAATGGAGGCTTCGACACCGCAACCGTTCACGTCACCGTTACAGGTGTGGAATCGGGACCGTCCGACGAGGACGATTGCGACTGCACCGACGGGATTATCGGAACCGACGCCGGGGAGACGATCAGGGGCACCACGGCAAATGACGATATTTGCGGCCTCGGCGGCGACGACACGCTCATCGGCGCGATGGGGGATGACTCGCTTTGCGGCGGCGCCGGCAACGATCGGCTGGAGGGCGGCATCGGCAACGACACGCTCAAAGGCGGCTCCGACAACGACACGCTGATCGGAAGCAACGGTCTCGACGTGCTGACGGGCGGATCCGGCAACGACACGTTGGAGGGCGGGAACGACGACGACCATCTCGACGGCGGCACCGGCGCCGATACGCTGAACGGCGGCAACGGCGTCGACACGCTGCTCGGCGGCGACGGCGACGACTCGCTTGCCGGCGGCACCGGGGCCGACACGCTCGAAGGCGGCGCGGGCACGGATGACCTGACCGGCGGCACGGCGACGGACACGTTCGTCTTCCGCGATGGCTTCGGCAACGACACCATCAACGACTTCCACGTCCTCGGCGCACAGCACGACATCCTGCAGTTCGACACCAGCCTGTTCGCCGACGCGGCCGACCTGTTCGCGCACAGTGCCGACACGGCGGAGGGCATTGTGTTCACCAGCGATCTCGGCGACACGCTGCTGGTCAAGAACGCATCCGTCGCGCAGCTTCAACTGCACCCGGAAGATCTGCATTTCGTGTAGATCGCACGACGGGGCCGCGCGGCTTGCGCGGCCCCCCATACAATCCGGCGCCCCGATGAGTCGCTAGAGCGCCGGACGCTCCGCGGAATGCGGAGCTGCGTTCTAGTCTTTTGTTTATGCATCAGATTTATCCGAAAAGTGCGTACACTTTTTGGTCCGATGCACTAACCGGCGCCGATCTCGCAGCACGCGACGGCATAAGCGCCAAGGTCGAGCAGTCGATCCTTTGCCGGCGCGCGCAGCTTTTGCAGTGCGTCGGCATCGGTCGTTGCCAGGCCGAATGTGGTCTCGTCGAGAAGCGCGACCGAACGGACGGCGCTTGGAAGCGCAACCCGGCGCGCCTCGGCCGTGAGATTTGCGATCCAGAGGATCGTGTTCCCGCCATCGGTGGCGGCAATCGCCTCTATCGTTCCGTCTGCGGATAGCGCGAGCTCGCGCAGCGGCTTGCCGGACAGGCTGGCAAGGCCGGCGAGCACATGGAAGGACGGATAGACCGCCTCCTGCGCGAGGGTGTCGAAATAGGGCTGCGAAAAGTCGGTGCGCCGATAGATGTGCCCGAACGGTCCCGTCGGCGCGCCGAGCGCGACCGCCTCGACGCCGCCGCGCGCGAAGGCCGCGACATAGCCGACGATCCAGGCCGCGTTGAACAGGCCGCGCTGGCGCGGGTCGATGCGGCTGAGGCAGACGCGCGCATTGTCGGGGTTCGGCGCTGTCGCCTTGCCATAGGGGTTCTCGCGGCATCCGAGCTGGCTCGGCCCGATCCGGTAGGGGATCTGCGTGCCCATGAAGGCGCGGGTGGATCGGATCTGGTAGGGCAGCGCCTCCAGCGTCTCCATCACCGAACGGTCGTCAGGGGCATGGACGTTCGGACAGGTCGTGTGGGTGACGTAGTCGAGCAGCGCGGCGGGCGGGCGCTTGCGGTTC
>DATBIR010000049.1:0-1640 GCA_036556825.1 Beijerinckiaceae bacterium
TGCGGCTCGCCCTTGCGGTAGATCTCGGCGAATTCGTCGAATGGCGGATAGAGCCGCATGGGGGCATTGCCTTGGCAGGGATTGAGGGACAGGAGGGCAGCCGCGCCCGAAGGCGCAGCTAAGCTATTCGGCTTCTCCGAGGACCGCGGTCATAGCGCTGTTGTTGACCTGCACGCCGTATCGCTTCTGCAAGCCGCCGACATATTGCGTGAGAATATCGATGCCCGCCCCGCGGCGCAGCTCCTCGCGCAGCGCATCGGCCTGCTTGTCGTCGAGCGGCGCGGCCGGCTTGATCTCGGTGACCTGGATGATCGCCTGGCTGAGCCGGTCCGCCATCTGCACCGAGCCGTAGCCGTTCTGCGGCAGGGTGAAGCCGAGCGAGATCGCGGTGCGCGGCAGGCCTTCGGCATTGGCGTCGCGCTTCAGCGCCGGCGTGGTCGCAACCGTTGCGCCGGAGCCGGCCTCCTCGGCCAGCTTCTCGATCGGCGTGCCGTCCTTGCCCTTCTGCACCAGCTCGTCGGCCTTGGCCCGGACACGCTTGCGCGTCTCGGCCTCGATCCACTCCGCCTTGGCTTTGTCGTGGACCTCCTCCAGCGTCTTCTGCCGCTCGGGGATGATCTCCAGCACGTCGAGAAAAGCGTTGCCCTCGCCGAGATTGACCGCGTTCAGCTCGACCCCGACATCGCCTGAAAATGTGGTCTTCACGATCTGGGGATTGGCGACGACCGGCGCGACCGGCTTGCCGTCCTTGTCCTGCCCGCGGCTGTCGAAAGTGTATTCGGCATAGGGCAGATTGAGCTTCTTGGCCGCATCGGCCACGTTGCCGCCGCCGCCGCGCTCGTCCTCGACGGCGTCGTAGAGCTTCGAGATTTCGTCGGAGGCGCGGGACTTGGCGAGCGCATCGCGCACCTGGTCCTTGACCTCCTCGAAGCTCTTCTGGCTTCCCGGCTGGATGTCGGTCACCTTCAGCAGCATGACGGAAAAGCTCTCCACCGGCTGGCTGACCTGGTCCTTCTGCAGCGCGAAAGCGGCCTCGGCGAGCTTCTTGTCGGCGAGCTGGTCCTTGGCGAAGGTGCCGAGATTGATGTCGCTCTCCTTCATGCCCAGCTCCTTGCCGAGCGCAACGAAATCGGCGCCTTTCGCCAGCTTGTCGGCCGCTTCGCGCGCGGCCGTCGCGTCCTTGAAGATGAGCTGCTGGATGGTGCGCCGCTCCGGCGTCGAATAGCGCTCCTTGGTCGCCTCATAGGAGGCCTTGATCTCCTCGTCGGTGACCGAGATGGTGTCCTTGATCGTGTCGGGCGTGAGCAGCAGGAGCCCGATCCTGCGATATTCCGGCGCCATGTAGCTCGACTTGTTCTCGTCGTAATAGGCCTTGAGCGTGGCCTCGTCGGGGGCGGCCACCTCGCCGACCGCCTTGGGTGACAGCACGAAATATTTCAGCACCCGCTCGTCGTCGCGGTAGTGATGCGCGGCCTCGAGATAGGTCTTCGGCACGAAGACGGCGCTGCTGAGCGCCCCGACGATCTGGGAGCGCACCAGCTCCTCGCGCTCCAGCGCAAGGAAGCCCGCCTCGCTGAGGCCGATATTGCGCAGGACCTCCTGGAAGCGCTGCGGATCGAATTTGCCGTTCGCGCCCTGGA
>DATBIR010000050.1:0-3808 GCA_036556825.1 Beijerinckiaceae bacterium
GACCGTCGCAAGCGGGCATCGCCCGCTTGCTTGGCCGCTCAATGGCGACGCTAGGCATTCAGGGACCCGTCGTGCAGCTCACATCGGTGGATAGGCGAACGACGATCGAGATCAGCAAAGCGAAACGCGGCGGAGCACACGCCCCATACAGATTGCGCGTCCAGAGCGCGGTCGGCGGGTTCGCTGGTGAGAACGACAGCGTGCACTTTCTGAATGTCGACGACTTCAAGGCTGGCATGGAAGCATTTCTCAAGAAGCACCAAGGGTCCGTGACGCTCCGTGCCTCCGATGATTGCGAGCTCGAGTTCTTCCGCTGGAACACAAGAGGTGATATCGGCGTCCGGTACGTTATTGGGACACAATTTTTGGAAGGTGAGGCAACGGACCGTTCGAGTATTGCTGTCTCCGGGAGGTTCAAGTTGCACGGTGAATTTTCAGAGCGCATGGCGGCTCAACTCCTGGAGGCGCTGAATGCCTGACCGCGCGTTGTTGACCGACGCCTTCCACTCCGCGCGACGCGCTGCGCGCGACGCGGCAATAAGCGCGAACGTCAGGCCGCACAACGTTCTGAGGTGCTTCATCACCTGCACCCAGCATGCCGGATCCCGACACCACTTGCGGGACTTTCGCCGCTTGTCCGATAGTTCCGGCCACCGCCAACGCCTTAGCCGGAACGCGTCCTGCGCCTTGCCCGCTGGCGCAATGACATGCTGAGACGCATCGCCTGGATCGCCGGTCTGGCCTTGTTGGCGCTCGTCGCCTACCTGTTGCTGTGGCCGGTTCCGATACGACCCGTGAGTTGGGTGGCGCCGGCAGCGCCCGGCTACGTTGGCGTCCATGCGGCCAACCAGCGCCTGGCCGGCTTGCAGATCATCACGCTAGGCGCCGAGGAGGGCCCGGAGCATGTCGCCTTCGGGCCGGACGGCAAGTTGTACGCCGCGGTGGCCAGCGGAAAGCTGCTGCGCATGAACTCCGACGGTTCGGCGCAGGAGGTTTTCGCCAGCACGGGCGGACGCGTACTCGGCTTCGCCTTCGATGCCGCCGGCAACCTGATCGTCGCCGATGCGTTCAAGGGGCTGCTGCAGATCGCGCGCGATGGAACGGTGCGGGTGCTGGCAGACAAGGTCGGCAGCGACCCGATCCGCTATGCCGACGCGGTCGTCGTCGCTCGCAACGGCATCGTCTACTTCACCGACGCCTCGACGCGTTTCGGCCCGGCGGACTGGGGCGGCACCTTCGAGGCCAGCATCCTGGACATCATCGAGCAGTCGGCGACCGGCCGTGTGCTCGCCTACGACCCAGTCCAGGGCGCGACCCGCGTCGTCGCGCGCGGCCTGTCCTTCGCCAACGGCATCGCGCTGTCCGAGGACGAACGGTCGCTGCTCGTCGCCGAGACCGGGCGCTACCGCGTCTGGAAGATCGCCGCCGACGCCGCTGACCTGGACCTCGCGCGCGGCCCGTTGGCGAAGGCGCGCGTGCTGCTCGACAACCTGCCCGGCTACCCCGACAACTTGATGCGCGGCGCTCGGGGGCGCATCTGGATGGGCTTCACCAAGCCGCGCAGCGCGATCGTCGACGGCATGGCCGACAAGCCCTGGTTGCGCTCGATGACGCTGCGCCTGCCGCGCGCGCTGTGGCCGGTGCCCAAGCCCTATGGCCACGTGATCGCCTTCACCGAGGATGGCCGTGTTGTCGCCGACCTGCAGGATCCGTCGGGCGCCTACCCCGAGACGACCGCCGTGACCGAGACCGCCGATCGGCTGTACGTGCAGAGCCTGCACGCCAAGGGCCTTGGCTGGAAGGCGAAGTGACGCCTGCGCGCGCTCGGCCAGCCGGTCAGCCAGCGTCGTCTGTGCGGTGGGGGCACAATCTGCACATGCGGCAGTCCCCACAAGAGCAGCGTGGCTGACAACGAGATGAGAAACGTGGCGGTCGACGGACACTCGATCGCGTACAGGGAAGCCGGACAAGGTCGGGCGCTCGTCCTCCTCCATGGATTCCTGTGCGACTCCCGCTGTTGGGGGCGCCAACTCGGCGGGCTGTCCGACAGTTTCAGGGTCGTGGCATGGGACGCGCCGGGCGCCGGGTCTTCCTCGGACCCCCCAGAGTCGTTCACGACCACGAGCTACGCCCGTTGCCTCTCAAGCTTCCTCGAGATCATCGGTATCACTCGCGCTCACCTGGTTGGCCTTTCGTGGGGAGGAATCCTCGCGCAGGAGTTCTATCGCGTCGCTCCCCAGCATATACGCACCCTGATCCTGGCCGATACCTACGCCGGCTGGAAGGGCTCGCTTCCCGAGCCGGCGTGGAGGGAGCGGCTGGAGACCTGCCTCCGCGAGTCAACCGAGCCCGCCGATACTCTCGTCGCCAAGCTGCTGCCGGGGATGTTTACCGACGGAGTGCGCCAAGAGGTACGCGAAGAGCTTGCGGCAATCATGTCCGAGTTCCACCCGGCCGGCTTTCGCCTGATGTCGAGGTCGTCCGCCGAAATGGACACCAGAGACCTCCTGCCGAGGATCGGCGTGCCGACGCTCGTACTGTGGGGAGACGACGATCGCCGCAGTCCGATGCACGTCGCCGAGCAGCTCCACACCGCGATTCCTGACGCCGAGATCGCCGTCATCCCGGATGCCGGGCACGTCAGCAACATGGAGCAGCCTGACGCGTTCAATGCTCACGTTCGCCACTTCTGCCTGAGACATGATGCGGCCTAGCAACAGCATGGAGCCGACGCGGAACCTCATTCGACAAAGCGGACACCTCGACCTGACGCTCGAGGAGGCCCCATGGCGGCCCCGCCGGCCCCTGACGATCGCAAGCTCCCTGCCCCATGAGCCCTGAACGGATCTGGCTCGGCGCCACGGGACTGGTCCTGCTGATCGGCGGGCTGCTCGTGCTGCTCGGCTACGCGAGCGCCGACGCGCGCCTCGGGCTCGCGGGTCGCTGGACCCTGGCGGCCGGCATCCTCCTGGCATTCCTGCCGCTCCTGCTCGCCTCCGCATGGCTGCTCTGGGAGAAGATCGCTCCGCCGCAGGGCGAGCGCCCTCCGGACGAGGCGGAACCCGGCGCGGACCGGCGCGACTGACCTGTGGCGGGATCCACGAGCCCCGTGCACGTCCCGCGCTTCGACGCGATCGCCGCCGCGGACGCGACCCGGCCGTGGATCGTGATGGTCCACGGCGCCTCGCAGCACAGCGGCCTGTTCTCCGCGCAAGTCGAGGCGTTCCAGGCCGACTTTCGCCTCCTCCTCATCGATCTCCCCGGACACGGCCGCTCCTCCGCCGTGCCCGGGCCGTACGGGCTCGCGGAGTACGCCCGCGCAGTCCTGGCGGCGATGCACGCCGCCAAAGCGGAGCGCGCGCACTTCTGGGGCACGCACACCGGCGCCGGCATCGGCCTGATACTCGCCGCGCAGCATCCCGGGCGGATCGCCACTCTCATCCTCGACGGCGCGATCCTCCCCGGCGTCGATCTCCCCTACGTCGCCGCCAGGATCCGGCAGGCCAGGCAGACCGCGCGCGAGCGCGGCATCGAGGCCGCGCGCGCGGAATGGTTCCGCGAGTCGAAGTGGTTCGAGGTGATCCGCGCCCACCCCACCGAGTGCCGCGCGAAGGCGCACTGGGACATGGTCGCCGCCTTCCCGGGGCTGCCCTGGACCGATCCCGCGCCGCCCGAGCCGGTCGCCTCGATCCGCCCCGCCCTTCCCCGCATCGCCCAGCCCACCCTGCTGGTCAACGGCGAGCACGACGTGGAGGACTTCCTCCGCGTCGCGAACGAGCTCGAGTCCACCCTGCCGAACGTGGAGCGC
>DATBIR010000051.1:0-38167 GCA_036556825.1 Beijerinckiaceae bacterium
ATCACCCCTTTCGGCCGCCCGGTGGTGCCGGAGGTGTAGAGGATGATGGCAAGGTCGGCGCCCCGGCCCGCATCGATGTCGGTCTCGATCAGGGCGGCTGCCGCGCCGTCGGCGGCAAGGCGCTGGCGGCCCTCGTCGATCACCTCCGCGATCGGCTGCAGCCGGCTGCGGTCGTAATCGCGCAGGCCCCTCTCCTCGTCATAAAGGATGTGCCCGAGCGTCGGCAGCTGGCCGGCGACCGCGAGAAGCTTGTCGACCTGCTCCTGGTCCTGCACGGCGGCGTGCGTGACCTCCGCATGCGCGAGCACGTAGGCCATCTCGTCCGCCACCGCGTCGGCATAGACCGGCACCGGTACGGCCCCGAGGCATTGCGCGGCGGCGATGGTCCAGTAGAGCCGCGGCCGGTTGTAGCCGATAACGGCGATCTTGCTGCCGCGGCCGACGCCGAGCCGTTTCAGGCCGACCGCGTAGGCGCGGACGATGTCGTTGACCTCGGCCCAGGTCCAGGATTGCCAGATGCCGAGATCCTTGTGCCGGAAAGCGGGTCGGCGCGGGCGCACGCGCGCGTTGCGCGCGATCAGTTTCGGAAAGGTGTCCTCACGCGCGGCTGCCGCCGTGGTCACCACCTTCGCCCTCCCTCAGCAGGTTTTCGGAGCCGCACACGCGTGTGCGGCCGCCGACACCTGCAGGATTAACCCTTGCAGCTTTGCGTCGGCCGTAACCTTTGTTCCGGCCCACGCAAACCTGCCGGGGCGCCGCGATCTTGTCGGCCCCTCGGGTCGCGCGGCTTTGATCGAAGTCTGGCATACTCGTCCGGCGAGCGCGAGCAGGCCGGCTTACGCTTTTAGTCGGATCGGAACCTTCCCGGCCCGGGTCACCCGTGCCGGAACCGGGGCGGGCGCTTTTCCATGAAAGCCTGCATGCCCTCCCTCTGGTCGGCGAGCGAGAACATCGCGTGGAAGACGCGCCGCTCGAAGCGGACGCCTTCGGCCAGGGTCGTCTCATAGGCGCGGTTGATGCTTTCCTTGGTCATCATGACGACCGGCAGCGACATGGCGGCGATGGTCTCGGCGGCCTTCCAGGCTTCCGGCAGGAGTTCCGCCGCGGGCACCACCCGCGCCACGAGGCCCGAGCGTTCCGCTTCCTCCGCGTTCATCATGCGGCCGGTCAGGCACATGTCCATGGCCTTGGCCTTGCCGATGACGCGGGTCAGCCGCTGCGTGCCGCCGATGCCGGGCATGACGCCGAGCTTGATCTCCGGCTGGCCGAAACGTGCCGTGTCGGCGGCGATGATGATGTCGCACATCATGGCGAGTTCGCAGCCGCCGCCGAGGGCATAACCGGACACGGCGGCGATGAGCGGCTTGCGGAAGGCCGCGAGGCCGTCCCAGACCGCGAACCAGTCCTCCGCATACATGTCGGAATACGAGCGCTCGCCCATCTCCTTGATGTCCGCGCCGGCGGCAAAAGCCTTTTCCGAGCCGGTGATGATGACGCAGCCGATGGCGGCGTCCTGTCCGAAACCCTCGACGGCGTCGAGCAGTTCCTGGGTCAGTTGCTGGTTGAGGGCATTGAGCGCGTCGGGCCGGTTCAGCGTGATCAGCGCAACCCGGCCCCTGACCTCCGTCAGAATCGTCTCGTATGGCATTTTGAAGCCCCGTTATTCGGCATTGAGACCGCGGACGAAGTTGATGATGCCGGAAAAATCCTCATGCGCGTGGCCGGCGCCGGCGAACAGCGCGTAGATCTGCGCGGCCTCGGCGCCGAGGGGGGTCGCCGCCCCGGATGCCAGGGCCGCTTGCTGCGCGAGCTTGAGGTCCTTGAGCATGAGCGCCGCCGCAAATCCCGGCTTGTAGCCGTTGTTGGCGGGGGACGCCGGCACGAGGCCGGGCGCGGGACAGTAGCTGGTCAGGGACCAGCACTGGCCGGACGAGGTCGAAGCGACGTCGAACAGCGCCTGATGCGACAGGCCGATCCTTTCCGCGAGGACGAAGGCTTCGGCGACGCCGATCATCGAGATGCCGAGCATCATGTTGTTGCAGATCTTGGCCGCCTGGCCGGCGCCGGCCTCGCCGCAATGGACGACCCGCTTGCCCATGCCGGCCAGGATCGGCTCGCCCTGCGCGAAGGCCTCCCGGCTGCCGCCCGCCATGAAGGTGAGCGTTGCCGCTGTCGCCCCCGCGACGCCGCCGGAGACCGGCGCGTCGAGGGAGGGGCGCGCGTGCTCCGCCGCCAGCGCATGCGCTTTTCGCGCGCTCTCGAGGTCGATGGTCGAGCAGTCGATGAACAGGGTCTTGGGCGGAGCGGCCGGGACGATCTCGGCCCAGACCGACAGCACGTGCTCGCCCGCCGGCAGCATGGTGATGACGACATCCGCGTCGGCCACCGCCGCGGCCGCGCTCGGCGCCATGGCGACGCCGTTCGCCTGCGCCGCTTCCCGGCAGGCGGCGCTCACGTCGAAGCCGACGACCCGCCGGCCGGCCTTCACGAGGTTGGCCGTCATCGGTGCGCCCATGTTGCCGAGGCCGATGAAGGCGATCGTCCCACCCATGGCTCATCTCCCGAAAGGTTTTCCAATTTCATGATCCGGCGAACCGGTGCCCGCCTTGCCGGATCATGTCATGTCCAGTCGCATGATCCTGGACGGCAAAGCGGCGCCCACTTTGCCGGATCATGCCATGTCCAGTCGCATGATCCTGGTCGGCAAAGCGGTTCCCACTTTGTCGGATCATGCCATGTCCAGTCGCATGATCCTGGACGGCAAAGTGGCGCCCACTTTGCCGGATCATGCCATGTCCATTCGCATGATCCTGGACGGCAAAGCGGCGCCCACTTTGCCGGATCATGCTTTACGCGAAAAGATCGTGTCCTCCCCGTCGGCCGGTGCGAGATGCTCGTCGACGAGATCATCGCCAACGTCGTCGAGCCGTGCCGGCGACCAGCGCGGCTGCTTGTCCTTGTCGATCACAGCGGCCCTGATGCCTTCGAGAAAATCATGGCCGCGCAACGCACGGCCGGCCGCGCGGTATTCCATGATCAGGCACTCCTGCAGGGTGGCCGCCGCCCGGCCGAGGCGCAGCAGCCGCACCGTCAGTTTCAGGCTCGTCGGAGAGGCCGTGGACATGGCCCGCAGCGCGCTTCGCGCGAAGTCCGAGTCGTCAGCTTCGAGCGCATCCCGGATGGCCGCGGCGTCATCGAACCTCATCAGCCGGTCGATTGCGGCCCGGTTGCGCTGCAAACGTCCCGGTTCCGGCGGACGAGCCAGATTCCTCAACGTGGCGGACACCTCCGCCGCCGTTGCAGAGGGAGCGAGCGCGGCCAGCGCATCATGCAGCGCCGGCAGATCCGCCGACCTCACGAAGACATCGGCAAGTCCGGCGTCAATCGTATCGTGCGGCCCAAGGGCCTCGCCCGTGAGCGCGATCCAGGTGCCGATCTCGCCCGGCGTGCGCGGCAGCAGCCACGTCGCCCCCACGTCGGGGAAGAAGCCGATCGCAACTTCAGGCAACGCGAATTTCGTCCGCTCGGTGACCAGGCGATGACTGCCATGCGCCGAGATGCCGACGCCGCCGCCCATGGTGATGCCATCCATGATGGCGACATAGGGCTTCGGGTAAGAGGCGATGCGGGCGTTCAGCGCATATTCCTCCCTGAGGAAGCGCTGCGCATGGCCATCGCGGTGGCGGGCGCTATCATAGATGACGCGGATGTCGCCGCCGGCGCACAGCCCCCGTTCCCCGGCCCCGTCGACCAGGACGGCGGCAACCCGGCCATCGCTTTCGAAAGCATCGAGCGCAGCGGCCATCGCCCGCACCATGTCGAGAGTCAGGCTATTCAGGGCGCGCGGGCGATTCAGCCGGATATGGCCGAGCGCACCCTCGCGACGCACCACAATCTCGTCGCCGTCCGTGTCGGCAGTTACGCGCCGTGCCGTCATTGCTCTCGCCCGACGAGCCCGCGGGCGATGATCACGCGCATGATCTCATTGGTGCCTTCCAGGATCTGGTGCACGCGCAGATCGCGCACGATCTTCTCGATGCCGTAATCGGCGAGATAGCCGTAGCCGCCGTGCAGCTGCAGCGCGTCGTTGGCGACCGTGAAGCCGGTATCCGTCGCAACGCGCTTCGCCATGGCGCAGAGCCGCGTCGCGTCGGCATCGCCGGCGTCGAGCGCGGCTGCGGCGCGCCACAGCAAGCTGCGCGCGCATTCCAGCTCCGTCGCCATGTCGGCCAGCCTGAACTGGAGGGCCTGGAAATCCGCAAGGCGTTGCCCGAAGGCCTTGCGGCCCGTCATGTAGGCCATTGACTTGTCGAGCGCGGCCTGCGCCCCACCGAGCGAACAGGCGCCGATATTGAGCCGCCCGCCGTCGAGGCCCTGCATCGCGATCTTGAATCCGGCACCTTCCGGGCCGAGCCGGCTGGCGACCGGCACGCGGCAGTTGTCGAAGATCACCTGCCGCGTCGGCTGGGCGTTCCAGCCCATCTTTCTCTCTTCGGCGCCGAAGGAGAGGCCGGGAGCGCCCTTCTCGATGACGAGGGCCGAAATGCCTGCTGCGCCGGAGGCGCCGGTGCGCACCATCGTGACATAGAGGTCCGACACGCCGGCGCCGGAGATGAACTGCTTGACGCCGTCGACCACATACATGTCGCCGTCGCGCACGGCGCGCGTGCTCAGCGCCGCCGCGTCGGAGCCGGAGCCCGGTTCGGTCAGGCAGTAGCTGCCGAGATGATCCATGCTGCACAGTTTCGGCAGCCAGGCATGACGCTGCGCATCGGAGCCGAAGCGGTCGATCATCCACCCAATCATGTTGTGGATCGAGATAAAGGCCGAGACCGTCGGGCACCCGGTCGCCAGCGCCTCGAAGATCAGCGCCGCGTCGAGCCGCGTCATGCCCGAGCCGCCGACATCCTCGCGCACGTAGATGCCGCCCATGCCGAGCGCGGCCGCCTCTCGCATCACGTCGACGGGAAAGATCTTTTTCTGATCCCAAGCCAGCGCATTGTCGGCCAGCCTGGCGGCGGCGAAGTTCTGCGCCATGTCGCGGATGGCGCGCTGCTCGTCGGACAGGGCGAACTGCATGTCCCGGCTCATCGCGAAGGGGGGCAAGCGCCGGTCATGCACGTCAGCCGGCCGAGCGCGTCTCGACCATGCGCGCCAGCAGCGCGGCGCCGAGCGGCAGGATGGCGTCGTCGAACTGGTAGGCCGGATTGTGCAGGCCCGGGCCGGGGGTCTGGCCCAGCCACACATAGGCGCCCGGGACGACCTGCAGCATGTCGGCGAAATCCTCGCTGCCCATGCGTGGCTGTTCCAGCCATGTGACATTGTCCGATCCGAACAGATCCGCGGCTGCAGCGCCGATCGCCGCGGCCTGCTCATCGTGGTTGTTGAGGACTGTGAACACATCGCGGAACTCGATCTCGATCGATGCGCCGAAAGCCGCGCCGATCCCGGCAGCGAGTTGCTGCACGCGCTCGCGGACGAGCGCTCGCGCGCCGTCGTCGAGCACGCGCACCGTTCCGGAGAGCTGCGCCGTCTCGGGGATGACGTTGTAGGCCGAGCCGGCATGGATCTGCGTGATCGAGATGACGACCGCCTGCAGCGGGTCGGCGTTGCGGCTGACGATCGTCTGCATCGCCTGCGCCAGGTTGACCGCCACGATCGTCGGGTCGACTGCCTTCTGCGGATAGGCGCCATGGGCGCCCCGGCCAATGATGCGGATATCGAAGAAGTCGGCGCCGGCCATGGCCGGCCCCGCCTTGAGCGCGACGCGACCGCGCGGCCCGTCGGGAAGGTTGTGCAGCGCATAGATCTCGTCGCATGGGAAGCGCTCGAACAGGCCGTCCGCCAGCATGGCGCGGGCGCCGCCGAGGCCTTCCTCGGCCGGCTGGAAGATGAACACCGCCGTGCCGTCGAAACCGCGCGTCTCGGCGAGATAGCGCGCCGCGCCGAGCAGCATGGTCGTGTGGCCGTCGTGGCCGCAGGCATGCATCACGCCGGGCCTGTTCGAGCGATACGGCACGTCGGCCACTTCCTCGATCGGCAGGGCGTCCATGTCGGCGCGCAGGCCGATGCGGCGATAGTTGCCTCCCCTGCCCTGCAGCACGCCAACGACGCCGGTCTTGCCGATGCCGCGATGCACCTCGATGCCCCACCCGGCGAGCAGCCGGGCGACGATGTCCGACGTGCGCTCCTCGGTAAAGCCGATCTCCGGGTTGGCGTGCAGATCCCGGCGCACCGCCACGAGATCGTCGGCATAGGCGGAGATACGATCAACGACGCTCATGTCCTTGTCCTCGCGAATGCCTCAAGGCTGCGCCATGCGCAGGTGGAACGATTTCGGCCGCGTCAGATGCTCGTAGCCGAGAGCCGAGAGCGTGACCCCGCGCCCTGATTGGCGGACACCGGTCCAGGCCAGCGCCGGGTCGAGGTAATCGCAGCGATTCATGAACACGGTTCCCGTTGCAAGCCGGTCGCCGATCGACTCGGCCGCCTCCGCGTCCTTCGTCCAGATGGCGGCCGTCAGGCCGTATTCGCTGTCGTTCATCAGCCTCACCGCCTCCTCGTCCGACGTGACCGGCATGATGCCGACGACGGGCCCGAAGGTCTCCTCGCACATGATGCGCATCGTGTGGTCGACGTTGACGAGGATCTGAGGCGCCAGGTACGGCGTGCCGCTCCTGCTGTTGGAGAACGCGCTCTCGTCGATGAGGGCGCGCGCGCCCTCGCGCGTCGCCTGCCGGATCTGGCCGCGCACGAAGTCGGCGGCAGCGGTCCTCACCATTGGGCCGAGCGTCGTGCCGGGATCGGTCGGATCGCCCAGAACGTAGCGGCGCGTGAGGGCCACGGCGCCTTCGACGAAGCGGTCGTAGACGCGCTCATGCACGTAAATGCGCTCGATCCCGCAGCAGGATTGCCCGGAGTTGAAGAAGGCGCCGTCGACGAGATTCTCGATGGCGTGGTCGAGGTCGGCATCGGCACGCACGTAGGCCGGATCCTTGCCGCCGAGTTCGAGCCCGACGCCGGTGAAAGTGCCGGCGGCGGCAGCTTCAATGTCGCGGCCAGCATCGACGGAGCCGGTAAAAGCAACGCGATCAACGCGGCCGTCCGCAATCAGCCCCAAGGTCGTCTCATGCGACATGTGCAGCGCCTGCAACAGGCCGCCCGGCAGGCCGGCCTCGGCGGCTGCGGCCTGCATGCGCTCGGCGCAAAGCGGCGTCTGGTGCGAGTGCTTGAGCAGCACCGCGTTGCCGGCCATCAGGGCCGGAACGACCGTGTTGACCGCAGTCAGATACGGATAGTTCCATGGCGCGATCACGAGCACGGTGCCGACCGGCTCGCGGCGGATGAACCGCTTGAAACCTGGCTTTGGCCCGACATCGAGGTCGGCGAGCGACGCCGGGGCGATGGCGATCATGTGGCGCGCGCGCTCCTCGAAGCCGCGCACCTCGCCCGGCGTGTAGCGGACCGGCCGGCCCATCTGCCAGGTCAGCTCGACGGCGATCTCGTCACCTTTGGCGACAAAGGCATCGACGAAGGCCGAGAGCTGCCGCGCCCGGGCCTCCACCGGCTGACGTTGCCACTCGCGTTGGGCAGATGCGCCGCGGGCGACCGCCGCGCAGGCGTCAGCCCAGGCGACAAGCCGCCGCTCAGCATAGACGCGGCCGTCGACCGGGCTAATGGTTTTTTGCACGTCCTCGCGCTGTGTCGCCGATTTCGCTGTCATGAGCCTTCTCAAATGATCTCGAAGTAGCGCGCCAGCTCCCAGTCGGTGATGTGCTTGCGGAACTCGCGCTCCTCCCACTCGCGCGTGGCCGCAAAGTGGTCGACGAAGGCGTCGCCAAACAGGGAGCGCGCGATATGGGACCCTTTCAGCCGTTGCGCCGCCTCCCACAAGCTGCGCGGCAGCTCGCGTTCCGGGCCGGCGACTTCGTAGGCATTCCCGGCGATGGGCGCCTGCGGCTCGGTCTTGTTGGCGATGCCCCAGAGGCCGCTGCCGAGCGCCGCCGCCAGCGCGATATACGGGTTCGCGTCGGCCGCCGCGATTCGGTACTCGACCCGTTGCGCGGCCGCGCTGCCCGGGATGGCGCGCAGCGCCGTCGTGCGGTTCTCGATGCCCCATGTGGCGCTGGTCGGCGCCCAGAAGCCGGGAACGAGCCGTGAATAGGAATTCACGGTCGAGGCCACCATGGCCAGGATGTCGGGCATCAGCGCCTGCTGGCCGCCGATGAAATGGCGCATGATGGCGCTGATGCCGTGCTCGCCCGCAGCGTCATGGAACGACGGCTTGCCGCTGGCGCGCTCCTGAAGGGAGAGGTGGATGTGGCCGCTTTGTCCCGGCCAGCTGTTCGACCATTTCGCCATGAAGGTCGCCATCAAGCCGCGCCGCTGGGCGATCACTTTCGTGAAGGTCTTGAACAGGGTCGCCTTGTCGGCGGCGCGCAGCGCCTCGTCGACGCTGATTGCTGCCTCGATCACGCCCGGGCCGGTCTCGGTATGCAGCCCTTCGAGCGGCATGTCCATGATCCGGCACGTGTCGAGCAGCTCGCGGTAGAACTCGGAATGCACCGAGGAGCGCAGCACCGAGTAGCCGAAATAGCCCGGGGTCACCGGCTTGAGGTTGCGGTAGCCCTTCTCGCGCACCGAATCGGGCGTCTCGTCGAAAACGAAGAACTCGTATTCGAAGGCAGCGGCGGCGGCGAAGCCCATGTCCTCGGCCTTGCGCAGCACGCGCCGCAAGACCCCGCGCGGGCAGATCGCTTCCGCCTCTCCTGCGAGCTCGCACAGGAAGAACGGCATGCCGTCCTCGAATGGTAGCGTGCGTCCCGTCTCGGGGAGCATGCGCACGGGAGCGTCGGGATAGGCCGTGTGCCAACCCGTATACGTGACGTTGTCGTAAAGCTGGTCGTTCGAATCCCAGCCGACGATCACGTCGCAGAACCCCAAACCCTTGTCCAGCGCGGACAGGAATTTCTCGCGCGACAGATACTTGCCGCGCAGCACGCCGTCGATGTCGGCGAGCCCGACCTTGACGTTGGCGTGGCCGTCGGCGTGGACCAGCCGACGCGCCTCTTCGGCGCTCTTGATGCGGATGACAGTTTGCCCTGGCGACACCCCCGCCCCCTTCGTGGACGATTCATGAGCCGATTGCATCCTCTCTCGTTGGTAGAGGAATTCGCCGGCGCTGCAAACTCTCCTGTCCCCTAGCTGTGGGGAACAGGCGCCGGCAATCCGCGATTCTCTACGTTCCCGACCCCGCCGACATGAGTGTTGGACAACGGCATGCGCCCCGCTAGGATCGCCGCCTGAATCCGGTGGGTCCATGAACATCCATGACAGGACGGCCACGCCCGTCACCGTGAATGGGCGCCAATACCGCTGGCCGAAGGCGCCCACCGTGGTGGTCTGCATCGACGGCTCGGAGCCGGGCTATATCGAGCGCGCCATCGAGCAGGGGCTGGCGCCGAATTTCGAGCGGCTGATGCAGAGCGGCGAGCATCTCCTCGCGCATTCGGTCATTCCGAGCTTCACCAACCCGAACAACATCTCGATCATCACCGGCCGGCCGCCCGCGGTGCACGGCATCGCCGGCAATTACTTCCTCGATCCGACGACCGGTGAGGAGGTGATGATGAACGACGCACGCTTCCTGCGCGCCGACACGATCATGAAGGGATTTCACGACGCGGGCGCGCGCGTCGCCGTCGTCACCGCCAAGGACAAGCTGCGCACCCTGCTCGGCCATGGGCTCGATATGGGCAGCGGCCGCGCCATCGCCTTCTCATCGGAAACGGCCGACAAGGCGACCCTCGCCGGGAACGGCATCGACAATCTGCTCGACTTCGTCGGCATGCCGTTGCCCGCGGTCTATTCGGCCGAGCTGTCCGAATTCGTGCTCGCCGCCGGCGTCAAGATCCTGAAGGCGCATCGCCCCGACCTCATGTATCTCTCCACCACCGACTACGTGCAGCACAAGGCGGCGCCGGGCTCGGAGGTTGCGAACGCGTTCTACGCCATGCTCGACCGCCATGTCGGCGAACTCGACGCCTGCGGCTGCGTGCTCGCGCTGACCGCCGATCACGGCATGAACGACAAGCACCGGCCCGACGGCGAGCCGGACGTGCTTTATCTCGAGGAAGTCCTGGACACGTGGCTCGGCGCCGGCGCGGCGCGCGTCATCCTGCCGATCACCGACCCCTATGTCGTGCATCACGGCGCGCTCGGCTCCTTCGCCACGATCTACCTTCCCAAAGATGCCGGCGCAGAGGGAATCATCGCGAAGCTGCAAGGCCTGGAGGGCGTCGCGCTTGCGCTGACGCGCGACGAGGCCTGCCGGCGCTTCGAGTTGCCGAGCGACCGCATCGGCGACGTCGTCGCCATCTCGACCATTCACAAGGTGCTCGGCACGCGACGCGCCAAGCACGACCTGTCGGGGCTCACCGAGCCGCTGCGCTCGCATGGCGGCGTCACGGAGCAGGTCGTGCCGATGATCCTGAACCGAAAGGTGGAGCTGCCGAACGGCCGCAGCCTGCGCAACTTCGACGTCTTCGACGTGGCGCTCAACCGCGTGGCAGCCTGATCCTCTCGAATGAATTAAGCACCCCGGCCGATGCCACTGACCGGTGTCATGAATGATGGGGAGCACGACCATTGCGAGCGCCAGGACGGCGTGCACGCGTTAGGAGCAACCGATGCAGCTGCGCGGCAACTGGAATTATCCGACATCAGTGCGCTTCGGGGCCGGGCGCATCACTGAGCTCGGCGACGCGGTGCGGAGCGCCGGCATGCAGCGCCCGCTGCTCATCACCGATCCGCGGCTTGCGGCGCTGCCGATGGTCGGCAACGCCCTCGCCGTGCTCCAGGCGGAGGGCATCGCGTGCAACGTTTTCGCCGATGTGCGGCCGAACCCGGTCGCAGCCAATGTCGAGGCCGGCGTCAGCGCGCTCAAGGCCGGCGACCATGACGGAGTGATCGCGTTCGGCGGCGGCTCCGCGCTCGACGTCGGCAAGCTGGTCGCCTTCATGGCCGCACAAACGCGTCCCATCTGGGATTTCGAGGACATCGGCGATCACTGGAAACGCGCCGAAGCACGCGGCATCAAGCCGGTTGTCGCCGTGCCGACCACGGCGGGAACTGGCTCGGAGGTCGGCCGCGCCGGGGTGGTGACCAACGAAGCAACCCACACCAAGACGGTTGTCTTCCATCCCGCGATGATGCCGAAGGTGACGATCTGCGATCCCGAGCTGACGACCGGCATGCCGCCGGCGATCACCGCCGGCACCGGCATGGATGCCCTGGCGCATTGCCTCGAAGCGTATTGCGGCCCGTTCTATCATCCGCTCGCCGACGGTATCGCAATCGAAGGCATGCGTTTGGTGAAGGAGAGCCTCGCCTGCGCCGTGCGCGACGGCCAGGATATTCACGCGCGCGCCCATATGATGTCGGCGGCGCTCATGGGCGCCACCGCCTTCCAGAAGGCGCTCGGCGCCATCCACGCGCTGTCGCACCCGATCGGCGCGCTGCACGACACCCATCACGGCATGACGAATGCCGTGGTCATGCCTTATGTGCTCGTCTTCAACCGCGCCGCCATCGAGGAGAAGATCGCGCGCCTCGCCGCCTATCTCGGCCTCGCCGCGAGCTTCGACGCATTCCTGCGCTTCATCCTCGATCTGCGCGAGCATATCGGCGTGCCGCACACGCTGCGCGGCCTCGGCGTCGACACCTCGCATCTCGATCGCATCGCCGCCATGGCGCCGAACGATCCCACCGCCGGCGGCAATCCCGTCCCGATCGACGAGCGCAGCGCGCGGGAGATCCTTATCAACGCGCTCGACGGCAAGGTCTAGCGGCGACCCGACCTGTCTGTTCCCCTCCTTCGCCCGGACCGGGACAATCCCCGGAAGGATCGCACCGTTTCCGCGCGGCGCTAGGCTCGGCGCCGGCAGATTTGGGCGCAACTGTGGCACGTGTGCCACCACCACCGGGGCGCGCCGCTCTATCACTTGAGTCGCCCGGAATCAGCGGCCCTGTCTCGAGGTTCATTCATGGATACCAAGAGCGTGAAGATTACCCGGCCTTCCGACCGCAATCGCAATAAGACGGAACGGCCTCCTGTTCAGGCTTTCGACCCGCATTTTCCCGCCCGGAATCCGGAGCGCAAGCCTGCCGAGGCGCGCGTCCACTCGCCTTTCCGCGTCTACGACACGAGCCGCGGAGGATATTGACCGCCCGGGCCGCGCCACGCCCCGAATGCCGACCTGCGGCCCGGCCGCTCCGCGCCGATCGTGCCCGGCGCCCCTGCCCGCCTCCGGTAACCATCACGGCCCGATGAACCTGGCTTTGCGTCGGCAAATATTCCCCTCGTCATCCTTTTATGACTAGGGTCGGCGGAGCATTGCAATCCGCCGCGGCACATTGAGCGAAGCCTGTCGTATGAGTAGCCCCCCGTCAGCCATCACGCCCGTCATTCTGTGCGGCGGAACGGGAACCCGCCTCTGGCCGGTCTCCCGCGAAAAGACGCCGAAGCAATTCGCCCCTTTGATCGGGGCGCAATCGACGTTTCAGCTGACGGTCGAACGCGTCTCGTCGGCGCTTTTCCGCCGGCCGTGCGTGATCACGAACAACGATGCGCGATTTGTCGTCGCCGAGCAGCTCAGGGCGGCGGGGCGGGATGCCGAGATCGTTCTCGAGCCGCACCGGCGCGATTCCGCCGCCGCGATCGCCGCCGCCGCCGTGCTCGCCGCACGCCAGGACCCGCAGGCGATCCTGCTCGCGCTCCCGGCCGACCATCTCATCGACGATGCGCATGCTTTTGCGCGCAGCTGCGAAGACGCTTTGCCTGCGGCGCGTGACGGCCTGATCATGACCTTCGGCATCGGGCCGGACCGGCCGGCGACGGCATTCGGCTACATCCGTCCCGGCGATGCAGTTGCCGAGGGCGCCGGCTTCCATGTCCGGCAATTCGTCGAGAAGCCGGATGCAGCGACGGCGGCGCGCTATATCGATCGGGGCTACCTCTGGAACAGCGGCTGCTTCCTGTTCCGCGCCGACGTGATGCTGCGCGAGATCGAGCAATTCGCGCCGCCTTTGCTCGCTGCCATCCGGCAAGCCGTTGCGGCGGCGAAGACCGACCTCGACTTTCTGCGCCTCGATGACGACGCCTTCAGCCGCGCGCCGCGCATCTCGATCGATCATGCCGTGATGGAGCACACGACAACGGCCGGCGTCATGCCGGTGAGCTACCGATGGTCGGATATCGGCTCGTGGGGCGCGCTCTGGGAGGTGCTGCCGCGCGACGAGAACGGCAACGTGGTGCAAGGCGACGCCAAGCTCGCCGGCGTGCGCAACAGCCTGGTTCACAGCGACGACGTGCTGACGGCCGTCGCCGGGCTGGAGGACGTCGTGGTCGTCAGCACGCGGGATGCCGTGCTGGTGGCCTCGCGCCACAGCGACCAGGGCGTCAAGGCTCTCGTCGCGTCCCTCAAGGCGGAGGGCCGCAACGAGGCCGACGAACATCTGCGGGTACATCGCCCTTGGGGCTGGTACCAGCGCGTCGATATCGGCCGCCGTTTTCAGGTCAAGCGCATCTGCGTGAAACCCGGCGGGCGGCTGTCGCTGCAACGCCATTTTCATCGCGCCGAGCATTGGGTCGTTGTCACCGGCTCGGCGGAGGTGACGGTCGGCGACCGCGTCGTCCTGCTGCAGGAGAACGAATCCGCCTACGTTCCCGTCGGCTGTCCGCACCGGCTCGTCAATCCGGGCCGCATTCCGCTAGAAATCATCGAAGTCCAGGTGGGCAGCTACACGGGCGAGGACGACATCGTGCGGCTCGAGGATGTCTACAACCGCCCCTGAACCGATTGCCTGAGGAGAATTTTGATCAACAGGCGATGCGTACAGCTAAGTTCCTTGGATTAAGTTCCTCGATCTACTTAGGTGCATTTCGATCTTCTTGCGTCAAAAAATTGCACAGTTCCCGGAACCATCGAATCCGGCAGCGGTTGTCCGAGTCTAAGTAGACTGGGAAGGAGGCATTCATGGCGAAAGGGAACTCGACCTCGAACCGCGGCTTCGCCTCGATGGACGAAGAGCGGCAAAGAGAGATCGCGAGCAAAGGCGGAAGGA
Source organism: Beijerinckiaceae bacterium (assembly GCA_036556825.1). Lineage (GTDB taxonomy): Bacteria > Pseudomonadota > Alphaproteobacteria > Rhizobiales > Beijerinckiaceae > JAJKJG01. The sequence goes on from DATBIR010000051.1 coordinate 14,125, forward strand.
GCGTGCCTGCCGAGAAGCGCTCATTCTCGCAGGATCGCGAGCTCGCGTCCGAAGCCGGCCGCAAGGGCGGACAGGCATCGGGTGGCACCCGCAGCCCACAGGATTAACGTCACATTTCGCTCCGTAAAAGGGCCGCCGCGTGCGGCCCTTTTTTTGTCATTTTTACCGCCCGGCGCGCATCGTTGGTTTAGCGCCGCCTCCGTTGCTTGTTGAGCCCGGCGATCGCGTTGAATACGTGCGCTCGCTCGATCATGCCCCGCCGGCTCGAGAACACGACAAAGGGCCCGGCTCGCGACGTCAGGCGAGCCCGGCCAATTTCAAAGGAACAAGTGGACGGCGGCGATCGCAGCGCCGCCCGTCAGGTCAAAGCCGCGTGGGCTCCGTCGCCTGTACCGGCGCACGGAACGGATAGGCCGGCATCACGAGATTCTGCCGCAACATATAGGACGGGCAGATCGGCTCGTCATCGTGCGGCTCGCCGATGACGCCGCTGACCATTGCGGTCGTCGCGGGCTCATCGATCTGGTGCGTGCTCAAGGTGCGGCGCAGTTCGAGAGGAAGATCCTGACCTGATTGAACGGGATCGATGTCTTTGGTCAACGGCATTGCTGTCTCCGCATCCTGAGGCGTCGGGACAACGCCCGTCGGGAAGCCGAGGTTCCTGCGTCGCGAACGCACATCCACGCGGCGGCAACTCAAGGCCGCGACGGCGGCGCGCCCGCCGTCGGCGCACCGGGGGTGCCCGCACTGCCCGCACCGGAAGCCACTGATCCACGGTTGCCCTGGAAGGTCGGAGCCGCCTGCAGGTCGGATTTCGTCAATCGCAATACGACACGGTCGACATCGCCGTTGCGCGCCACATTCGGCGAAGCGCCGGGCCGGGCGGACGTGGTGGCGGCAGTCGCCGAGGCCCCCGAGCCGGCGGCGCTCGTCGCGGCGGTCGTGTTGGCGTCGCGCGAGGAGGCGAATTCGAGGGCGCTGAACGGCACCGCAACATCCTTCTCTCCGACGCCGAGGAAACCGCCGACGCCGATCACGATCGCCTGCGCCGTGCCGTTGCGGTCGATGAGAACGTCGTTGACGTCGCCGATGGTCTCGTTGTTGGCGCTCACGACCCGCGTGCCGATCAGCTTCGAAGCGAGCCATTGGCCCTGTTGCTGCTGGGCCACGAACTGCCCCTGGACCGCCGCGCCGGATGCCGGTCCGGAGGCGGCTGCCCGTGGGGGTTGGGCGGCGCCCGCGTCGGATGAATTCCTGCCCGTCGCGCCGGAAGCCGCCGTTCCGGTGCCCGCGGCCGGACCTGACGGGCCGGAAGGGCCGCTCGAGCCGGATGCTGGATTCGGGCCGCCCGGTAGCATGGCCGGCGAACCGGATGTGGTCGAGTGCGTGCCGGTGGCCGCGGGCCGGTCGGTCGACGGCGTCGCCGGCGACTGCGCCGAGGCAGGCATTGCCACTGCCGTGGCAACGAGGCAGGCAGCGATATGCTTCTTCCGCATCGTCATCTCTCCTGGGGGTGTCAGGTCCAACGCGGCCTTGGGTGGTTCGTTCCGGGTGAGGTTGGGGGGTGCCTCGGTCTGCGGACGGTCCTGTCAGGTGGCCTGACCCGAGGCCGCCTGCGCGGCAGACGCGTTCCGCGAGAGCGCCGGCGCGGCCGGCGCGGCGAGGACGGTCAAGGCGCGCGGCAGAAGCTCGAAATGCAGCGGCGTGCGTACGCGCTTCACCTCCCCGTCCAGGGACAGGAAGAGCCGCGGTCTGCGAAAGCACAGCGTGAACTGCTGTCCCGTGAGGCTCACGATATCCTCGCTCTGACGCCACGAGCCGAGTACCGCTGCGAGCCCACCGCGCAGCAGCGGGAATGGCACATCGCCGCGCGCCACGTTCAGTTCGAACATGCCGCCGTCGAGGCGCGTGCGCCGCCAGTCGGCGCCCTCGAACAGGTTGTTGGTGATCAGGAGCGCGGGCGAGCGAAACGATCGCTTGTCGCGCCCGTCGTCGATCTCCACCTCGAGATTGCCGCTCGCGGTGAAGGACTTCACGGCCGCCACGGCGGCTCCGATCACCTTCGCCCCCGGGACCTTGTGAAGACGCTCGCGGATGCGGGCGCGCTGGCGCGCCACGCGGGAGAAGAAGCCCAGCCCCGCGAGCGTATGGAAGTAGCGTCGCCGCATCCGGCCGAGATCCATCTGCACATGCCGGGCGCCGGCGAGGCGCCGCACCGCTTCCTCGATATCGGTCGACATCCCGAGGTCGTGGCCGAGAAGATTGTAGGTTCCGAGGGGAATCACCCCCAACGGAATGCCGCTGCCGGCGAAGACCTGGACCGCAGCCGAAACCGAACCGTCCCCGCCGGCGATGATGACAGGCTGATCGCGTTCGCGGGCCTTCGTGAGGGCACCGGTCAGCTCCTGCGGCCGGACTTGTTCCAGGTCGGCCGCGAGCCCGACATCTGCCATGGCCTTTGCGATTCGGCCGGGCAGATCCTGGCCGGCAAACTCCGCGGCCGTCCCGGCCAGGGCATTGATCAGCACGCGCGGCCTCACCGTCAACTCCAAGTCTTTGCTGTCGTTTTCGCTTGTTGAGACCTGTCGCGGCTCAAGCAAGCAGCCGAAATGGACGGTCGAAGCTTGGCCGCGCAATCCAGCCCAAAATAACTGCCAAGCTTATTACCTGCCAGGCGCAAGATTCCGGCGGAACTTTTACGTGAAGGCGGCGTTATTGAGATACCCGGCCACCTGGTCCTCCCCGCATTCCCCTTGTGCATTGGCCGGACACTTTAGACGGGTCAGATTCTGACCCGTCTTTTTCTTGCATAATCAAAAGGTGATGCAGCCACTGGTTGAAGGGGCGGCCGGCGGGAGCCGGCCCGCTAGGCCGGAACTGGGCGGCGGCGAGCGCTTTGCTGGAAGAACAACGCCTGGCTGATGACGGCGGAAACGTTGGCCGGTTGGAACGGCTTGGCGATCAGGAAGGCGGGCTCCGGCCGCTCGCCGGTCAGGAAGCGCTCGGGATAGGCCGTGATGAAGATCACCGGCACTTCGAAGGACTTGAGCAGGTCGTTGACCGCATCGAGGCCCGAGCTGCCGTCGGCGAGCTGGATGTCGGCGAGGATCAGACCCGGACGCTTGCTCGCCGCGAGCTTCACGGCCTCGGTGCGCGTGCGGGCCACCCCGGTCACGTTGTGCCCGAGCCCCTCGACCAGGGCCTCGAGATCCATGGCAATCAGGGGCTCGTCTTCAATGATCAGGATGTCGGTCGCCATGTCGGCGGCGAGTTCGCGGCCGGCCTCGTCGACCAGCTGCCGGACGGTGTCGGTGTCGACGCCGAGGATGGCGGCCACCTCTTCCTCCGAGAATCCCTCGAGGCACGAGAGCAGGAATGCCTGTCGCGGCAGCGGCGTGATTTGGCCGATGCGCACCTCGGCGGGGAGATCGCGCTGGATCTGCTCGCTGCGTCCATTCACCGAGAGCGAATTCCAGATTCGGGTGAAGATCCCGAACAGTTCGACTTTGACATTGCCGCCCTGGGTGATCGTCTCGGGCTCACTGACCAGTGTTTCGAGGGTTGCTGCGACATAGGCGTCGCCGGCCATTTGGCTTCCCGTCAGGGCACGGGCATAACGGCGTAGGTATGGCAGGTGTTGGACGACGAGCTGAGCTGTCGACATTAGCATCCCCTTAATGACGTTTGGTCAATGTGCCGATAGAGCCTAGCTAACTCGGGATTTTAAAAAAAGTTCCAGGACGGAGGAACCACCGGGAGATATGCGCGTTAACGCCCAAAATGCGCAAAAAAATGGCCAAGCTACAAATAGTTAACGGCCACGCCGACAAAGGGGAGACCACATGACAAAGGGAAGAAAGTTGGCAGCCGTGATCCCGGACGATGGCCCTCCGAGCCATCTTGCTTCCGAAAATTTACCTAGCGAACCTACCCTTGATCGCACCGTCCAGGCCCGCATCGGAGATAACCTGCGGGCCATGTACGATGAGCTTCTCAGGCAGCCGGTCCCCGACCGGTTCAAGGACCTGATCGGGCAGCTGGAGCACGAGCGTAAGCACAAGGAGCAGAGCCGATGACGCCGGAACCGGCAATTCGGGATGCTCTTCTGGCCGCGGTCCCAAGCCTGCGCGCCTTCGCGATCTCGTTATGCGGCCAGGTCGACCGCGCCGACGATCTCGTCCAAGACACCCTGCTTCGCGCCCTCTCGCATATCGATCGTTTCGAGCGCGGCACGAATCTGAACGCGTGGCTGTTCACCATCCTGCGCAACCTGTTCCACTCCGAATACCGCAAGCGGCGGCGCGAGGTGGAGGACCCGGACGGCTCTTATGCGGGCCGCCTCAAGGTCCAGCCCGAGCAGGGGTCGCGCCTCGATTTCGAGGACTTCCGCACTGCCCTGGCGAAACTGCCGGCCGACCAGCGCGAAGCCCTTCTGCTCGTCGGCGCGTCGGGCTTCTCATACGAGGAGGCTGCCAACATCTGCGGCTGCGCCGTCGGCACCATCAAGAGCCGGGTCAACCGCGCGCGCTCGCGTCTGGCCAACCTGCTCGCCGTCGACGACGTCGAGGATCTCGGCCCGGACCGAATGACCCGCGCGGCCCTGCAGGCGATCAGCTGACCGACTTTGCGGGGGGCAGCTGTCCTGCCCCCCTTCCAAGATCTGGCCTCGCGATCATCAGAGCGGCGCCAGTTGATTGTGAAGGGCGCCGGCTGGAGCCGTCATCTGGACAACAAAAAACGCCGCCTCAGATGCCTGAGGCGGCGTTTTACTTCGACGTCCACTATATCGTCGGACTGCGGCCCCTGAGGAGACCGATCACAGCCGAAATGGCGAACAGGACGATGGCCACGAAGAAGATCAACTTCGCGATTTCCACCGCCGTTCCGGCGATCCCGCCGAACCCGAAGACGGCCGCCACCAAGGCGACCAGAAGGAAGGTGATTGCCCAGCCAAGCATGACTACCTCGCTTTACACAGGGTCGGGATGCGCCGACCTATGCCGTGACAACGCGAACCCTACCTCCCAGTTCCGCTCTCCACGGCCAAGCCCTGCGAATACTTTCCGCAGCCGCCGGGCACGGGGTTTTACTTGCATATCGGGAACTCCCGATCAGGCGCCACGTTGAATGCCCGAACCCTGGAGGCCCCAATGACCCGCACTGCCGCCCTGCGTGCCAGCGTCCTGTTCGTCGTTATCGCCATCACCTTCGGCGCCGTCGGTGCCGGTTCCCAGGCCGTGGCAGCGCAAGCGTTGTCGCTGATCGGCAGCGTCCTGTTCGTGCTGATGTTGGCCTTCTGGCTGGCGCCCGTCCCGGAGCCGAGGCCGCTGGCCGTGCGCGTGCGCAAGCCGCGCGCCATCCGCCAAACGAGCATCCGGTGAAAGCCGCCCCGGGCTTGATCCGGGGTGACACCATTCTTGCACTGACTTGATCCGGAAGGGCGCCGCCAACACGATCGCTTCGAATTTGAAGCGATCGCGCGGGACACAAGCCGTTCGCGGAGATGAAAGGAGCTTCTCTCAGAGAGGCTCTTTTTGTTCAGCATGATCGCTTCCGCCGAACCGCCGCCAGGGTTCCGCTCCGATGCGCGCGACGCCGATCAGCTTTCGGTCGCGTCGCCGCCGTTCGGGTGCAGGAAGCTGCCCGTGATGTAGGAGGATTCCTCGCATGCGAGAAAAAGGAAGCAGGGCGCCACCTCGTTCGGCTGGCCGGGCCGCTTCATCGGCGTGTTCGCGCCAAAACTCTTGACCTTGTCGGCATCAAAGGTCGAGGGGATCAACGGCGTCCAGATCGGTCCCGGCGCCACGCCGTTGACGCGGATGCCGCGCTTGACCAGCGACTGGGCGAGCGAGCGTGTGAAGGTCGTGATGGCGCCCTTGGTGGCGCTGTAGTCGAGCAGTTCGGGGCTGCCGCGATAGGCCGTGACGGAACCGCAATTGACGATCGCCGCGCCCTCCTTGAGGTGCGGCAGCACCGCTTGCGTCATGAAGAAGTAGCCGAAGATGTTGGTGCGGAAGGTCGCTTCCAGCTGGTCGGGCGAGATCTCGGTCAGGTCGCGCTTGGGGTGTTGCTCGGCGGCATTGTTGATCAGCACGTCGATGTGCCCGAAGCGGTTGAGGACCTCCTGGACGGCCTTGCTGCAGAACGAAGCGTCGCCGACGTCGCCGGCGATGGCGAGGCAGCTCTGGCCTTCGCGTTCCACGAGCCGCACCGTCTCGCGCGCGTCCTCGCCTTCCTCGAGATAGATGATCGCGACGTCGGCGCCCTCGCGCGCGAACAGCACAGAGACGGCGCGGCCGATGCCGCTGTCACCGCCCGTGACGATGGCGACCTTGCCCGCCAGGCGGCCGCAGCCGCCGAAGCGCGGCTCGAAATCCGGCCGCGGGTGCATTTCGGTCTCGCGGCCCGGCTGGCGGTCCTGCGTCTGCGGCGGCAACGTCTGTTGTTCGGCGCTCATGGCGATGTCCCGTTGGATTGCTGACGATCATGGCACGGCGGCGCAAGCCGGCGTCGGGTGACGCAGGCGCAACGGCCCGCCCCTTGCCTCAACGCTGCCTTGTCTTCGGCGGTTCCTGGGGGAATCGCGGGCCGACGCGCGCGTCTACGCCGCGCCGCCCTGCACACGCTTCGTCCACGCCGTCAGCGATTCGAGCAGCTTGCGGATGAAGTCTTTGGTCGTTTCGTCGACGAGGTTGCCGGCCTCGTCGAATTTCGTCGGCGCCTGGCCGATGAACACTTCCGGCTTGTTCACGAGAAAGGCGTTGAGGCCATAGAGCACCTGGCGCAGGTGGTACTGGGCGCGCGCGGTGCCGACCGGACCGCCGGAAGCGCCCATGATGGCCACCGGCTTTTCGCTGAACGGCTGGCTGGGCGGGCGCGAGGCCCAGTCGATGGCGTTCTTGAGAACGCCGGGCACCGAGAAATTGTATTCGGGCGTGACGAAGAGCAGCGCGTCGGCGGCCGCGATCTGCGCGCGGAACCGCTCGACGGCAGCCGGAAAGCCGGCGGCGCGCACGTCCTCATTATAAAGCGGGAAGTCGCCGATCTCGGCAATCTGAATGGTCATGCCTTGCGGCGCCAGGCTTTGCGCTGCGCGCAATGCCGCCGAGTTGAGCGAGCCTTTGCGCAGGCTCCCTGAGACACCGAGGACGTTCATCACCGATCCCTTACTTGATCCGGCAAGCCGGCGTAGCCGGACCCCGGATCTGAATCCGGGATCATGCAACAACACATTGGAGCGGCGTCGGTTCGCCCTGACCGAACCCGCTCTAAGCGATGCGCTCGACGGCGAGCGCGACCCCCTGGCCGACGCCGACGCACAGCGTCGCGAGCCCGAGGCGGCCGCCGCTCTTCTCGAGCTGGTGCACGGTGGTCGCGGCAATGCGCGCGCCCGACATGCCGAGCGGATGACCGAGCGCGATGGCGCCGCCGTTCGGATTGACATGCTCGGCATCGTCGCGAAGACCGAGCTGGCGCAGCACGGCGAGCGCCTGGCTGGCGAAGGCTTCGTTGAGCTCGACCACGTCGAAATCGGACACCTTGATGCCGAGGCGCTCGACCAGCTTGCGCGTCGCCGGAACCGGCCCGATGCCCATGATGCGCGGCGGCACGCCGGCCGTCGCCATGCCGAGGATGCGCGCCCGCGGCTTGAGCCCGTGCCGGGCCACGGCGTCGGCGGAGGCGAGGATCATCGCCGCCGCCCCGTCGTTGACGCCCGAGGCGTTGCCGGCCGTGACCGTGCCCGGATTGCGGAACGGCGTCTTGAGCTTGGCGAGGTTATCGAGCGAGGTGTCGGCGCGCGGATGCTCGTCCTTGGCAACCGTGATCGGGCCGCCCTTGCCGCCGGCCACCTCGACCGCCACGATCTCCTCGGCGAAGTAGCCGCTGTCCTGCGCCTTCGCGGCGCGCTGCTGCGAGCGCAAGGCGAACGCGTCCTGGTCCTGGCGCGTCACCTGGAACTCCTCGGCTACATTCTCGCCCGTCTCCGGCATCGAATCGACGCCGTATTGCGCCTTCATCAGCGGATTGACGAAGCGCCAGCCGATCGTCGTGTCGAACACGTCGGCCGTGCGCTGGAACGCCTCCGTCGCCTTGCCCATCACGAACGGCGCACGCGACATCGATTCGACACCGCCAGCGATGGCGAAATCGATCTCCCCCGCCTTGATCGCGCGCGCCGCGGTACCGATGGCGTCGAGGCCGGACGCGCACAGGCGATTGATCGTCGTGCCGGGAACGCTGTCCGGCAGCCCGGCGAGCAGGAGCGCCATGCGCGCGACGTTGCGGTTGTCCTCGCCGGCCTGGTTGGCGCAGCCGAGGAAGATCTCGTCGATCTCGCTCCACGTGACCTGCGGGTTGCGCGCCATCAGCGCTTTGAGCGGCGCTGCGGCGAGGTCGTCGGCCCGCACCTTGGCGAGCGCGCCGCCGTAACGGCCGATCGGCGTGCGCACGGCATCACAAATGAACACGTCGCGCATCACGCATCTCCCCCGTGGGCGCGCGCCGTGCGCGCGTGCAGCTCGCGCAGGACGCGCAACTCATCCGCGGTCGGCGGAGGCGTCTCGGCAACCGTGTCCGCGAACCGGATCGGCCAGCCGCAATTCTTCTGCACCTCCTCGCGCGTCACGCCGGGATGCAGCGACACGACCGTCAGCTCCTTGCTTTCCGGATCGGGCTCCATCACGCACAGGTCGGTGATCACTCGGGTCGGTCCCTTCGTGCGCACGCCCAATGCTTCGCGCGTCCCGGGACCAGAGCCATGGCCGAGCGAGGTGATGAAGGGCAGCTTCTCGACGAAGGCGCGCGACGACAGCTGCATGGTGATGAAGATCTCGCCGCAATTGGTGGCGATCTCGGGTGCACCGCCGCCGCCCGGCAATCGCACCTTGGGCTTGTCGTAGTCGCCGACGACGGTCGTGTTGAGATTGGCATAGCGGTCGATCTGGGCGCCACCCAGAAAACCGACGGTGATGCGCCCGCCCTGCAGCCAGTAGCGGAACATCTCCGGCACCGAGACCGTGGTGAGCGCGGTGTCGCACAGCTCGCCGTCGCCGATCGACAGCGGCAGCACGTCGGGCTTGGTGTCGATGGTGCCGGATTCGTAGATCAGCGTGATGCCGGGCGCATGTGTGAGACGCGCCAGGTTGCAGGCCGCGGACGGCGCGCCGATGCCGACGAAGCACACATCGTCCGGTTTGAGCGCGCGTGCCGCGGCGATCGTCATGATTTCGGTCGGCGTGTAGGTGGTCGAGGTCGCCTGGATGGTCATCTCGCTCTCCTCACGCGGCCGTCGCATAGCGGGCAAATGCGTCGGGCCCCTTGTCGAGCACGTTCTCCTTCATCCACGCGGTGAATGTATCGCGCTCGCGGGCGATCGCGTCCCAGGCCTTGTAGAAGGCGTTGGCGCGCTTGTAGTAGCCATGCGCATAGGACGGATAGGCGCCGCCCGGCACGACCGACACCGCCCCGACGGTCCAGTGCGGCAGGATCACCGCATTGGCGCTGCGCGGGCCGAAGTCTTCGACGACTTCCTCGACGGTGACGATCGAGCGTTTGGCCGCCAGCACCGCCTCCTTCTGCACGCCGACGATGCCTTCCAGGAGCACGTTGCCGGCGCGGTCTGCCCTGAGCGCGTGGATGATGGCGACGTCGGGACGGATCGCCGGCACGGTCGCCAGGACCTCGGCCGTGTATGGGCACGTGATCGTGCGGATATTCGGATTGACCTTCGGCAGATCGGCGCCCTTGTAGCCGCGGAACACGGCAAAGGGCAGGTTTGCGGCGCCCGCCTCATAGGCATTGGCCATGGCGGCGTGCGAATGCTCTTCCAAAGCCAGCGGATTGGGCCAGCCGTTCTCGACCGCGTCGCGCAGGCGATGCAGGGAGCCGACACCGGGGTTGCCGCCCCACGAGAAGATCAGCTTCTCCGCGCAGCCCATGCCGATGAGCTGGTCATAGATCAGGTCGGGCGTCATGCGCACGAGAGTCAGGCGCTTGCGGCCCTGACGGATGACCTCGTGGCCCGCGGCGTACGGAATCAGGTGGGTAAACCCCTCCATCGCGACCATGTCGCCGTCGCGTACCAGCTCGGCGACCGCATCGGCCAGCGAAGCAAAACGAGCCAAAATTGAATCTCCTGTCCTCGGTCGGGCGCTTCTTTGCACATTATCGTGAGCGCCAGCAATGGGACGCTGCGCGCCCCTCATTCCCCCCGGAGACGAGTTCCCGCACGGCCCAGCCGGGAGCCGTCCGCCGTCAACATGGCTCTGGCGTCTCGGGAAGGGCTGAGCTATCGTGGTTAACACGCCGCCCCCGCCCTTGGAGCGGCCTGTTGGGAGGAACGATATGGCCTGGACGACCCCACGGGTTGTGGAAGTTCGCGTCGGCATGGAAGTGACGAGCTACGAATCCGCCGAATAGCTCGACCTCGATTGATTGCCTGATGGACTGATGTCGCTGCGGATCCTCGTTCTCGGGTCCGCGGCCGGGGGTGGCTGTCCGCAATGGAATTGCCGCTGTCCCGTTTGTGAGCTGGCCTGGGCGGGCGACCCGCGGGTTCGTCCGCGCAGCCAGGCGAGCCTCGCGGTGAGCGCCGACGGCGTGCGCTGGCTCCTCCTCAACGCCTCTCCCGACCTGCGGCAGCAAATCGTCGCCACACCGCCATTGCAGCCGCGCGCGCCCGGCCGCCACAGCCCGCTCTGCGCGGTCGCCCTGACCAATGCCGACGTCGACAGTGTCGCGGGCCTCCTGACGCTGCGCGAGCGTCAGAACCTCGCGATCTACGCCACCGACCCGGTGCTGCGTGTCCTGCGCGACAACTCGATCTTCCGCGTGCTTGACCCGACCCTGGTCGAGCGGGTGCCTGTCGCCCTGGAGCGCCCCCTCGACACCGGGCTTGGTCTCCGCCTCACAGCCTTCGCGGTGCCGGGCAAGGTGGCCCTCCACCAGGAAAGCGGCGCCGTCGAGATCGGCCGCGAGACGGACGAAACGGTCGGCCTCCATGTCTCCGGAAACTCCACAAGCTTCTTCTACGTGCCGGCATGTGCCGCGGTCACGCCGGCGCTGCTCGACCGCCTGCGCGGCGCTGCCCTCGTCTTCTTCGACGGCACCACCTATGACGACGACGAGATGGTGCGTCTCGGCCTGTCCGAGAAGACCGCGCGGCGGATGGGCCATGCTGCGATGAGCGGTCCGGAGGGCTCGCTGGCGCGCTTTGCCGGCCTGCCGGTCGGGCGCAAGATATACATTCACGTCAACAACAGTAATCCTGTCCTGGTGGAAGGTTCGGCGGAGCGTCGCGCCATCGAGGCGGCCGGCTGGGAACTCGCCTTCGACGGCATGGAGGTGGTGCTGTGAACAGGACACTATCGGCCGACGAGCTCGAGACGGCTTTGCGGCGCATCGGCGAGACCCGCTACCACAACCTGCACCCGTTCCATCGCCGGCTGCACGGCGGTCAATGCTCCCGCGCTGAGGTGCAGGCCTGGGCGCTCAACCGTTACTTCTATCAGGCGATGGTCCCGATCAAGGACGCCACCGTGCTGACGCGCATGGAGGATCCGGCACTGCGGCGGGAATGGCGGCAGCGCATCGTCGATCAGGACGGGCATGAGGGCGGCGACGGCGGCATCGCGCGCTGGCTGACGCTGACGGCCGGGCTCGGCCTCGACCGCGATTACGTGGTGTCGACGAAGGGTATCCTGCCGGCCACCCGTTTTGCCGTGGAGGCCTACGTCAACTTCTGCCGGACCCGTTCCCTGCTCGAGGCAATCGCCTCCTCGCTGACCGAGCTGTTCTCGCCGCCGATCATCGAGGAGCGGGTCGGCGGCATGCTGCGGCATTACGATTTCGTGACGCGGGAAACACTCGCCTATTTCACCGCGCGCCCGCCGCAGGCGCAGCGCGACTCCGACTTCGCTTTGCGCTATGTTCGGGAACACGCCCGGAGCCCGGCCGACCAGGACAAGGCCATGCGAGCGCTCGAGTTCAAATGCGACCTGTTGTGGGCACAGCTCGACGCGCTGTGGCACGCCTATGTCGAAGGCCACGTGCCGCCGGGAGCATGGACCCCGGAGGCGGCCGGATGAGCGAGGCTGACGCCGCGCTTCCCGACGATCTGGCGAAGCCGCGCCTGCCGAAAGGCGTGCGCCTGCGTCACGATGAAGCGCGCGGCGAGTGGCTGCTGCTCGCGCCGGAGCGGGTCCTGCGCGCCGATCCGGTCGCCGTGGAGATCCTGAAGCGCTGCGACGGCGAGCGCACCATCCGCGCCATCGTCGACGACCTCGCCGCGAGCTTCGCGGCCGAACGGGCGCTGATCGAGCGCGACGTGCGGGCGCTGCTCGGTGACCTGGCGGCCAAGCGGGTGCTGGACCTGTGAACGCGCCGGCGCCACCGCTCGGGCTCCTGGCGGAACTGACGCATCGCTGCCCGCTCGGCTGCCCCTACTGCTCCAACCCGCTCGAGCTCGAAGGCCGCGAACGCGAGCTCGACACCGCGACCTGGAAGCGCGTGCTGTCGGAAGCCGCCGCCCTCGGCGTCCTGCATGTGCACCTGTCCGGCGGAGAGCCTGCGAGCCGGCGCGATCTCGCCGAGATCGTGCGCCATTGCGCCGAGATCGGGCTCTACACGAACCTGATCACGTCGGGAATCGGCCTGACCGAAGCGCGCGTGGCGGAGCTTGTCGAAGCAGGGCTCGACCACGTGCAGCTGTCGATCCAGGACGCCGAGCCGGTCTCGGCAGACCGCATCGCCGGCTATGAGGGCGCCTTTGCGCGCAAGCGCGACGTGGCGCGCTGGGTGACGGCGACGGGTGCGCCGCTTACCGTGAATGCAGTGATCCATCGCGCCAATGCCGCGCGCGCCGGAGCCATGGTGGAGCTCGCCATCGGGCTCGGCGCACGCCGGGTCGAGATCGCGCACACGCAGTATTACGGCTGGGCCATGCGCAACCGATCGATGTTGATGCCGTCGCGCGCCGAGGCCGAGGCGGCCGTGGCCGAGGTCGAGCGCCTGAAGGCGCTGCATGCCGGCACGATCGTGATCGACCATGTCCTGCCGGATTATCACGCGCGCTATCCAAAGGCCTGCATGGGCGGCTGGGGCCGCCGCACGCTCAACGTCGTGCCGTCCGGCAGGGTGCTGCCGTGCCACGCCGCGGAGACCATCCCGGGCCTCGAATTCTGGACGGTCCACGATCACAGCCTGTCCGAGATCTGGCAGGCCGCCCCGGCTTTTCAGGCCTTCCGGGGCACCGACTGGATGCGCGAGCCATGTCGCTCCTGCGCGCGCCGCGAGATCGACTTCGGCGGCTGCCGCTGCCAGGCGATGGCGCTCGCCGGTGATCCCCGCGAGGCCGACCCGGCCTGTCATCTGTCGCCGCACCACGCCTCCGTCACCGAGGCGCTGCGCGATGTCGCTCCCGACGATGCGCCGTATGTTTATCGCCGCATGGTTCCGCGCAAGGTCGACGCCTAGGCAACTCGCTGACGTCGCGCGGACGGCGATCCAAGAAATCTCGGGCTTGGCACGCGCCGCGAATGCGCGCAGTCTCGCCCGACAACAATTCGGCAGATCGATCAAGGGGAGGAGACAGACATGCGTCTACATCATCGGACATCGGTGGTGCTTGCAGGGGCGGCGGTGCTCACCCTCGCCTGCGCCTCGGGCATCGCGGTTGCGCAGCCGGCCCCCGCACCGGGGGCCGCGCCCGCGCCGGGTGCGCCGCCGGCCCCACCGTCCTGGGCGCAGGGCCGCTCAGGCGGCCAGGCGGCCTCGGCGCTCGCGCCCCACAACGCGCCCCTGACCGCAAAGAACGCGGAGGAGATCCCGGTCCACAAGATCAAGGTGCCGCAAGGCTTCGAGGTGAGCCTGTGGGCCAGCGGCATGCCCAATGCGCGCTCGATGACGCTCGGGGAGAAGGGCACGCTGTTCGTCGGCTCGCGTCTGGTCGGACGCGTCTACGCCGTCGTCGAGAAGGACGGCAGGCGCGAGGTCAAGACGATCGCGCAAGGGCTGCATCGCCCCAACGGCGTCGCCTTCAAGGATGGCGCGCTCTATGTCGCCGAGCTCAGCCGGGTCGTGCGCTTCGACGATATCGAGAACCGCCTCGACAATCCGCCCGAGCCGAAGGTCGTCTACGACGATCTGCCGAAGGATGAGCCGCACGGCTGGAAGTTCATCGCCTTCGGGCCGGACGGCATGCTCTACGTTCCGGTCGGCGCGCCATGCAACATCTGCGATCCGCCCGCCACCCACGCGCAGATCCGCCGCATCAAGCCCGACGGCAGCGGCGCAGAGGTCGTGGCCCGCGGCGTGCGCAACACGGTCGGCTTCGACTGGCATCCGGAAACCCGCGAGCTGTGGTTCACGGACAATGGCCGTGACTGGCTCACCAACAACCAGCCCGATGAAGAGCTGAACCGCGTCACCAAGACGGGCCTGCATTTCGGCTTCCCGGTCTGCCACGCCGGCACGGTCGTCGATCCCGAATTCGGCAAGGGCAAGAGCTGCGAGGAATACGAGCGGCCGGTGGCGCTGCTCGGGCCGCACGCGGCCGCCCTTGGCATGCGCTTCTACACGGGCAGCATGTTGCCGGCCGAATACAAGAACCGCATCTTCATCGCCCGCCACGGCTCCTGGAACCGCGAGCGCAAGGAAGGCTACGACGTCCTCCAGGTGACCCCGCAGGAGAAAGGCGCGGCGCTTGTCGAGACGTTTGCGCAAGGCTGGCTCGAGGGCGACAATTTTTGGGGCCGTCCCGTCGATGTGCAGGTGACGCGCGACGGCGCGCTGCTCGTCTCCGACGACTGGAACGGCGCCATCTACCGCATCGCCCACAAGCGCTGACCCGGCATCGGCCGCCGGGTCTTGTCCCGGCGGCCTTTCCCTCCCTTTTCTCCCCATGAACCATCATTGCTTCATCGCGCTGGTCGCGGGCTCGCTGCTGTTCACTCCGGCGGCCGCGGCGGACGCGGCGCGCGGGCGGGAGATGGCGGCCGCCTGCGCCGGCTGCCACGGCGACGACGGCAACTCGAAGATCGCGAACATCCCGTCGCTGGCCGGCCACCCGGCACCGTATCTTGTCGTGCAGTTGATCCTGTTCCGCGAGCAGCAGCGCCATAACGAGGTCATGACGCCCCTGGCGAAGGCGCTTTCTGACCAGGACATCGAGAATCTCGCGGCTTATTTTTCCGCACAGACGCGCGTTCCGGCGGACGCGCCGCCTGCCTCGCCCGTGGCCGAGCGCGGCAAGGCGATCGCCGATGCGGGCCGGTGCGGCAGCTGCCACCTGCCCGACTATTCAGGCCGTGAGCAGATCCCGCGCCTCGCAGCGCAGCGTGCCGATTACCTCGTCAAGACCATGCGCGACTACAAGGCCGGCAAACGCTCCGGCCTCGACGGCATGATGACGAGCGTGCTCTACAATTTTGCCGACGACGATCTCGTCGCCCTCGCCGCGTACCTCGCGCGCTTGCCGTAACGACTCGCCTCAATGGAGACGGAGTTACCGAGCCGCGACCTGCATCCCGAGCAGACGCCGCGGATTGGCGATCAGGATCTGCGCGCGCACTGCCGCGTCGGCGATCCATTCGTCGAGCCAGCGGCGCGTCACCGCGTAATCGGTGATCTCCGGATGCTGCGTCCATGGCCAGTCGCTCCCCCAGAGCAGACGTTCCGTGCCCGCCACGTCGATCAGGCGCTCGAGCACCGTCTTCGCCGATGCCGCAAAGCGGTACGGGCCTGATGCCTTCACCCACACATTGGAATTGGCGGCTGCCGCGACAACGGCGGAAAGGCCGGGGGACGAAGTCGGGTCGCTGCTCTGCGGCCGCCCGAGATGGTCGATCACCACGGTTACTCTGGCCGCGAGCAGCGCCGGCAGCAGCTGCGGCCATTGCTCCCCCTCCGCCTGCACCTCGACGAACAGGCCGAGCCGGGCGAGCGCCTCGAGAAAGCTCCGCCACACTGGCGTGGCAAGCGGTGGCACCGCCTGATCGAGGAGATTGAGCCTGATGCCGACCACGCCCTGGGCAGCGAGGCGCGCGAGCTCGGCCGCGTCCGTCGACGGCGGCAGGACCGCGACCGCGCGAAACCGCTGCGGCGCGCGTGCGACGGCGGCAAGCATGTAGGAGTTGTCGGCGCCGAGAAAGCTCGGCTGGATCAGGATGGCGCCAGCGATGCCTTCGTGATCGAGAAGGTTCAGATACGCCTCGGTCGGCGCATCCTGCTGCGGAAGGTAGCGGGCACCCTGCTGCACGGGCAGGCTCTTGGTGAAGACATGCGCATGGGCATCGATCGGCCCGTGCAGCAAGGTCCCGCCTTCGGACAGATCGGCACCGCGACGCGACACAGCTTCCGTGAACAAGCGGCCCCCGAGCCTGGATTGACAACTTTCGAGGAACTCTAATAGTCTTCTATAAGACTATCAAGCCGTGAGGTCCCGATGCCCGCGCTAGATGCGTCCGAGGACGGCGATCTCGCCCTTCCCGGCGATATGCGGCTTCCGCGCTACGAGCGGGTGCGTGAGGCGATCGCGGCCCGCATTCGCGACGGTGAATGGGGTCCGGGAGAGGCCCTGCCGGCCGAGCTCGCCATGGCCGCCGAATACGGGGTGTCCCTCGGGACCGTGCGCCGCGCCGTGTCCGCCCTTGTCGACGAGCGGCTGCTCGAGCGCCGCCAGGGCAGTGGCACCTATGTGCGTCGCGGTGATTTCGCTTCATCCATGTTCCGCTTCTTCCGTCTGCACGGGGCTGACCGGCAGCCGCTGCGGCCGGAAGGGCGCATGCTGAGTCGCGACGTCAGTCCCGCTCCCGCCGAAGCCGCGCAGGCCCTCGGCATCGCCGCCGGAACGGCCGCGATCCGCATGAGCCGCGTGCGCATGGTGGACAGCGAGCCGATCCTGGCCGAGGACATCGTGCTGCCGCTCGAGCCTTTCCGGACGTTCCTCGACGTGCCCGACGAAGCCATCGGGCCCCTGCTCTACCCGGTCTATGCGAGCGTGTGCGGCCAGGTGATCGCCCGTGCCGAGGAGACGATCACCTTCGGCCCCTGCCCGGCGCCCGAGGCGCGCATCCTGCGGCGCAAGGAAGGCGCTCCGGTCGTGATCATCGAGCGCATCGCCTACGGCCTCGACAACGCGCCGCGCGAATGGCGTCGCAGCTACGGACCCGCCGAACGCTTCCAATACAAGGTCGAAATACGCTGACCAGCACCAAGGGAGGAACTCGTGAAGCATCTGACGAAGTCGATCATTGCCGCGGCGCTTACCCTGAGCGCCGGCGCGGCGTTCGCGCAAACCTTTCCCGAGCGGCCGATCACGCTGGTCGTGCCGGCGCCGCCCGGCGGCGGCACCGACGTGTTCGCGCGCCAGCTCGCCGAGCTCGTCGAACCGATCCTCAAGCAGAAGGTGGTCGTCGAGAACAAGGCTGGCGGCGGCGGCACCGTCGGCACGACGCTGATCACGGCGGCACGGCCGGACGGCCACACGCTCGGCTTCATCTGGAACAGCCCGCTCACGACCAGCCCGCACACCCTTCCGGTGGCCTACACGCCCGACAGCTACCAGCCGGTCCTGTCGATCGGCTACTCGTCCTACGTGCTGTGCGCGCCGCCCGATTTCCCGGCCGCGAACGCGAGGGAGATGATCGCGCATGTCAAGGCCAATCCGGGCAAGTTCACCTACGGCAACGACGGCGTCGGCGGCACCATGCAGCTCGCCGCCGAGCGCATCTTTCGCAAGCTCGATGCCAAGGTGCGGCCGGTGCCGTTCGGCGGCGCCGGCGAGACCGCCAAGAATTTCCTTGGCGGCCACGTGACCTTCTATGGCGGCTCTCTGCCGCCGATCCTTCCGCATGTGAAGGCTGGCAAGGCCAAATGCCTGATCCTGACTTCGGCTGAAGGCAACGCCGCGCTGCCCGAGGCGTCGGGGCTTGCGGCGCTCGGCATCGGCTCGGAAGAGACCGTGCTGTGGTGGGGCCTGATCGCGCCCAAGGGCGTGCCGGCCGACCGCCTTGCCGTGATCACGAAAGCTTTCACCGAGGCGGCGAACGGCCCGCGCTTCAAGGAGGTGATGGCGCAGCAAGGCGCCGTTCACGCGGTCAAGGACGGCCCGGCGATGGACAAGCTCATCCGCGGCGAGCTCACCGCGCTCGGCGACGTGGCCAAGGCCATCGGTCTCGAAAAGAAGACGAACTGACCGTGGTCGTCGACCGCAGGCGCGGCGAGGTTGTCGTCGGGCTCGCCCTCGTCGCCTTCGGGGTCACGCTGACGGCGCTCGCCTGGCGCATGCCGGCCGGCAGCGTGTCCCTTCCTGGTCCCGGCTTCATGCCGTCGGCCGTCGGCATCCTTCTCGCACTGACCGGTCTCGGCTGCACCTTGCGCACCATGACCGCAAATGACGCGCCGGGCACGGTCAGTCTCGGCCGTCTCAACGCGTGGGGCGCGCTCGCGACGCTCGCGGTCGTGGCGTTCCTGTTCGAGCCACTCGGCGCACCGCTGACCCTGGCGCTGGCGATGACGGCGCTGTTCCGCCTGGCGGGCGGCTATCGGCTCGTGCGATGCGCGCTGTCCGGCGTGATTGCGGCCGCCGTCGCGTGGCTCGTCTTCACGCGGCTTCTCGGCGTCGGCCTGCCGGCCGGCATCCTTCCGCTCTGACCCGTCATGGACAGCGCCGCGCAGCTCCTCGAAGGGTTTCGGGTCGCCGTCACGCCGACAAATCTGCTGTGGTGTCTGATCGGCTGCTTCTGGGGCACGATCGTCGGCGTGCTACCGGGGCTCGGGCCCCTGGCCGGAATGGCGCTGCTCCTTCCCCTCACCTTCAGCCTGCCGGCCGAGACCGCCATCATCATGCTCGCCGGCATTTTTTACGGCGCCATGTACGGCGGCTCGACGACCTCGATCCTCGTGCGCATCCCGGGCGAGGCGGCGAGTGTCGTCACGTGTCTCGACGGCTACGAGATGGCGCGCCGCGGCCGCGCCGGCCCGGCCCTGATGATCGCCGCGGTTGGAAGCTTTGTCGGCGGCACGCTGTCGATCATCGGCCTCGTGCTGTTCGCGCCGCCGCTGGCCAGCGCCATGCTCGCCGTGGGCCCCGCCGCGGAGTTCGTGCTGATGGCCGCGGCGCTCCTCGTGATCGCCTTCATCGGCAGCGGTCCGCCCGTGAAGACGCTGGCCATGATCCTGCTCGGGCTCGCCTTTGCAACCGTCGGCCTCGACCAGCTCACGGCCTATCCACGCTTCACCTTCGGCTCGCTCGCGCTCACCGAGGGTCTCGCCTTCGTGCCCGTGGCCATCGGTCTGTTCGGCATCTCCGAGATCCTGCTCAACCTCGAGGAAGCGCGTGTCACGGCTCCGAAGGCGCCGCGCCTGAAGGACCTGATCCCGCGGCGCGAGGACCTGCGCGAGGCGGCGCCGGCGATCGGCCGCGGCTCGCTGATCGGCTTCCTGTTCGGGATCGTGCCGGGCATCTCGCACATCGTCTCGACCTTCGTGTCTTACGCAGTCGAGAAGCGCCTGTCGCGGCACCCGGAACGATTCGGCCACGGCGCCATTGCCGGCGTCGCCGGCCCGGAGACGGCCAACAACGCCACCACCGGCTCGTCGATGATCCCGCTGCTCGTGCTCGGCATTCCGGCGATCCCGGCCACCGCGATCCTGTTGTCGGCGATGCTCGTGCACGGTGTGCAGCCCGGCCCGCAGCTCGTCTCGGATCATCCGAAGGTGTTCTGGGGCCTGATCGCCAGCATGTATGTCGGCAACCTGATCCTGCTGCTTCTCAACCTGCCCTTCGTCGGCCTGTTCACGACCCTGTTGCGCATCCCGCCGGGCATCCTGAGCCCGATCGTGCTGCTCGTCTCTGTCATCGGCGTCTATGCGGTGAACGCGTCCGCGCTCGACCTCGTGCTGATGGTGGGCGCCGGTGCGCTCGGCTACGTCCTGCGCAAATTCGCCTTCGACATGGCGCCGCTGCTGCTCGCGCTGGTTCTCGGCGACCGCATGGAGACGAGCTTTCGCCGCGCCCTCACCACCTCGGACGGCGACTACGCCATCTTCGTCACGGGCCCAGCGGCGCAGGGCCTTTTGATCGCCGTCGGGCTCGTCGTCGCGCTTCAGCTCGCTGCACGCACCTTCGGCTGGAAGCGCAGCCCTGCACCTCCTTGAGAGAGATTGCTCACGACGGCGGCAGCCCCTCGGGGCGGGCCGGCACCTTCACGAGCGCTTCGCCGTCGAGCACGACCTCGCCACCGACGCTGCACGTGCAGGCGAGGCGGGCGCGACGCCGCTCGGGAACCAGCTCCGCCACCTCGACCTTCACCTCGACCGTGTCGCCAATCCTGACAGGTGCGCGGAAGTTGAGCGTCTGCGACACGTAGATGGCCCCCGGCCCCGGCAGGCGCGTGCCTAGGACCGCCGAGATCAAGCTCGCGGTGTAGAGCCCGTGCGCGATCCGCGTCCCGAAGGACGTCTTGGCGGCGAAGTGCTCGGACAGGTGGACGGGGTTGCGGTCGCCGGTCACCTCGGCGAAGCCGACCACGTCCGTCGAGGACACGGTCTTGAGCAGCGTCTCGCTCATCCCGACGCTCAGGTCCTCGAAATAAAGCGGGCGCAGCTCGATCATCATGGCGTGTCCTCGCCTGTGCGAGCATGATCCGGCAAAGTGGACACCATTTTGCCGAACAAGATCATCCGACACAACGACAACAAGAACGGATCAATTCCGCATGAGCGACCCGCTAGTTGACCGGGGCCGCCGTCTCTTGGCAAGCACGGCCGCGAGGGAACATGACAAGAGCGATGACGGGCACCAAGCGATACGACTACATCATTGTCGGCGGCGGCTCCGCCGGATGCGTCCTGGCCAACCGCCTCAGCGCCGACCCCGGCGCGCGCGTGCTTCTCCTCGAGGCGGGAGGACGCGACCGCAACCCGCTGATCCACATCCCGCTCGGCATGGGCAAGATGCACCAGTATCGCATGCACGACTGGGGCCTCGAGACCGAGCCGGAGCCCAATCTTAACGGCCGCCGCATCGAGGCGATGCGCGGAAAGGTGCTCGGCGGCTCGTCGTCCATCAATGTGATGGCGTATACGCGCGGCAACCGCGGCGATTACGACCGTTGGGCCCAGAAGGGCGCGCTCGGCTGGTCCTACGCCGACGTCCTGCCCTATTTCCGGCGTTCCGAGACCTGGGAAGGCGGCGAGAACACGTGGCGCGGCGGCTCCGGGCCGGTCGGCGTGCAATGGGCGAAGACGCGCGACCCGCTTTACGATGCCTGGATCGAGGCCGGCAAAGCCTCGGGGTTTCCATTCACCGACGACTATAACGGGCGTCAGCAGGAAGGTTTCGGGCGCAGCCAATACAGCATCCGCAACGGACGGCGCTCCTCGACAGCCACCGCCTATCTCAAGCCGGCCCTGCGCCGCCCCAACCTGACGGTGATCACCGGCGCCCATGCCACGCGCGTGCTGATGAACGGCACGCACGCCACCGGCGTCGAGTTCCGCCAGCGCAGCGACGGGGCGACGCGCGTCGACGCCGACCGCGAAGTGATCCTGACAAGCGGCACCTTCAATACGCCGCAGCTGCTGATGCTGTCCGGGATCGGGCCGGCCGATCATCTGCGCGCCACGGGCATCAAGCCGGTGGTCGATCTGGCCGTCGGCAAGAACCTGCAGGACCACATCGCGGCGCTGCTGCTGTGGACGCGGCCGAATGCCGGCACCTTCCGCGACGAGATGCGCTTCGACCGCATGGCGATGAGCATGATCCGCGCCTTTCTGTTCGGCACCGGGCCCGGCACCGTCGTCCCGGGCGGCCTGCACGCCTTCGTCAAGACCCGTCCCGAGCTCGCCGTGCCGGACATCGAGTTCATGTTCCGGGGAGCGCCGCCGCACGCCGCCTTGTGGTTCCCGGGCCTGAAGGGGCCCTATCTCGACGGCTACGGCATCCGCCCGACGCTGCTGCACCCCGACAGCCGCGGCGAGATCCTGCTGCGCTCGGCCGATCCGCGTGCGCCGGTGCGCATCGTCGGCAACTTTCTGTCCGCCCCGGCCGATCTGCCGACGCTGCGCGAAGGTTTCAAGCGGGCGCGCGACACGGCCTACCAGAAGCCGCTCGATCCGTTCCGCGGCAAGGAGGTGACGCCCGGCCCGGACGTGAAGACCGACGCGGACATTGACGCCTTCATCAGGCGCACGGCGATCACGGCGCACCATCCGGCCGGCACCTGCGCCATGGGCATCGGCCCCGACGCCGTGCTCGACCCGCAGCTGCGCGTGCGCGGCGTCGAGCGCCTGCGCGTCGTCGACGCCTCGGCGATGCCCGACATGGTGTCGGCGCACATCAACGCCTGCGTGATCATGATGGCGGAAAAAGCCGCCGACATGATCCGCGGCGCGGCGCCGCTCCCGCCTGCGACGGAGGCTTGACGCGACAAGCTCCCCCTCCCCCTGGGAGAGGGTAAGTGTTACGCCCCCTGCGTCGCGCCGGCGAGCACCTCGGCCGCGAATCCTTCTGGCGCCGCCGGCACGTCGCTCGGCAGCGTCTTGACCGGCGTCGTGTCGAGCCCGAACAGGCGCGCGGCGTTGCCGCCGAGGATGTTGCGTTTGGCATTCTCGCCGAGGAACGGCAGGTCGTAGATCACGCTCGGCAGGTCGAAATCCCAGTGCGGATAATCCGACGACCACACGAGCTGCGTCTCGGCGTTGATCATCTTGAACGTCGCCTCGAGGATCGACTTGTCCGCGGGCATCTCCATCGGCTGCGTCGAATAGAACATCTCGCGCATGTATTCGCTCGGCTTGCGCTTGAGGGCCGGGCATTCGGACGTGCGCATCATGTATGAATGGTCGAGGCGCTGCATCAGGCAATAGGCCCAGGTGAGGCCGCTTTCGATCCACAGCACCTTGAGCTTCGGAAAGCGCTCCGGCAGCCCGTTCACGACCCAGTTGGTCATGTGCACCATGTTGAACCACATGAAGCCGAGCGCGTGCACGGAGATGAAGCGGTTGGTCGTCGACAGCGCCTGGTCGTTCCAGTTGTAGGCGGCGTGGAACGCGATCGGCAGGCCCATCTCCTCGAGCAGCGCGTAGGTCTTCATGAAGGCGTTGTCGTGGACGGGCTTGTAGCGCGGCGAGGTCACCATGAAGCCCTTGACGCCCTTGCGGCCGCCGAACTCCTTGACCATGCGATACGCCGCCTCCGGGTCGTTGAATGGCAGGTAAAGCATCGAGATCAGGCGCGGTTCCTCGGCCAGGATGCGCTCGCACAGCCACCGGTTATAGGCCTGCGACAGCGCGGCCTCGATCTCGACCTGCGGATGCAGGCCGAGGAACAGCATCGGCGTCGGAAACAGGCATGCATAGTCGACGCCCATCGCGTCCATCCACCGCTTGGTCATGGTGATGTCGCGATGCGTCTCGGCGGGCGTCTTCTCCTGCTTGCGTAGCCAGTGGCGGGTGATGCGCCCGCCGATATCCTGGTAGCCCACCTGGCTGTTCATCATCGACGAACGGCCGCCGCGGTTGAGGCCTTCCAGCGCCGCGCGGCGGATCACCGGGCTCTCGATATACTGGAACACCTCCTTGTACGACTCGCTCTCGTAATGGTGAGAGTCGACGTCGACGATCAGGAAATCCTGGTAGCGGCGCTGACGCGCCTGCTGGGCGGCATGGTCGAGCAGCTTTGCGGTCGAGAACTCATTAAACGTGAAATTGCGCACGTCGTGGTTACGATCGATCGCCGGCATTTCGATCGGCGGCAGCTCCATCATCTCCTCCTGCTTCTTGTTATTTCAGTCACGATTGTCATTCCGGGGCGAGCGCAGCGAGAACCCGGAACCCACGACTTGGTACAACAGGTGACGCCTGTTCGTGGGGTTCCGGGCCCGGCGCTATCGCGCCGTCCCGGAATGACGAAGGTAGCTAGGCCACCACGAACACATCGTCGCCGCGCTGCACGACCTCAAACTTCTTCAGCTTGAGTTTTCTGTCGCCGACGCATTCGCCGGTCCTGAGGTCGTATTCGTAACCGTGCCACGGGCAGACG